>CAIWAX010000414.1 GCA_903910795.1 uncultured Anaerolineae bacterium
CATGACCGCTGGACGCGGTCACCTAGCATTCGCACCTTCGGCGCTCACGGTTCGCGCGTTGCACATTGGCAGGCTGGATATAAATTGATTTTTTATTAAATAATTTAGACTGCTGAACAGATATAGCACTTGTACAGTATTGGCTCATCATATTGCAGTGTTTTCCGTTCATTTTTGTTTATGCGAAAGACTTGGCAATGACGAGTGGACTTGTGCTCTTGGCCATATGCAACTACTAAGTCTGAAAGCTCTTCAGGAATCCCGCGTCGTTGGGATTGGATTTGTGCGTGTAATGTATATGCCATGATTCCTCCTTGGTGTTATATTAAGAAAATGATGCTATAAATTCTAGATACTTATTTGTTCCTGGAACTAAATGGTCATCTATCACGCAATTTAATCCAATTACATCAAGTGGCCAAAGATAGAAAGTTGAAATTTCATTATCTGACTGTGTCATCCATTCTCGGATTTTAGAAAATGGCTCATTGATTAGTTCATGAGCTTGTTCAAATGGATTGACCAGACCCTCAGTCAGATCAACGGGAAGAGATTGTGTTGAGCAATCTAACCCAATATTTATTAAATGCTTACGTTCCGCTGAAAGGAAAAATATAATTCGGTTAATAAGGCAGTCTCTATCTATGTTATGTTTTTTGCATACATAGCTAATTTTTTCGATCACTGATTTATTAAGTGCAATACTTACTGATGTCTTTGGTAGTTTTTGAAGTTCCATCCCAAGATACTTTTTTCCTGCCTCGCTGTTACATTTGTCGCCTAGTTCTATTACTAATTTATTTAATTCAAAATTCAACAATTGGGTCAGGTAAGCATCTCTGCGAATGCCGATTTGTTCCATTTGACGATTAAGCCGATCGATCAAAGGGGTAACTAGGCTAACCATAATTTTTGCTCTTTCACTCACGATAACTCCTCACTCACTATTGATAATTTCGCGTAACTTGGCACATCATAGCCGTGCAATTCCAATTGGTCAATATAAACATTCCATATTTATTGATAATATATAAAAAGTATTCCATATGGAATACTTGATCATATTTATATTTGTACAGCTGGTTAAGTCGAACTGAGCCATTCTCATTGTCTGTTTCAGTCGGGCCGCTTTCCAGATCCCGAGTTTTTCAGCTTTTTGACGCTCGATTTGAAAATAGCTTGATGTTTATACCTATATGAATATAATCTGCGCATGAATACAGTCATGGTTAAACCTCTTGAGTGGGTCGCATCGTCAAAAAAGGATTTGATGTCCATGCCGTCTGATGTCGTGGATGTCTTTGGATTTGCGCTTCATGTGGCGCAGCATGGAGGAAAACATTCACAAGCGAAGCCACTGAAGGGTTTTGGCTCGGCGGGTGTTCTTGAAGTAGTTGAAGATGATGACGGCAATACCTATCGAGCTGTCTACACTGTCCGGTTTGGGCATGCTGTGTACGTGCTCCATTGTTTTCAAAAGAAATCACATAAGGGTATCGCTACCCCCAAGCAGGATATTGATCTGATTCGAGATAGGTTGAAATTGGCGCAGCACCATGCGGAAGGAGTAAAAAAATGAGTGATATTGAATCCGGTAGCAATAATGTGTATGCCGATCTTGGTGTGCCTGATGCCGAAGAAATGTGGGTTAAAGCTCAGTTAGCCACTAATATTGGCGATATCATCAAGCGTCGCAAATTAACGCAAGTTCAAGCCGCCGAACTGCTGGGTATCACACAACCTAAGCTGTCAGGTTTGTTGCGCGGTCAGTTTCGCGGTATTTCTGAAACTAAGATGTTGGAATGTCTCACGCGATTGGGGCGAGATATTCAGATCGTTGTTAAGTCTGCGCCGCGATCGCGCACAGAAGGTCATGTGTCTGTTGTCTTCGCATAGTCATATGGGCATTCGGTGGACGAGTCCTCCCCATTAATTGAGCTTCGCGCTGAAAATGCGCGGCTTGTCCAGCTTCTTGAGGCACATGGGATCGCTTGGAAAAAGTTGGCTGATCCTGTGCCGGTTCAACGACCTGCTAAAGTCTCAGAGCCATCAAAATTAAGTACAGATAAAAAAGTTGCGCTATTCATGCGCCTATTTCGTGGTCGAACTGATGTTTATCCTATCCGTTGGGAGAGTCAGAAAACCGGTAAAGTGGGCTACTCTCCGGTTTGCGTGAATGAATGGCGCGCAGGGGTTTGCGACAAACCTCGCGTCAAGTGTTCCAATTGTAGTCACCAGTTACTTAAACCACTAACTGACGTCATCGTTTTTGATCACCTCGCTGGGAAACACACGATCGGGGTGTATCCGTTATTAACTGATGATACATGCCATTTTTTGGCCGCAGATTTTGATGAGGCGGATTGGCGTGAGGATGTCAGGGCGTTCGCACTCTCGTGTCATGAAATGGGGGTGCCCGCATCAGTTGAAATTTCCCGCTCGGGCAAAGGTGCGCACGTTTGGATATTTTTTGAGCGTAGTGTCTCGGCGCGTGAGGCGCGTCAATTGGGTACCGCCATCATCAGTCACACCTGTGCGCGCACAAGACAATTACAACTGACTTCTTATGATCGCTTATTCCCGAACCAAGACACCATGCCCAAGGGTGGATTTGGTAACTTGATCGCACTGCCATTACAAAAGAAGCCGCGCGAGCAGGGATTTAGCTTGTTCGTAGATGAGAATTTTTTGCCTTATGAGGATCAGTGGGGCTACCTTGCATCAGTACGGCCAATCAGTCGCGAAGCGATGGAGTCCGCCATTCTGCTCGCCATGGGTAATGCACATCCATTGGATGTGGCGTTTATTACAGATGAAGATCAGAAAACCCCTTGGAAGCAGCGCACTTTGCTATCGAAAAAACTTCCCGGGAAAATGCCAAAATCCCTTAAGGTTACGCTGGCTAACAGGCTGTATTTCGAAAAAGCAAAGTTGCCACAAGCTCTTGCGAATCGTTTGATTCGGTTGGCTGCCTTTCAAAACCCGGAATTCTATAAACTTCAGGCAATGCGCATGCCAGCATGGGATGAGCCACGTATTATCGGTTGTGCGGAAAATTTCCCGAAACATATTGCCTTGCCACGAGGGTGCTTGTCGGCAGCGCAAGAGCTACTTCAAGAAAATAATATCCGTTGTAATTTGATCGATGAACGTGTCGTTGGTGAGCCTCTGGAGATCAGTTTTCTGGGCACGTTGCGCAACGATCAAGAAATTGCTATCGGCGTGATGTTGCAGAATGACATCGGCACGCTGTGTGCGCCGACGGCTTTTGGGAAAACTGTTGCAGCTGCCGCAATGATTGCAAGACGTGGCGTGAATACTTTGATTCTTGTCCATCGTGCCGACTTGCTGAAACAATGGCAGATGCGATTGCAAACTTTTCTCGGTGCGGGTAAAGAGATGGTTGGTGTCATTGGTGGAGGAAAAAATAAGCCGTCCGGCAAAATTGACATTGCCGTCATGCAATCGTTGAATCGCCAGGGAGAGGTCGATTCAAGGGTCGAGCAGTATGGCCATATCATCGTCGATGAATGTCATCATCTGTCTGCATTCTCCTTTGATGAGATACTGAAACGCGCAAAGGCTAAATATGTGATGGGGCTGACCGCCACGCCAATTCGGCGTGATGGCAGGCAGCCTATCATTTTTATGCAGTGCGGGCCGATCCGTTACACGGCAGCGAAGCCGGAGGGAATGCCGCAGGTGCTGAAAGTGATTCCGAAAATGCTGTTAGCACCGATTGAGCTGGCGCAGGATATTGCGATTCAGGAAGTATTTCTGCACTTGGCGATAAATATTCAGCGCGCTGAATTAATTGCCAGCACGATTGTGCAAGCTTATCAGGAAGGGCGGAAGGTTTTGGTGCTGACCGAGCGTACCGATCATCTTGAGTTAATTCGTCAAAATTTGACGGCTATCGTGAGTGGGTTATTTATTCTTCACGGGCGAGTGCCAAAAAAGCAGCGCACTCAAGTTATAAAAGAGTTGAACGAGTTGCCTTCCGATGCGCCGCGTGTACTGCTGGCGACAGGAAAGCTGGTTGGAGAAGGCTTTGACCATCCTCCACTCGATACGCTGGTTTTGGCTATGCCGATTTCATGGAAAGGTACGTTGCAACAATATGCAGGGCGTTTACATCGGGAACATGCTGGAAAAACTGAAGTGCGTATTTATGATTTCGTTGATACGGGTCATCCAGCCTTGATACGTATGTGGGATAAGCGCCAGCAGGGCTACAAAGCGATGGGATATGAAATGGGTGAGTAATTCACTGCACAAAACTTAACCCTTAAAAACTAGTAGTAGAGCCGCCGTGCATCTTCTGGCCCAGCGGCTGCGTTATTAACTATTGTGGCCCCCCTGATGTTAGCCTGAATATTGTACTACGCTAGCGTTATAGAAGTTTTCCAGTGCTCAGATTTATCGCTTCGGTGCACCGATATTAAATTGCAATGGTGATTGTCCAGTGCCCAGATTTGTCCGAATTGGGGAGCCAAATAAGATAAAGGGGTGGTGCTAACGTGCCAGCCCTTTTTTCTTGCCTTAATCAGCAATGTCGAAGGCAGAAATCAAGTTTCACAAAGCCGATTTAGCTCAGTTGGTAGAGCAACCGCCTTGTAAGCGGTAG
>CAIWAX010000415.1 GCA_903910795.1 uncultured Anaerolineae bacterium
CGACTCCCGGAATACCATCTGGATACAGGAGCTGAATCTCTCGCTCGTCTAAGAGTTCCGCTTTCATCGACATCCAGAGGCTCATTCTTTTCAGATATTTCGCCATAATCATCAGCCAGTCCCGCCCAGTACCGACGAATGCCAAATGCAGACATCGCAAAAGCACTAACAATGTCTTGCGGAAGTTTTGAAGCTGAAGTATCACGAAGTGGATCATAACCAGTTATTTGCCTCACGCCTTTCACTGTCGATGGCCAGCTAAGCTTCTTATCTTCCATTGCAATACGTAAAGAAGCAAGATAGCCCATCTTCTTTGTGCCAGAGAAGTCCATCCCAGTTATTGCTTCAATAGAAAGACCCTCGCCACTAATTCTATCCGTTGTCAACATCTCTGCCAGATACTTCTGGGTCGCCGTGGAATCTATCCCGACCATAATTGGATGATATTTCTGTGTAAAGTAAATCAGTTTATCCACGAAGGGTTCGATACGGCCATGACCGTTCCCCCACCAGAAAGCGACAAGTCGTGCCCCTGTTTTCGGACTGCTCACATCCCAAACCGCAAGCACAGGCGCATTTCTAGCGGGGGGAGCGAGAATGCCCGGATCTCCGAATACCAAATACTCATGATCGTTGGCGTAGGCCGTCTCAAAGTGTACCCAACCCAGATTAGCACCTTCTATGATGGTATATCCGGGCGTTTTCGCATCATAGGCAGTCTTGATCAATTCCGCCATCGAATCAGAGCCACACGCCAAAACGGTTGCCCGATCATAGAATCCACCTTCCGGATCAACACGCGCACCTAAAATATAGGCTTCCTGTTTACTTTCAGGGATGACCATGCGCATCGAATCAACCTGATCGCCCGTGACATTCTTGTTGTGCAGGGTGGAAATAGAAATAGACAATACTTTATCTGGTCTTTTTAATGCAAGGTCAAACAAATTCCATAAATCCGGGTTGTCGATTGGGTTGGAAATCAGGGACAACCTGCCGATATAGGGCCTGTCATTGATCGTACCGGTCAGACGAGTCTGTAAGTTTCCCGCGATTTCAGCCAGGTTATCGATACGGCCAGCCTCTTCGATGTTGATCCAGTCACCTCTCCATGAGAAGATATTCATGGCATCCGCATCGTCCCCTAGGCCAAAGAATTCAAAGGTGCTTTTGTAAAGAACTTTACCAACATAAAACCTGAACTCAATATAGGGAGTGGGACTCTCACGCATCGTCCAAACAAACTTCTCCAGCAGCGTACCCTGGCAGAAGTTGGCGATTTCCTTATAAACATATTTCGCCTGGTGGAGTTCCTTGCCAATGTTTAGAAATTTGAAATCCGGGGTAGTGAGGGCGTAAACAATCGCGCCAGCAGCCACCCCAATGGTCTTACCGGTTCCAACACCACCGACAATTACGTGCAGTGTCTGGGTGGCCATGCAAGCATTGAGCTGCCATGCGCCATCTTCTGTGAAGTTTGCGTCAAACTGCCACCCCAACTCTTTCCCCGGCTTGCGACAAAAATAACCGGTAAGCAGGTTCGGGTTGTCCGAACCTGCTTGTAGTAACCTTACCTCCGCATCGCTCAATCGATACGGGTCTTTTTTTCCAGCTTTCATTTCGTTCCTGCGCG
>CAIWAX010000416.1 GCA_903910795.1 uncultured Anaerolineae bacterium
CATCCTGCTCGACAAATACCGCATCGAAAAGACGCTCGGCCAGGGCGCTTTTGGCGAAGTCTACCTGGTGACGCACAAGAATTTGGGAGTGCTGCGCGCCTTGAAGGTGTTAAGACGGGACGCGCCCGGCGTGGGCAGTTACGATTACAACGAAGCACAAACACGTTTCCAACTGGAGGCGCAGCTCGGAGCGCAGTTGAACATGCCCGCCGCGCGCCCGCACCTGCTGCAGGTGTATGACTGCATCCTTTCGGATGAAATCAGCCTGCTGGAGATGGAATACGCCGCGGGCGGCAGCCTGGCGGCGCGGCTGCAGCAGGCGCGCGCAGGCGGCCAGCCTTTTGGCCTGGAGCAGGCGCTGCGCATTGCGGCCCAAATCGCCGAAGGGCTGTCGGCGCTGCACGAGCACGATTACGTGCACCGTGACCTGAAGCCCAGCAACATCCTGTTCGATGAGCACGGTCAGGCGCGCGTAGCGGATTTGGGCCTGGCGCAGGTGCCGGGCGGGCCCAGCCTGCGCTCGCAGTTCAGCGAACCGCGGGCGCACCCCGGCACGCCCGGTTATATGAGCCCGGAACAGGAAAATTCGGGCAAGCTGTTGAAACCGCCCTCGGATGTGTATGCCCTGGGGCTGGTGCTGTTCGAGATGCTGACCGGGCGCAACTATACGTTCCTGCAACCCGGCACGCACGCCAGCAGCCTGCGGGCGGACATCCCCCCCGCGCTGGATGATCTGCTGGCAAAAATGCTGGCAAAAGACCCGGAGCAGCGTCCCTGGAATGGCGCTCAAGCCGCGCGGCTGCTGGACGGGGTCTTGAAGAACATGTCCGCCAATGCCCCGCTTCCCGCGCCCAAACCAGTCGAACCAGCCCGCGCCTCCCCCGCAGAACCTGCCGCGCGGCCCTGGACGGCCCCGGTTGTGCCGCCCGCCCGCTCATCTCCCGAAAAACCTGGCGGGACAACTCCGCCCATGCCTGTCCCGGCGCCTCGCCAGGCGGCCAGTACCCCGGTCAAAACCGGCGGCACTTCCCGAACGCTGGTGATTACCATAGTGGTGACGGTTTTGTGCTGGCTTTGCTGCTGTCTGAGTTATGCCGGATACTTCGCTTATGCCAATCACATGTTTGGGCTCTAAATCAAAAATCTGCAAATTTTTATATTGATTTCATTCGCACCCTTATCCCGCCACCATAGGAAGTTCGCATAAACCAAGGATAAACGTCACTATCCTTTCATCACTGAATGTTGTTTCATAATGACATGGGGGAAGACCACGCCCCTCCCGGCACCGAAGCCTGCCCATTCATCGAAAAGCCGCGCTTCTCATTTATAATTAATACAATCCACGCACCCCCGCACTTTCGCACTTGCCTGACACCTGACACCTCCACACCTGATACCCTATGCCCTATGCCTCCGGTGACATCCTGCTCGACAAATACCGCATCGAAAAGACGCTCGGCCAGGGCGCTTTTGGCGAAGTCTATCTCGTGACACATACGGTGCTGCTGGTGCGGCGCGCCATCAAGCTGCTGCGGCATAACGCGCCTGGCGTCGGCAGCACGCTGTTCGGCGACGCGCAGGCGCGCTTCCTGCTCGAATCCCGGCTGGGGGCCAGGCTCAATACGCCGGTTCCCAACCCATACCTGCTGCAAATCCACGATTGTCACATCTCGGAAGAGTTATGCCTGTTGGAGATGGAGTATGCCTCGGGCGGTAATCTGGTTATGCGGCTGGAACAGGTGCGTGCAGCCAACCAGCCCATGCCGGTGGCGCAGGCCATGCAAATTGCGCTGGAAGTGGCGGGCGCTTTGACCGCCCTGCATGCCAACGATATCATCCACCGTGACCTGAAGCCCAGCAACATCCTGTTCGATGGACAGGGGCACGCGCGCGTGGCGGATTTGGGCCTGGCGCAGGTGCCGGGCGGCCCC
>CAIWAX010000417.1 GCA_903910795.1 uncultured Anaerolineae bacterium
ATTTCTCCACAGTTTCGACCGATGTCCAGTGCAATACCAGATCGCTTTCTGAATGATAATAAAACCCTTTGGACACTGACCCACAAACAGGGCACGAGTGCGAAATTACGTCGCGCACGCGAGGGGTAAAAAGCTTCGGTGTGCGTGCCTGGCAGACCGGGCACTCTACCAAAACGTTGGAAGGTTCAGGCGGCTGTTCACCGGCCCGCTTGCGGCGTTTGTTGAAGTTGAATGACATTAGACCATCATCAATAAATAAATATCTGGCGAACCATAAGGCCATCTTGCTAACCTTCCTACACCACCTTCGGCACAAAGAGAGAAAAAAGTTTTTACCGCGCTTGTATATCCAACTTCCAGCGGAAAACTGCCAGAGGTTTTTATGCTGTTTTTTTTATTAGTTTCAATGTTTTTCCCTGATAAATCAATTTCACCTGAAATATCTATTCTTCCATCTTCTCCTTGAGTTCCTCCCCAAAACTTTCCAGAAAAAGGAGAAAATATTTTTTTTAGTTTTTCATTGTTTCCGTCAATATCCTTATCTCTACCTGGTTCGAAGCCAAGACAAATTTTTGCCATAACTATATTCCCAAGCATAATGCCAGCATGGACTTCTCCGAATGCGTATGCGTCAACAATCGTCAAGCCCTCTCTTCCCTCCCATTTTTGAAAAATAACATCTTTATTCCAACCATCAAAAAAACCATTATTTAGTTTATTCAAATAAGTGCAAACGCATTGAGCAAATTCATGATCACGCTGGATAGGCCGTCAACTTCGGAAGGGGTCATTGAATCGTTCCCAGGGGCGGAAGCAAAGAAAAGGACATCCGGGCCAATCTCCGGGTTTTCCAGATTCGCAATGGCAATGGCCGCGCATGAGATATGAGGGGGCCAGCCGGGTTCGCCAGGGCTGGATAGTTCGTCTTAAATTTCGATATCGAACGATGCAAGTTTCATGAACAGTATCCTTATGGTTTGTACTTGCCAGCAGTCATGGGCGAGCATCCGCAAGCCTGCGCAGCCTGCCGAAGAGTTGCGTCCGGGTTGGCTTTCCAGTAATCTCGAATATCGGCTATATGGTCATCTGATAACCCGGTGAATTGTCTACCGTGTCCAATACCAGTGGACTGACTGGACGGCCCAGGTGGAGGCGGTGGAGCCGATACCTGTGGCAGGCTGGTGGGTGGTTGTGGCTGAACGCTTTTATTCCTGCGTGCCTCTGCGTTCGCCAGCAAGCGTTGGGCTGCCATCAGGTTAATGTCCATATTCACTTCTTCGGCTTTTTCCGAGGTGACACCGCGTAAATCCGTCAAAACCCCAACGGACACATAGGCGATTATGGATATGACGATCGTGCTTACCATTGTCAACGGGTCACGCGCTGCTGAAATACCGATAGCCATGAATATCGCGTAGGACAGGAAGGCAATGATTGACACGACCATTAGCCCATATTTCTGCTTGCGGTATGCCTGTATACCAACGTAAGCGGCGATCATGCCTGAGGCTTCAGCACCAAGACCGGATAGTACAGCCGCGCCAATTGCTACATTTTGATTTACAGCCTCACGGATCAACTCCCCGTAAAGGATGTTGACAAGCATTGTGGCCGGCGCAGCCGGGGCCGCTATGGGGGCAATTACTGAAAGTATGCTGTATTTATCCATTGTTTATACCCTTCTCGCGTTCTCGCGTTCGTTCGTATGTACTCTCTGTGGTCAAAAATCAACGCGCGAACGGTTCAGAAGGGGTGGGGGAGCCTGAAATTGCCCTCAGCGCAGCCCTGCCCGCCTTTGTAACCCGATACCCCTGCCGGGCATCCTTCTCGCTGCGGGGTTCGATAATGCCCCGCAAGAGCATCTCTTCGATGATGGCCGAATGCTCGCGCTTGCTGAACGGCTTGCCCGCACCTGTCCACTCGGGCTGGCTCATAGACCGCCCTGCCAGGAGCGCGGCGGCGAACACGGACAGCCGGTCATCGTCGATGTCGAATGTCGCCCGCGTGGTGATGTCTTGCCCGTCCTGGTTGATCGTGCGCAGGTCGACATTTACCCGGTGATTTGTTTCTCCGATCACACCATCGCCATCAATGTCAACATTGGAGACGCGCTCTGCCAGGGAGATGATTTTTTGCCATTGTCTTTCCCATAACTGGAGCCCCATCCACCAGACCGCTAGCGCAACCGCAAACCCACTGATCGTGCCACGGAACAGGGCCTCGTTTAAATCAGCCCAATAATGATAGAGCCAGTACACGACCGGCAGAGCCACCAGTAAACCGGTAATCGCAGCCCGGATGAATGGCGTCCAGACTGTTGCATGGCGCTCGTATAGATACGAGCCATCAGACAGCATGGGTGCTTCGGTTTCTTGTTCGTATTTTGGAGGTGTCATTTGATTATCCTTCCGATTATTTTCATGATTACAATTCCAGCAGCGGCCAGCAGCACTCCGATATATACGCCGCGCAGGTAGTCGGTCGGCTGCCTGGGCCGGGGTCATCTCGAAAGTTCCTTCACGATCTTTCGAGGGCACAGTTGAAGAAACAAAAAGTATGCCAGGACGATCACGCCGATATTATCGAACGGCCCAACAATCGCCCAATCAACTGGTGTCAAAGTATAGATAAGCGGCACAGCAAACGGAACGAGCTTGATCCAGAAAGACACCCTCCCATCAAACAGAAGCCGGAGAAACAGCGCCATATGTTTTGACAGGAGCGCCAGCGGGTTCAAGCTGGCTGGCTTGACGATATCTGTGCGCACAACTTTTCGCCTTGTAATTTTTTGTATTGACATATTTCCTCTCAGTTGCGTACCTGACTTGAATGCTGGCGGTCGTAAGTTTCCAGCGCGGTTTCTTCGTATGGATTTATCTGGATAACTTCATAGACGTTTGTTTTTGATTTCTTTTCTTGCCTGGCTTTCATCACTACCGCGCATGCCGAAATTATGGAGATGATCACGATCAAAGCAGCGATCCACAAATAGACTGCGTCAACCTGTTTCACCGGGTCTCCTGGGTAGAAAACCGCGCAAGCTGCCAGCACGATCCCGGCCAGGATCACGGTTGCGGCGATGATGCCGGCCAGTTGTAAACGAGAGATCAACGCCACAAATCCCGTCGGCTGGCACGTCTATCCGAACGGATACCGACTAAAAATACCAGAACGCAAAAACCGATTGTGGCAACCAGTCCCCAACACACGAGGCCGGAGGTACAGGTCAGGTAGGTGTCATCCATGAGGTGAAGCAGAATTTCGGTCATATAAACCTCAAATCCTGATTATGAAATTCTATGATGGCGCGTTCGTTGGAATCTGCTTTTCGCCATGCGTTTATAACGACATTCTTTATTGAATCGTCCAGACGTTCGGTTTTGGATGAGAATCTGGAATGGTTGTATTCTTTTGCGATTTCTTTTCTTCGGACTTCCTTACAGGCGATGCTGCAGCAAACCTGTGATGCTTTGGCCTCGAATTCCTTACCGCATATCAGGCAGGCTTTCGCGGTTTTGGTTTTGTTCTTGTCCTGGTAGGCGGCGCGGCATTGCTTGGAGCAGTACATTGTGCGCTTGTCGTCATGGAAAAACACGCTTCCACAATTCTGACAGGTCAGTTTCATGATTTCACCAACGCCCGCTGTAGCGTCTGCAAACGGGCCAGCCGGTTTGCAGTATTGATTCCGTAATAATGCAGGCAGTTCAGCCCACGCATTACGCATGCTTCACGGTATTCCTGTGTAATGATGATGCGCACGTAGACTATTTTTTCTTTGAAGCGATTTTTCACTGTTCCTCCACGGGGTTCAGGGCTGCGCGGGCAATCGCTACCATTCCATAAGCGGGGTTCTTGTTTTCGGCTATCTTTTCCAGCGCTGCCCGCAGCCTCGCGTTCTCGGTTTTCAGTTCACCTACGGCAGCGGCGTTCATATTGTTCATCGCCGTCAGCATCCCGGTACCCAGTTCGGAGTTGCGATAGTCGCGTGCGTTTTCGAGTTCATCGGTCAACTGGGAGACTTCGTCATGTAGGGTTTCTTCTACCGGGCGGTTATTCCATAATTCAAGTGCTTCGCTGTCTGGGATATATTGGACAATACCAGGACGAATCTTGCAACTACATACAATTCCGACGCGACCATAATCACTCGATCCCGGTCTGAAAATTGGTTGCTGTCCGCAAAACGGACATGGTTTTATGTCTTCGTTATTCATGGTTTGGCTCTAATTCTTTACGGGCGATATAGAAAGAGCAATCATCCCAGTGGTCTTTTTTCGGGTCTCTGAGTACCCCAGAATCACACATGGGACACCCATAAGGCTTTGCGAAAATACCTTCAATAGCCGCCCGCAGCCGGGCGTTTTCGGCTCTCAGCAGCGCATCTTCGGCCAATCGTCGCCTATCCATTTCCGCGCTGTCATCCTTGCAGAGTTTCAGGTTGAGGGTCAGCCGTTCAATTTCTGCTTCCATAACCGCTTGCAACTCATCAAAAGTTTTATTGAGCATTGCCTTACCTGCCATTGATAGTGCAAGATCGCCAGTCAGCCGTTGGACTTCGTTTCTGAGTTCCATGTTTTCCGTGTCGCGGAAAGATGTCGCCTCCCTCACGGGAGGCGTGGATTGAAACATG
>CAIWAX010000418.1 GCA_903910795.1 uncultured Anaerolineae bacterium
CTAACCCCGCTAAGAACACACGATTTGCGATTTGCTTAGCAAATCGGCAAATCGCACCGGAACGCAAGTGCAGGTGTGCGGGGTGAAAGAACCCTTCCCAAAATCGGGAAGGGGGAGACGGTACTTTTTGCGGGGAACCCACAGGGCGCTTTGCGAACCAGTGATTATCGTTTCACTTGGTCATTAAAACGGGATGGTTATGCCCAAAACAAGACATGGGTGAGCAGTTACATTTTGCCGTGTTTCCCAAACCGCCCACGAAGGTTTCACGAACGCGGAGCGCCGTGTAAACGAATGGCGGGGTGCATATTCGAGTATTCGTGACTTATTCGTGGATGGTTCTCGGCTCGCAAGACCCATTTTTGAACTGGCGTGGTTTTAGATTTGGAATTGCTAGGCGAAAATTCCAGAGCGGGCGATTCGTTTTCTTTCAAGGTATAATCTTTCCTCATATATCCACCTTATATTGACTCCACTACAAAAACCATTAACTGCGGAGATCGCAGAAAACGCAGAGTATATTGCTTGAATAATTTTATATCTTTGCTGAATCGCTAAAGAAACACTGCGCTCTTTGCGCGCCAGACTCAATATTTGAATAGTGAAAATGAAAATGACAGAAAAACATACCTTCCTGATTGGGCTGAATGATGCCGCGCCCCTCTGGGCGCCGGTTATTTCCTGTGGCGATGTGCGCTGCCAGCGCCGGGACGGCATGTTTCTTCAGTCTGGCTGGGGAAATTAAACATGTACTTGATTCCTTTCGAGTTGTTGTTCTCTGAAATTGCGCGCCAGGAAACCCGTTCATTGACCCTGATCGGGAACCAGATGCCGCCCGCAAGTGATTATGGTCTATTAGAATCGTATTGCCCAGACCCTGAGTGCGATTGTCAACGGGTGATTCTCAATATTGTTTCGCGTAACGAGCAGAAACAGGTGGCAACCATCAACTATGGGTTTGACCGCTCGGCGCAAGATGCCGGACCGTTTCTCGATCCACTCAACCCGCAAAGTGCCTTTGCGGGTGCCCTCCTAGCAGTGATCGCTGAACACCTGGAAACGGATCGCGCCTATGTACTGCGCCTGAAAGCGCATTACGCCCTGGTCAAGGCGGCCGCGGCGGATCCCAAACACCCGTCCCAGCAGAAACTGACTGAATGGAAGGCTGAAGGGCAAAGATTGCGCGAAACTGACGAGCGCACAGCCGGTATGCGGAGAGCGCTGCGCGTCATTTCAGAACACGAACCGGCTTTTAAAGCACTGGAACGTAAAACCAAAAAGCACCGCCACACGAACGCGAAGCGGTAGTTCCACCACGCAAAGCGACGGAGACATGCCCCAGTTCGATTTGTGAAGTAAATCGTGGGGTGGTTTCATCCGGAGAAACAACATGAAAATTTTAGACCTGCAAATTCAAGGCTTTCGCTCGCTAAAGGAAGTTTCATGGAAACCAGGGGCCCTGAATCTGATCATCGGCCCGAATGGTAGTGGAAAGAGTAATCTTCTAAAAGCGCTGGAAATGCTTTCGATTTCGGCGCAAGGTAAATTGAATACCCAGGTACTGGGTGAAGGTGGTATGGAGCCACTGGTTTGGGATGGCCGACTGCCTCAGATTCAACTTAAGCTGCGAACATCACCGATTGATGATACGTTTCGCGATAAAGAACGCGGCAGTCTAACTTACGAGCTGATGCTGAGCAGGCTGGGCGTTTCAAGTGCGTACCGGATTGAACATGAAATTCTGGGGAATTACTACAAGTTTGAACGAGGCGAAAAAGGCTCGCCCTTGATTATTTTAGAAAGAACTCCTGCCAATGCGGTGATTTATGACGACAAACAACAGGGCTTGATCGCCCCACCTGAAGCCGTTCCCCAGGAAGAGAGCTTGTTATCTCTTTCTGCGGGACCTTATACAGCGAATCGACTGATCCCTTCTTTTCAAAAATGGCTCGCGAATTGGGCAATTTATCACGAATTCCAAACCCATCGCGAAAGTCTCGTTCGCAAACCAGCGATTTCACGGAATGAGCGTTTGGTGTCTCGCGATGGTGGCAATCTGGTGCAGGTGCTACACACCTTATACACTTCAGACCGTGATTTCAAACGTGATTTAAACCTGGCGATGAGTGCTGCTTTCGGAGACGACTTTGACGAGCTGGCATTTCCCCCTGACGTGGATCAACGTGTCCAGCTCAAGCTGGCCTGGAAATCCCTGAAAAGACTGCAAACCACCTCCGATCTATCAGATGGAACATTGCGCTTTCTATATTTGATTGCTATTCTGGCTAACCCGACTCCACCGCCATTGATTGCGATTGATGAACCCGAAATGGGCCTGCATCCTTCCATGCTTCCGATCATCGCTGAATATGCGCGCAATGCCTCCAAACGAACCCAGGTGATCATCACCACGCATTCGGCCGAACTACTGGATGCCTTCAATGAGTTTGAACCGACGGTCACTGTTGCAAAATGGGCAGAAGGACAAACACAACTGGAGGTTTTATCCGGGGAAAGTTTGCGCTACTGGTTGCAAAACTATTCACTTGGCAAGCTCTACCGCAGCGGCGAGTTGGAAGAGCTGTCATGAAATTCGTGCTGTTTGTCGAGGGTTACACTGAAAAGAAAGCCATCGCAGCTTTTCTGAAACGCTGGCTCGACCCGCGTTTGAGCCAGCCGGTCGGGATACAAACGGTCCGCTTTGATGGTTGGGCGGAAATGGTCAAGGATATGCCGAATAAGGTCCGCCGGTACATGGAAGGGCCAGGGCAATCGCTGTAGTAGCCTTGCTGGATTTGTATGGTCCAACCATTTACCCAGGTCATTTATCCGGTGCTGAGGAGCGTTATAAATGGGCTGTTCAAGAACTGACCAGAAAAGTTGGCCAAGATCGTTTCAGAATGTACTTCGCGGTGCATGAAGTCGAAGCCTGGCTTTTATCCCACCCCGAAATGTTTCCTCGCGAAATCGTCAATAAATTCCCCGGCAGAACTGATCACCCCGAAACGGTCAATTTTGATACTCCACCAGCGAAATTACTAGACATTCTCTATAGTCAGCATTTAAAACGGCATTACGACAAAGTTACCAACGGATATGATCTTTTCCGAAAGCTCGACCCCAATGAAGCCTATCATAAGTGTCCGCACTTCGCCACCATTCTGGATGAGATGCTGGAACTGGCCAAACAGGCCGGATTATAACTGCGATTAGAGACAGAGCCTAAATACCAGCGGCCGGGTTATTCAACGGTCATGTAGGTGGGGGGAGAACAGCGTGATCGACCAGAATGCCCAGGATTGGGCGGCGCGGGTCGAGAAGGAAACCAACACCCAGGTGCTCAAGATGGGCGAAAGTTTCACTTTCTAGTCCGCGAAACGAAGCCAGGCTCAAGCATAAATTAAAAGAAGGCTGGCGTATTCAGCCTTCTTTCGAATCAGCAAGGAGAATGTCCATACATGCCAGTCACGTTCTTACCAGTGGCAGCCCTGTTATCCGAAGAACTGCAATTTTTGGAAGACCGTCTGTATGAATTTAATGCGGCCAAAACCGGCCGGGATGATGGGCAGTTGTTCGCTTTCTTCATCCGGGACGAAAAGCAGGAGATTGTAGCCGGTTTGGCGGGTTGAACCTGGGCGCAGGCCTGTGAAATACGAACGTTGTGGGTGCAGGACGCCTGGCACGGTCAGGGTTACGGCCGGATCCTGCTGGAAGCCCGCGAGCGCGGCTGCAAGGTAATATTGATCAGCAGCTACAGTTTCCAGGCGCCCGGGTTTTATCAAAAGTGCGGGTTGAGCTGGCTGTCAGTTAAGCGATTTCCCGCCCTGCCATCAGTACTGCATGCTGGTCAAGCGCTTCGCGGAGCAGTAATGCGCTTGACCAACACCACGAAAGCGCGCATGGGCGAGATGGA
>CAIWAX010000419.1 GCA_903910795.1 uncultured Anaerolineae bacterium
ATCTGATTTTTGATAGCTGGGATGCCCTTTTTCAATTCATGGCGGATGGCTTGGAAATCTCCCTGCCGTCGCCTTGACCAGTTTTAGATTTGGAATTGCTGTTGTATGGGAGCAGATATGATTTCGTACGGCATCCATCCAACTTGCGCAAAGAGCGTGGAATGTAGCGTGAATTGTCACGCGGTAACTGAAAATCCACCCAGCCTGCTCTGTTTGTAATGTCAAAATTGAGCGCGAGATCAACGGGTCTGGCGCTCAGAGTGTTTTGGAGACGTTCGGGCGAGTCGAGCGAGCGCACCACGCTGGAAAAACTGACTGGCTGGACGATCCGGCTCAAGGAGGCTGCTGACGATTGCATGGGGCACGCGATAGAAATGATTGGACGGGACGAAGAAGCTGCGCTCCGTTTTCAGCGGCAGGTTGGGGAAAATCTGATTCAGGCATATGCGCTGCCCACGAATGTTGTTCGTTATAATACTACCAGCTTTAATGTGTGCTCAAGCCACTTGTTCCCGTGGCCGCTGACTAAAGCTACCGTCGAACTGAGCCACATAAAGGCCCGACTAGATGACATTCGCGAAAGTTATCAAACTCGAGCCGAGCGTATTATTAAACAGCGACAAGTAGAAGGTTTGCTAACTGTTGTAGCAGTGGAGAGTACAAACACCTAGATTGCCAATTTACCAACTCCAGGATTATTTATGATATCGGTAAAACAAATTCAGCAGTATCCTCTTTTTTTTGGGCTTTCGGATGAAGCGCTTGAGAATCTGTCAAATATTCTCACGAAGCATACTTTTGCCAAAAATGCCTATATTTATTATCCTGGCAATACTGGCTTGAATCTGTATCTGGTTGAATCAGGCATGGTGCGCCTATTTATGATTAACTCCAAGGGTGTAGAATTCCTGCTAAACTTGGCCAGACCGCGCACAGTATTTGGCCTTCCGGGTTTACTGAGCCAGGAGGTCCGGCCAGCCGGGGCCGCAGCCCTGCAAACAACCATTGTTTTGACGATGTCACGGGCGGACCTGTTCCATTTTGTCGATACCTATCCCCAATTTACCCGCAACCTGTTAATAGAGATGTCATCCAACCTGCGAACCCTGCTGGAACATACCCAGGCATTGGCCAGCCTCAGTCTGAACGGACGCCTGGCAGCCTTGATTTTGAACATGGTGAAAAACTGGGAGACCCCGGCTGACAAGTTGGAACTGGAATTACCCTTGACCCAGACCGATCTTGCCAGTTGGGTGGGGGCCAGCCGCGGAAGGGTTAACCGGGAATTGAATAAAATGCAGCAGCTTGGTTTGATAAAAGTTGAGGGGACTATGCTCAAGATTACAGATCTGCCTGGCCTGGGAAACCTGTCAAAGTCGTAAGAGTTTCGCATCTGTAACAAAAGGCATAGCCACACTGTAACGTATGGCACCCATAAAACCTCCTGGATTGCGTATGATTGAGAAAGTTCCATATCTCTTTGGAGCATTGTCACCCAACAATAAGGAGAAAGAAGATGTCTAAAGAAGCCGTTGAATCTGTAATTGGCAAAGCTATTCTGGATGGGGAATTTCGCAAATTATTAATGGCTGAACCAGAAAAAGCTCTGGCGGGTTTTGAACTGAGCGAAGCCGAGAAGGTAGGGCTAAAAAACCTGGATAGTGAAACCCTCGATACCCTCGGTAATACACTGGATGCGCGCTCATCCAAAATGAGATTTTGGGGCTAGGAATGCCCGAATATTCACAAACCCACAAGACTGTGTGGGTTTGTGAATATTAAGGGTATGGCAGTTAGTACCCACCCACAGGGCAAATGTAAGTTTAGTATGGCTTGGTAGTGGACGTTTCAAGGCTTGAATCGCCCACTTATGGGCTTACCTGATTTCAGATTTGGAATTATTGAATGATTGGAGGAAAATCGTGTCGATAGAAGTCCTTGAATCAGTGATTGGCAAAGCGCTTCTGGATACAGAGTTTCGAAACCTTTTAATGATAGATCCCGAAACGGCTTTGGTCGGTTTTGAACTGAGCGATACTGAAAAAGCCAGGCTTATCAATTCAAACAGGCAAAGCTCAATTCGCCAGCGGGAAAGCCTTGGTGAGCCGACATCCAAAGAATGATATTCCCGGCAGCGTTGGGTAATTTTAAAATATTATTGTATCGAAGATATGCAGCTTGTCAATGAAGGCGGGTAAGGTTGAGTCTGAGCACGTATCTCAATCTGGGTTTTTTTATCGCTTATCCGCAGCGTTGTTGAAGTTTTTTTGCTTCCAAAATTCCTTGAAATGTGTAACAAATGGCACAATTCTGCTGTAACCTATGGCACTCACAGGGGCTGTTGGAGTGAGTATCATTAGAAGTAATTCTGAAGTCCTCGGGCAATAATTTCTCTTCTCTGTTCATTGTTATAATTTATTTGCATCGCCGAATAATTCGCCAGGATTTAAAGGATGGAGCACATGTGGCTGCCAAAGCGTTTATTGATTTTTTTCATGTTCTTAGGTTTCTTGTTGTCGGCCTGTGGTGGAACACAGCAAAATACTGCCACACCACCCACCCAAACGGCAACCCGCGCGCCAGATCAGGCAACTGAAGTACCTTTTACAGCCAGACTATCTGAAATTGCCGGGAGCGTGCTGGCACGTGAAGCCCGCGATCCCAGCTTTGCGGCGGCACACAATGGCTATTTGTTACCGACCCTGGGCCAGGTTCAAACCCAGTCAGATGGCAAAGTTCGGTTGGATTTCTCCAGTGGATCGCTGATCCGGATTGGGCCGGGTACGCTCTTTACCCTGCAGCCACCCCAACAGGATTCGCAAGGTCTGCTTATCAAGGTCAGCCTGGCTGTTGGACGGTTATGGGTAATCCTGCAGGGCGGCTCGCTGGAAGTTGAAACCAAATCGGGGGTCGCTGCCGTGCGTGGCTCCTATATGAGTGTCAGTTACAATCCTGACAGCGGCGAAGCAAACATCACCTGTCTGGAAGGCACCTGCTCGCTCTCCACACCCGCCGGTAACGTTCAAATCACGGCCGGTCAAACCGCCACCGTTACAGGCGCGAACCAGCCGCCGAGCGTTGGAAAGATGAACGACAGCGATGTGCAGGATTGGCTGAACAACAACCCCGAATCAACCATGGTGGTGCCTCCCTTGACCCAGGCGCCTGCCCCTACCCAGGGAACGCCTGCCACAGACGTCCCCATCGCCACAAGTGCGGCACCGCCAACCCAGGAATTTCCATTTTATCCGGCGGCTACTGCTGCCCCAACCAGTGAATCATCCTCTGGACATGAACAGGCCAGCTTAACCCCGGCGCCATACTCAACCAGCACGGTAACTGCCACTGTGACAGTCACGGCAACCCAGGCACATTACACGCCTTTGCTGGTTATCAGCAATATCAATCCTGAACCATCGGTTTTCAACCAATCCGTGAAAATCACCATCAGCGCACAACCCGGGAATGGCGGGCCACCACTCACCGGAACTGTCCGTGTCTCAACCGGAGAAAACACCATCTGCAGTAACTTGCCTGTGGTAAATGGTTCAGCCTCGTGTAAATATGCTTTTCCCCAGGTAGGTAGTTTTGACCTGGTGGCAGATTATTCCGGGGATGCAAGTAACACTTCCGTCCAATCTGTGAGCAAATCGCATACAGTGAATCAAGCCGACACTACTACCAGCATAACGAGTAACCAGCAAGCCGAGGTGGGCACAGCCTATGAGTTTACAGCCAGCGTTGATGTTAATTCACCCGGCTCTGGTGCGCCTACTGGCAGCGTGGTTTTTTCGGATGGTACGGATAGCTGTACAGCCTATTCGGCTCCCTGGAAATGCAGCATAACCTTTTCCGGCCCCGGCTCCAAATCCTTTACTGCCACTTATAGCGGTGATACAAACTTTACGGGCAGTACTTCCAGCGCGGTAAACCAGGAAGTATTTTCCATATCTTTCAGCAACCCCGCTGGTCCGGGAACAAGCGATACCTTGAGTTCCAGGCAATGTTTCCTAAACTTTAGTGTTTCCGTCACCAGCACCAGTGGCCTCTCAAGCGTGGATAATTTCGTGGAATACAGCATCAACGACTCGGACTTCAGCTCGCCCGGTTTGATCGGGTTGTATTCGCAGCTGGGGCCCTATGTAGGGGGTCAAGCCATCCAGGCTACTCTTTCCGACACAATTTACTGGCGGTTTTCATTCAAGGATGGTTCGGGAAACCAGGCTTATTTTGGCGATGGTACCCGCTATTTATCAGGCGACACAAACCATTCCTATCAGTTCACGTTGAGTGATTTGCCCACTTGCATGGGGAAGCCACTCAAATAAAGGGTCTCTGGCGATGCGTCGTTTATCTTCTCCTACAATCATCACCACCGCAATCGCCATCATCCTGATTGCGCTTCAGATGCTGGCGTTGCTTCCAGATGTAAGCACGCCCCTGGTTGGAACGGAGCTTTCGGCCCGGGATATGTTAATGCGCTTGCGGCCGGCTCCGCAAAGATCAGGCCAGGTTGTCATTGTCGGGATTGATGATACATCCTTCAACTGGACTGGTTACCGCTGGCCCTGGCCGCGCACTTATCTGGCCAAAATCGTTGACCGGCTCAACCAGGCCGGGGCCAAAGTGGTTGGTCTGGATGTTTTCTTGTTTGAGCCAGATTCGGATGCGCAGGGCGATATTGCCCTGGCTGGCGCATTTTCAAATGCGAATGCGTCTGTGGGAGTGGCCAACATTTATCGAAAGGATGTGGTTTCAGGCAATATCTTGCTGCACTCTGAAACCGAACAAAAGCCGCTCGAGCCATACCAAAAATCATTGACACGCATCGGTATCACCCCTACTATTCTGGATGCGGATGCCATTTTACGCAGTATCCAGGTTCACGACCAGGTTGGATCAAATACCTATGCACATTGGGCATTTGAAATTGCCAGCTTGTATATGGGTGTCGCATCCCCCAGTCAATTCTCAGACACGAGCGTGATGTTTAATGGAAGAAGAATTCCACTTTTACAGGGCCGGATGCTGGTGAATTACAGCGGTCCCGCCGGGGTTTACCCCACTTATTCTGCTTCTTCCGTGGCCGAAGGCGACATTCCTGCCGAAACCTTCAAGGGTAAGATCGTTCTAATTGGCGCCACATCACCCACCCTGCAGGATTTATGGCCAACACCTTATTCATCCAATAACCGCACGCCAGGGGTGGAAGTGGTTGCCAATGCAGTCGATACCATCCTGACCGGCCAGTATCTGTATCTCGTTCCACCCTGGGTCAACTTGTTGCAAACCCTGCTGATGGCAGTAATTGCAGCGTTGATTTTGCGCCTGCGCGAACCGGTACGCGTCATCATCGGAATGGCGGTTGTGTTCCTGTTGTGGTTTTTAGGGGCTTTTCTGTTGTTTGCCTTTCAGGGCCTGGTCATCGCGCTGGTTGCGCCTGGCCTGATGCTTTTCCTGGGCGTAATACTGCCGACCGCAGGTCAGGCTGTATCACAGGAGCTCGAAAAACGGCGCTTACGCAGCCTGTTTGGACGTTTTCTTTCGAGCGAGATCATTGATCAAATGGTTGCGTCCAGCGACCTCTCTGCGCTGAACAAACGCGCCGAAATCACCATCTTGTTTTCAGACATTCGAGGTTTCACGACCTTATCTGAAAAGCTTACCCCCGAACAGGTTGTAGCCATGCTCAATCCTTACCTCGAAGCCATGACAAAAATCGTGTACCAACACAGCGGCACTGTGGACAAGTTTGAAGGTGATGCAGTCATGGCTTTCTTTGGCGAGCCAATTCCATATCCTGACCATGCCCTGCGGGCTGCCCGCACCGCCCTGGAAATGCACCTGGCTATCGATGGACTGAGCCGGGATTGGTATGCCAGGGGTATTCTGCCCCCGGAAATAAAATTTCAAATCGGCATTGGTTTGAATACCGGCGAGGCTTTCGTGGGTCTGCTTGGATCGGAACAACGCATCAATTACACAACCATCGGCGACAACGTCAACCTTTCGGCGCGTCTGCAGGATCTGACCAAAGTCTATAAATGGCCGATCCTGATCAGCGATGCCACCTATCAGCAGATAAAGGATGAGTTTGATACGGAATTCGTTGATTCTGTCATCGTCAAAGGTAAAACCGAACCTGTCAAGGTTTACAAGCTGCTTGGGCGTAAAGGCGCACTCGAGAACGAACGCGTACGCGCTCTGGTGTTGTAACCGTAATTGGAGAAAAAATCTGGAGCCGCTGGTAATTTCAGGATGAGGCTATGGCCGTACCAATTTTGTGGGAAACGCTAAAAAACGCCGTCCAAACAACCAACGACCACACTCAGAGTATCTGGACATGGCTGGCAGAAAAACTTGATTTTTCCCAGTTCCGACCGCAGGCCGTGGCCGGGGTCGTTGCCAGTCATTTGAATGGGCGTGAAGGCGTGTCCATCATCTTGAAAAATCCCGTTGCCAAAACCTATATCAGGATGAGCGAACGGGATTATTTTCTGTGGGAAAAGATGGATGGAACCCGGACTGTCAAAGACCTGGTGGTCGCTTATTTTAGCGAGTACCAGGTCTTTGCTTTTGCGCGCATCAGCAACCTGTTGGGAGAGTTGAAGAGCAATAAATTTCTGACAGAACAGCCGGTCGATGTATACAAACACTTGATCACGCGGTTGGAAAGCCGCAAACCACAGGCCATGATAGCCAGCCTAGGGAAATCTTTCCTGGAAAAACAATTCGAAGTCAGCGGGCTGGATGGCTGGTTGACCAGCCTGTATAGGCACGCGGCCTGGTTGGTTTATACCCGCCCGGCCCAAATTCTCTGGCTGTTGGTAACCCTGGCGGGGTTGGCTGCCTTTTCCAGGGTGATGATGGATAATCAGTATGGGATTATCAGTATTGGCGGCAATTATGTAGTGGGAATCCTTTCCCTGATCTTTGTTTACATGCTTTCCATTTTTGTGCATGAAATGTCGCATGCTCTGACGGTCAAACATTATGGGCGTGAAGTGATTCGCGGCGGCGCCATGGTGTACTTCGGTATGCCCGCTTTCTATGTGGATACAAGTGATATCTGGATGGAAGGCAAACGCGCACGCATGGCTGTCACCTGGGCCGGGCCATATTCCGATCTCATTCTGGCCGGGCTGGCCAGTATTTCTCTGGTGGTTTGGCCGCACTTGCAGATCAATTCGGTGCTGTATCAATTCAGCTTGTTGTCTTACCTGGGCGTTCTGATTAACCTCAACCCACTTCTGGAACTGGATGGGTATTTCCTGTTGATGGATGGCCTTGAAATTCCGATGCTGCGTCGAAAATCCCTGGATTTCATCCACCGGGGATTATGGGCCAAACTCAAATCGCTGCGTGCCAATGGTACGAAAATCCAGGCCTGGTTTGTTGAATTTTCCAGGGAAGAACGTATTTTTGCCGTTTTCGGCCTACTGTCGGCACTCTGGACAATTTACGCGATGATCCAGGCTGCTAATTTTTGGCAAAGCAAGCTGGCTTTCATGGCAAGTTCTCTGTTGGCCGAAGGCGGGGTGTTGGGCCAAATTGTGGTGGAAATCGGGTCAATCTTTTTGGTAATCATCCTGGCGGTTGCCAGTGGGCTTATCTTGCTGAATTTGCTGCGCCAGGCACTCATACTGGCTAACCGTTGGGGGCTGCTTTCTACCCCACGAAAGGTAAGTGCCTGGGTGCTGGCGCTGGTGATACTGATTGGCGGCCTTACCATCTGGCACCCTACCAGCACTGCGTATGTTGGCTTGGCGGCCTTGATCATCGCGGTTTATTTTGCATATCGAAATGCGCGGGATTACGCTGGCTCGCGCTTTGAGCTGGTTTTCTGGTTGATGAGTCTGGTTTGCCTGCTCCTCTTTCTGGGCGAGGCGGGTAGGTTGACACTCATCTGGCTCCCTGCCAGTTCAGGCTCAGTTGGAATCCTGGCAGGAATTTTATCAATACTGGCTTATATTGCGTTGGTTGGAGCGGGGTTGGTGCTTTTTGTTCACACCGATCTGCGAAAATTACACCTGATCGAGCAGGTTGGACTGGGAGGCGGTTTGCTTATCAGCTATATCGTAACCGGCTATATTGCGGTGACCCACGCGCTGGCAGGCGCCCAGTTATTACAGATCGTTCTGGCTGTGGCAGGTGGGCTGCCGCTCCTGGCCATGATTGCACTGACTCCCACCCTGGTTTCCTATTGGCACACCAGCACCGGGCCGGCTTGTGTGGCGCTGGGATTGGGTATGCTATCCCTGCTGGCTGTGACCTTGTTCGGGATTCCACCCGCCTGGGGTTTTCTATTTTTAGCAGCGGGTTTCGGCCTGCAGCAGGTGGCCTACAGGTGGCGAGCAGGTGGGCACATTGTTCGGACAGATTTCAGCCGTGAAACAAGCAATCGCGAACAATTAAAACTTGCCTTTGGCTGGATGGCGGGCGAACTTTATGAACAACTCGGTGAAATCACGGGTGAGCGTCAGACCGAAGCGTTGGTTGGACAGTTTGACAATTACGCGTTGGCAGCCAACTGGCATGTGCAGCTTACCAAGGGCAAAGTGGAAGACAGTCTGCCGTCTAATTTCAGTATGCGCCAATCGGGAAATATTTACGCCTCGGCGCTGACCCTGTTTCTGGATTTACTGGCGGTGCAGATCGGTGAAAAACTGACTACGCGCGCACTACAGCGCGCTTATGACGGCATCCCTTGGGAAACGCGCGAGATCGCAGCCCAGTATCTGTTCCCAGAAGTAAAACGAGCGCAAGTTCTGGGTCAGCAGTTCAAGAATACCAAGCAGTCTTACCAGGCCCTGTTAAAGCGCTTACCGCTTTTTGCCGCGCTTTCCCAGGATGAAATTGATCATCTGTGTTCACGCCTGCAAACAGAAAATTACGCCCCAGGCCAGACCATTATCCGCCAGGGGGAACTCGGCGACCGTTTCTATATTATCGCCCGCGGCAGCGTTGAAGTGATCGTGCGCAGCCCGAAAGGTGTGTCCGAAATTGTCAATCATCTCGGCCGCGGTGATTATTTTGGCCAAGTGGCGCTGCTGAACGATGCCGAGCGCAATGCCACCTGCCGCGCCTCAGTTCCCACCGAAGTATTGGCGCTCAGCCGAGCTGATTTTGACCAACTGGTCAAAATATGCTTTGATTTACGGGAAAAGGTGGAGACCTCCATCACACGCGCAAACCTGCTGAGGCAGATGCCGCTCTTCGCGGATATGGATGCCCAGCAACTCCAGCTTGTTGTCGCGCAGCTCCGCGAGGAAAACGTTGAGGCTGGGAGGTTGATTATCCGCCAGGGTGATTCCGGGCAAACTTTTTATGTAATCGAAAGCGGTCGGGTGGAAATCAAGATCACCACACCATCTGGCGAACGTGTGATCAACGAATTAGGGCCCGGTGAATATGTAGGCGAAATGGCACTCCTGTTGCAAAGCCCGAGGGCAGCCAGCGTCCAGGCGGTTGTACCTGCCAGCCTGCTCACATTGCAAAAAGCAGACTTTGACCGGCTGGTCATTCCGCAGTTATACGCCAGCCGGATGCTGGAACAGGAAATGAGCCGGCGCATGGTTGGTTTGCGGCGCGCCGGACAGAATTAATTTGTCAAAAAAGATCCATGGAGAGAAAATATGAATTGCTGGCATTGTGATCGCCCGGCTCATGGCAACTGCCGTTTTTGTGGGCGGGCTGTTTGCCGTGAACATACCCAAACACTGCCCCATATCGAAGTGTTATATCCAAATGAGAAGGGTGTTCAAATGGCCCTGGTTGTGTCAGATGCCGTATTTTGCGGGGTTTGCCATCCCAAGGAAGATCCTGTGGAGTTACCTCAACTGAAATAAGCAGGAAATCTCGCCGGGCAAACCTTTCGTATCATTCACTTGGGGAAACTCAGTGGTGAATGGTATGATAATATTATCAAAAACAGGAGGCTATGATGGCTGAAGTTTCTTATGTTAACGAAGAAAATTTTAAAAGTGAAGTGCTTGATTCCTCTATTCCTGTCCTGGTGGATTTCACCGCAGTTTGGTGCGGCCCCTGCAAAATGGTTGATCCGATCATCAAGCAGCTCGCCGGAGAATGGGAAGGCAAAGTAAAAGTGGTCAAATGTGATGCCGACCAGAACCCGGAAGTCCTCATGAAATACGGCATCATGGGTATCCCGACCGTCATGCTATTCAAAGGCGGGACCATGCTGGAGCGCGCGACGGGGTACCAGCCCAAGGACAAGCTCGTCAGCAAGATGAGCCCCCATATTTAGGTCATCATGAATACAAACGATATCCGCATTCTTTTTGAATACAACTATTGGGCCCGCGAACGTATCATGCGCGCCGCCTTGCAGATCACACCCGAACAATTTATCGCGCCAAACACCTCCAGTTACGGCAGTTTGCGCGGAACACTTATCCATTGTATGAATGCTGAGCGCAACTGGCTCAAGCGCCTGAGTGGTGAACAACCGGCCCTCATCCCCGCCAGCGAGGGCGAATACCCCACCCCGCAGAGTCTCGAGCAGGCCTGGGCCGCCGAAGAAGCCCTGATGCGTTCCTATCTGGCCGGGTTGACAGATGATGAATTGAACCAGCCCTTTGAGTACAAAAACTACAAAGGCGTGTTAACTAAAATGATTAAGTGGGGCATCCTGATGCAACTTGTCACACACGGCACGCAGCACCGCGCTGAAGCTGCCGCGATGCTGACCGATTTCAACAGTTCGCCGGGTGATGTTGATCTGATCGTATTTCTGCGCGAGAAGGGGCTTTAATTGGCTGAAAAACAAAAAATCCAACACGGCCTATGGCCGTCATCCATCTCCCCCGCCATGCAGGGTGCCCTTCTGCGCCTGGAAGGCGCGCTGTTCGACAATGATGGCAGCCTGATCTGGCTCGAAGCACTGAGCGGCCAGACAGCCTTAATGTACAAAAAGGGCGCTGACGCTCCCCGTGATATTTCTGGTGGTATGAAAATTCGCGCCGGTGTAGGCTACGGCGGCGGTGATTTCACAATCCGGAATGGCTTCGCAATCTTTTCCAGCGATCACCGTCTTTACCAGGTGAATGTCAATGCCGGGCTGCCCCAACCCATCACGCCTCAATTTGGTGACTGCGCCTCGCCAGTCATTTCGCCGGATGGCAGCCAGGTGTTGTTTGTTCACACGTATGAGGGTCAGGATTGCCTGGCATTGACCAATACAAATGGACAGGTCTGGCCGGTCAAGCTGGTCAGTGGATCCGATTTCTACATGCAGCCAGTCTGGCACCCGGAGGGCAAACAAATCGCCTGGGTCGAGTGGAACCATCCCCAGATGCCCTGGGATGGCACACGTCTGATGACGGGAAGTCTGAATGGTTCGGAACTTTGTGACGTAAAACAGGTTTTCGGCTCCGAAAATATTCCGGTTTTTCAGCCTGAATTTTCCCCTGATGGGCGTTACCTGGCCTTTCTCGCAAATGACGGCGAGTGGGACTCACTGCAGACCCTGGAACTTTCCACTGGTCAAAGAAAAACTCTGGTGGGAAATGCATCTATGATGGAACCGGCCTGGGGCCAGGGCATGCGGTTGTTTGCCTGGAGCGCCGATTCATCTCGTCTTTTCTACTTTAAAAACAAAAAATGTTGGCGCACACTGTGGGTCATCGATATCGCTTCCGGCCAATCGACACAGTTGTCCACGGAACCTTATACCTGGTTTGATCAAATTGCCGCCTCGCCCGAAAGCGATAAACTGGCAATTCTGGCTTCCTCTTCCAAAATTCCAACCCGTTTGGTGACATGGGATAATGGGGAACAGTTGATTGAGAGACGCTCCTCGGGTGAAGCCATCCCCGCAGCAGAACTGCCGGAACCGCAAGCTATTGAGTGGCCCGCCCCGGATGGGGCTATTGTGCACGGTTTATACTATCCACCCACTTCCACACGCTATTTTTCTGATGAACTGCCACCCACCATCATCAACATCCACGGCGGGCCAACTTCCATGCGCTCAACCAGTTACAACGCGGATGCGGCTTACTTCAGCACCCGAGGTTATGCCTACATGGAGGTTAATTACCGCGGCTCAACCGGTTTTGGCCGCAGTTATATGCTGAAACTGCGCGAAAAATGGGGCCTGGTGGATACTGAAGACGCCGCCGGGGCGGCTGGCGCACTGGCGGCGCTGGGGTTGGCCGATCCGCAGCGCATCGTGATCAAGGGCGGTTCTTCGGGCGGCTATACGGTCTTGAACGCCCTGATCCAGTTCCCGGGTGTCTTTAAGGCCGGAGTCAATCTGTTTGGGGTTGCCAACCTGTATGATTTTATGATTGCAACGCACAAATTCGAAGAACGCTATAACATTTCGCTGGTTGGGCCGCTGCCTGAGGCGGCTGAACGTTACAAAGCCTGGTCGCCGGTTTTCCACGCCATGCAGATCAAAGATCCTGTGGCGGTTTTCCAGGGTGCGGAGGATCGGGTCGTGCCCCTTGAGCACTCCGAGCAAATTGTGGCGGCACTCAAGGCCAACGGGGTGCCGTATATATACAGACTCTACCCCGGTGAAGGTCATGGTTTCCGCAAAACAGAGACCATCATAGATTTTTATGAAAACCTGGAAAGGTTCCTGAAGCAGTATGTCTTAGCCTGAA
This sequence comes from uncultured Anaerolineae bacterium, assembly GCA_903910795.1. Taxonomy (GTDB): domain Bacteria; phylum Chloroflexota; class Anaerolineae; order Anaerolineales; family Villigracilaceae; genus UBA5195. The sequence goes on from CAIWAX010000419.1 coordinate 12,633, forward strand.
CGCCTGGCTGCGAAGTCCCGCAAAGCCGAAGTAGGATGGCTTTGCGGGACTTTTTATAACGAAGTGTATGCTGTGCATTCGGCCACAAATCAGCCATCCGAGAGAGGAGCAAGATCAACAATGAATGAAATGATGGATATTTTGCTCAAGCGCAAATCCACCCGGGCCTATGAGCAAAAAGAAATCAGCCCGGAAATAAAGAATGCCATTTTGCAAGCCAGCCTGCGTGCGCCCACCGCCGGCAACATGATGCTGTATTCCATTGTGGATGTGACTGACCAGCGTGTTAAAGACCGCCTGGCGGTCACTTGCGACGATCAGCCCTTCATTGCCAAAGCCCCGTTGGTCTGGCTGTTCCTGGCCGATTACCAACGCTGGCAGGATTATTTTCTGGCATGTGGTGTGGATGAAATATGTGCGGCCAAAAATGAACCCATGCGCGCGCCAGCCGAAGGCGATTTATTCTTGGCCTGCTGCGATGCCCTGATCGCCGCCCAAAATGCTGTGATCGCCGCCGAATCTTTTGGGGTGGGCTCCTGCTACATCGGCGATATCATGGAACAGTATGAAACCCACAAGACCCTCTTCAACCTGCCGCAGTACGTTTTTCCGATCTGCCTGTTGTGCTTTGGGTACCCGACTGACCAGCAGAAGAACCGCGCCCAATCGGAGCGCTTCGATCAAAAATTTGTCGTCTTTGAAAATACTTACCACCGCCTGGAGAAAAGCGAATTTGATGAGATGTTCAGTTCGCGGCACCAACAGATGTTTGGCAAGCGTAAAGGAATTGACGGCTCTGTGAATGTAGGTCAGGCAATTTACCGCCGCAAGTTCAGCGCAGAATTTACTTATGAAATGACTCGTTCGGTGCGTCTGATCATGAAGGAATGGGGCCTGGCCTGATTTAATCGAGTTAGGATAATCACGCGTGGATAATTTTCTGGCTATTTCGTTGGGCGCGGTTCTGGGCGCCAATGCCCGCTACTGGCTGGGAGCCTGGGCGGCCGAGAAACTGGGCACAGCCTTCCCTTATGGCACCCTTATCATAAATGTAACGGGTAGTTTGATCCTGGGTTTTTTCTTGACCCTCATCAGCGGCCGTTACATGGTGGACACCCGCTGGCGCATGTTTGTGGCGGTCGGTTTTCTGGGTGCGTATACCACCTTCTCCACCTATACTTATGAAAGCGTTTACCTGATGATGAACGGCAAAGCCGGGGCCGGTCTTTTGAACCTATTTGGGAGCAGCATCCTGGGTGCAGCCGCCGTCACAACTGGCATCCTGCTCGCTCAGGCCATCCAGAAATAAAAACCGCACCTGTTTTAGCCATTCCCGCCGAAAGCCATCCCGGATAAATTTCTAAAGGACGGGGTCCATGGAGCATTGCAGAAAGTGGCCTATCAAAAAACGAAAAAGCGGCTTTTTTATGGGATAATGAAATGAAAGGTTCATTATCAACATACGCCCAGATTAATAAATAAAAAAGGATAATCCATTGCCACAGGTAAACTACAAACACGAAAAACGCCAGAGAGAACTAGATAAGAAAAAGAAAAAAGATCAAAAAATCAAGGAAAAGCTGGTCAAAAAACCGGCTCCTGCGAAGGTTACTCCCGGAACTTCCACGGAGTAAAACAATTCCAATGCTGTCCAAGCGGCCCATTGAGGCCGCTTTTGATTTACTTTTCAAGCGCCGCCTTTATTTTTCTTATATATAACACACCAAGTCACAGGTGGTCCTGCGGATTTGTAACCGTGAATGGTATAGAATTGGCACTTTACAAGCCGCCCGCCTTTCAATAAAATCAGTCCATGGAAAAAGATATCATCATTATCGGCGGCGGCCCTTCGGGGCTATCAACCGCGCTTCACCTGCAGCAGTTATCCCCCGAACTGGCAAAACGGGTTCTGATCCTGGAGAAAAAACAGTACCCCCGCCCAAAGCTGTGCGCTGGTGGGCTGGTGGCAGATGCTGAATACCTGCTTGAAAAACTCGGCCTGGATGTCAGCGAAGTTCCTCATGTGGACAGCCGCGCCGTCCATTTTGATTTTGAAGGAAAGGGGATGACTATCCGATTGCCTGGCACCCAGCGCTTGCGTGTCATCCGCCGGGATGAGTTTGACGCATGGCTGGCGGGCAAGGCTTACCTGCGGGGTATCGAGATCAGGCAGGATGTAACGGTAAAAACGCTCAAAGCGGATGAATCGGGCGTCATCCTTGAGACAGATCAAGGGCCTTTCCGCGCGAAAATAGTGGTTGGGGCAGATGGCTCCAATGGAGTTGTCCGGCGTGCAATTCTTCCGGGAGAACCGGTTCACACCGCGCGCGTTCTGGAAGTATTGGCGCTGCCCAACCCCCGTTCCCAGCACACCAAAAAAGAATCCTATTTTGAATTTTCTCCCGTGATTGATGGTATTGCGGGTTACACCTGGGATTTTCCCACGCAGCTTAATGGCCAGCCGATGCAGTGCTGGGGCATCTACGATACAAATATGGCTGCCGAAGTCC
>CAIWAX010000420.1 GCA_903910795.1 uncultured Anaerolineae bacterium
AATTTTCGTCGTGCATTTTTTGCGGCATGATTTTTAATGGCGTCATGACCATTTGGATACTTGCTTTGATATTGATGGCGTCGGCCGCCGGTTTGGGCCACCGGCAGGGCGCGATTCGTACAGCGTTCTCATTGGTCGGCATCCTGGCGGCCATGCTGCTGGCAGAGCCCATCGGACACCTGCTGCAGCCCCTGCTCCCGCATGCTGGAATCAGCAACCCGCTCCTGGCCTGGGTGCTGGCACCGGTAACGGGATTCATCCTGGTTTCGATTGCCTTCAAAATAGCGGGCGAAGTGCTGCACCGGAAAATTGATATTTTCTACAAATACCATGCAGGCGACCTGCGGCTGGCGCTGTGGGAACGCCTCAACGCACGATTGGGCCTATGTCTTGGCATCGTCAATGGCGCCCTTTATTTTGTGCTAATCTGCTTCGTCATTTTCAACCTGGCTTACTGGACAATCCAAGTATCGCCGGCCGACCAACAACCGCCATTGATTAAATTTGTGAACCTGCTGGGGAGCGACCTGCAATCCACCGGGATGGCGAAAGCCGCAGGCGCGGTAAAAAAACTTCCGGAGATGTATTACAAGCTGGCCGATTTATCCGGGCTGGTTCTGCAAACCCCGCAAGCGGGGCCGCGGCTGGCCAAATACCCCGCCCTGACTTCGCTCTGGGAACGCGATGACATGCAAGCCATGATGCAAAGCCCGACGCTGACCAATGCGGCAAACAGCGGCGCATCCCTCGGAGAAATCATGAAAGATCCCGCCGTGCAGGGATTTTTTGCCAACAAAGAACTGACCGACATGGTTTGGGGAATATTACAAACGAACATCGACGATCTTTCCGCCTATGTAGAGACGGGAAAATCGGCAAAATTCGACCGCGAAAAAATCCTCGGCTCATGGATATTCAATGCCGGGGTGACGGCGGCATGGATACACGAGTCCCGCCCGCTTATGACCGTCAACGAAACCCGCACCGCCCGGGCAGCTCTGACCAAAGCTTATTCGCAAATGCAGTTGCTATTCGCCGGGGACAACAAACTTTTCATCAAGAACCTGCCCAAGTTCAAAACCGAACCCGGCCAGCCGCCGGCCATCGAATTTAACAAGGGCAAAGGCGAATGGAATCACGGCGATACGGGTTACCTATTGCATGCCACAGCCGGCAATGAGGAAAAAAATTGGACGGCAACCATTGAAGCCGACCGGGTGATAATCGATGATGGCAAAACCCGTCTGGCCTTTGACCACGAAGACTAATTATTGGACTCAATTGCTATTTTTTGGACACTCAGGTGAATAAATAAGGGGGAAATCAGCCTCATTGCACTTCGGCCCGGTTTTTGCTGTAAACCGAGCCATGGGAATATCACAGATCATATCCGTGGCGGCTTTAACACTGGCCGGACTATTGCCGGCGAGTTGTCACAAGACGTCTCCCCAGCAAAAGAATACCCCGCCGGCGGCACTGGCGATGGCAACCACCGGCACCAAACCGGTTGATGTTTTGCACAACCTCGGCGACGTGATGCTGACCAACCATTACGAAACCTGCGTGCAGCTGGGCGGAGGGAAAAATTGCCTGCTTACTCCCAAAATGCTCGACAAGCATAACGTGCAGATCACGATGGCCATAGAATCCAAATCGGCAGCCGGCAAAACGCAGGACCTGTCGGTCACCCAAGTGGTCACCCGCACCGACCGGCCGCTGGAAGTTGCCGTGGGTGATTTCGCGTTAACCTTCACTCCCCACCTCAATTAGGACCAACCGGTCAGCCAGAAAGTTAAACTGCAAGACCGCCAAGAGGGAGATCGGAGGCCAGAGCTCATACCAGATCACGGGACTACGGACAACACAGAGAACAGAGACTGGAGCCCACAACCACAACCCATGTCGCATTTTGTCGCGATTTGTCGCGTTTTGGCACTTTTTGTCACCCTGTTTTCTGGCGCGCGCGGGGCTGGAACTCAAATCAAAAGCTAAAAAGCTGAAACGCTGAAAATGGGACCAAAGCAGGTGATTTATTAACAGCAAAGGCGCAAAGACAAAGCGGAAGGCGGAAGCCGGTCAAAAAATCAAATAAGGAAACCAGGAAACCAGGCATCATTTCAAGCTGAGACGGGACCGGCGGGGAAATCATTTTAAACCGCCAAGACGCCAAGGGAGCAAAGCGGAAAACATTTCATTTTTAACCACGAATAGGCGAACGGATGGTTTACCGATTTTTACCGATTTTTACCGGCTACCGGTTTTTTTCCGGGGTCGCTTTCTGGATGCTGGAGACCAGGTGGCACTTTTTGGCCCTTTTTGGC
>CAIWAX010000421.1 GCA_903910795.1 uncultured Anaerolineae bacterium
ATTGGATGAAGACACCATCCGAGCATATGTAAGAGATCAAGAACACCTTGAAAAACAAGAGGAGCTGGACTTTACCAAAAATACCTAGCCCCTTTTAGGGGCTTTCCTCAAGCCCCCCGCTATGCGGGTGGTCATGACTGAGAATTGCCAAGGCATCGGCAAAAAGACCGCGATAGATGCCGCCCATGCTCATTACCACTCCGAGGAGGAGGCCCAGGCCGACGGAAGTAAGGATAAACCTGCCCCGGTGATAGCGTATGTCGCGGATGGCGAGATTCATGGTGTTACCTGCACCTTCATGCCTTCCTGGAATTTTGCCATCTCAGGTGGGGGTGCCATAGCAACCCGTTCTCCACCATCCAGGCCGGTAGCGATTTCGGTAAAGTTACGTCTGTCTATTATGCCAACCGTAACTTCTTTTAATGCGAGTTTCCCGTTTTGCACCACCCATACCCCACGTTTTTTATCCTTCGTGACAATGGTGGCAGAGGGGAGGGAGAGGGCATCTTTCTTCATTCCTGCAACAATGTAGACATCGGACTGTTCGCCCAGGCGGAAATTTTTCTGCGGTTCGCCGAAAGCCACATCCACCTCCAGTTCTTCTGTCACTCGGTCGCTCTGATGACCCATGCGAACAACCTGGCCAGGGAGCTGTTCATTGGGCGAGGAGCGAAGTGTGATTATGGCCTTCCTGCCGACAGCCACCCCTTTCAACTGTGATTCATCAACATTGGCCTTGACCCAGATGGTGCGGGGATCTGCCAGGGTGAAGATCGACATCCCCGGCGAAACAGTGGCCCCCTTTTCCAGGTCACGGGTGATGATGACTCCGTCCTGAGGAGCGTAAATGAGCGTATCTGCAACCTTGCTTTTGGCAAAACCGACACTCGCTCGACCAGCCTGCTGCTCCATTCGTACGACCTCAACGGCAGCCTGACTGCGGGCTACCTCTTCTCTGGTCACCTGGCAGGCGGTATCATACTGCTCGGCCTCCAGCTTGGAGACCAGATTCTTTTCAGCTAGAGTCTTAAACCGTTGGGCATTCTTTTCCGCCAGTGCCAGATTTGATTTAGCCTTTTGTAGATTGGCCTGCTCAACATTCAAGCTTGCAGCAGATCTGTTCAGTCCAGCCTCGGACTGTTGTTCCTGGTGATGGAAATCGTCATTTTCCAGTTTGGCAAGGAGTTGGCCCTGTTTCACCCGATCACTCTGATCAGCGTAAAGTTCCACTATTCTGCCGGTGATCTTGCTTGAAATGCCGACCACAACTTTGGCCTCAACAGTTCCGTTGCCGTAGACCTGAGCGGTGAGGTCGCGTTTTTCAACAATTACGACCTTTACCTTGGACGGAGCTAAGAGCGTAATTTTGAGAGCAATCCCGCCAACCACGAGAACAACGAACCAGATAAGATATTTTTTATTTCTTGCCAAGCGTTTCAATACATCCATGTATCACTCCTTAACGGTGATTCTCATTATTTACCAACAGCCCTGTCGAGTCGCGCCAGTGCGGTGTAATAATCAAACATTGCCTGAATGTTTGACGTTTTGGCGCCGAGTGCCTGGGACTGTGCATCGGTCACTTCAATGATGCTGCCAACACCTTCCTGATAACGCCCCTCCGCAAGCGATTTACTTTCATTGGCTGCCGTAATTTCCTTCTGAGTAGAGACCATGCGGGCGGCTGCCTCGTTCCCGTCAAGCCAGGCGGATTCGACCTCTTTGATGATTTGTAGTTTGAGGTTGTTTTGTCGAGCCTCGATGGAGTTGATAGTTGCTGTCGTTTCACGCACCTGCTCAAGCGATGAGAAGCCTGAAAAGAGCGGAATGGTCAAATTCAGGCCCACTCCCCAGACATTGCCGGTAGGGGGGAAGTCCCGGTCAGCATAGCCTATGCTGGCTGCACCGGAGAGAATCGGCAGATAGCTGCTTTTGGCTGACATAAGGTTGCCGGACGCAGCCGATTTCAGGGCTGCAAATTGTTGTAATTCTGCGCGGGTGCGCAGGGCGGCCTGTAGCGACGAAACCCGTTCCGGTAAAGGGAGTAAAGCGGAGGATGGCTCAACCAAAACACGTTCTCCGAGGGATGCGATCCCCATGGCATTGGCAAGTTCAATTCGGGCGATCTCCCGGTTATTTTCTGCCCGTATCAAACTCGTTTTAGCGGCAAATAAAATAGCTTCTGCCCTGGCTACATCAACCTTCGCCTTGATCCCCTGATTAAAGAATTCCTGCGCCTGCCGGAAAATTTCATCCCGCGCCCTGACATTTTCTCTAACGGCAACAACCTGTTTTTCTGTAGCGATAAGAAGATAGAAAGCACCCTTGACTCGTAATGCTAAATCCTGCCGGGTAATAGTAAGCGTCTTGTCGGCAGCTTCGCGATTCCCCCGGGATGCATCTACCGCCCCAGAAGTGCGACCAAAATCATAGATTGTTTGTTTCAGGTAAAGGGCTTCGGTGCTCACTTCCGTTTGCTTGATACTCTCTTGAGCAGTGAAGAAAGACCGCCCCTTGCTCCAGTCGGCGGCAAAGCTGATTTGGGGATAGTAGTTAGCGAGCGCCTGTCCCATTCTGGCCTCTGCACCGGTCAGGTTTGACCTTGCCTCAACAATCTGGGGGTGGTTTTTTATTGCGGCAGCAACCGCTTCGTCGAGAGAAAGCGGTTCCGCCGCATGGGATTTGCTCCCCGCAAGGAGCGCAATCACCATGAAAATTATCACTACAGATGAGCCCCAAAAATTCTTGATGAGGAGGTTGTTGTTTGCTACTGATTCGGTATCATGGGCGAACATCCGGGTTGCTTTCCTTTCGACTGGGCATTTTCTATCAAATCGAGAAATTTTTTCTGCTGATCCCTGGTCGGTGCTGTTCTACCCTGTTGATTTGTGCAGGGTCACGGTCATTCATCAGAATGCATTCCAGACGAAATACCCACCAACCAAAGTAACGATGCCCCCACTGATCCGCTTGGCCCACAGTGAAAAGTTTATTATCCCCTGCGACTTGACAAACTCCTCCACGAATCCGGTAAATGTTCCAGCAAAGAGCATCAGCATGCAATGGCCTATGGCATAACAGAACAGCAGAGCGATACCGTAGAGTACTTGTCCTTTACCGGCAACAAGGGTAAGGATGACCACCAAGATTGGAGTCGCGCATGGTGAAGAAACCACACCAAAGAACAGCCCCAACAGAAACGAGCCGATAATCCCTCCCTGTTTGGGTTTGAAATCACGTCTGATCGGCAGGCGAATCTCGTAAATCCCCATCATCTGACCGCCCATTACCAGTGCAATAGCCCCGGCGATCAGATACCACGGCCCACCCAGTGTGCCGAACATGGTTCCCAGTAGTCCGGCCGCCGCACCAAAAGCGGTAAAGGTCAGTGACAGGCCGAGCACAAAGGCCAGGGAGTAGCGGAATGCCTTGGTTCGGTCGCCATCGCTGTAACCGCCCACAAAACCCACCACCAGAGGGACGGTGGCCAGCACGCAGGGGGAGGCCGAGGAAATCACCCCGGCCAGGAAGAC
>CAIWAX010000422.1 GCA_903910795.1 uncultured Anaerolineae bacterium
CTCGGTATCGAGAAACAATTGGGCCATTCCCAGGCCGACTGATTACAATTTATTCAGGAAAAAAACGGTGCAAGGAATTCCTTGCGCCGTTTTTGATTTCTTGTTCAAAATTGCCTGATGCAACTTTAAAAACTTATTAACCGACAAGTTTCCTTGACAGCTATAAAATCATTTGATAATATACCTATGTAGTAATATTACCCGATAAGCAAATGAATAAATAAAAAGCAAAACATTATCATTCTCGGCGGCAATGGTTTTACTGGAACCCTGATTACAAAACAACTTCGCCACATTCGCATTCTGACACGCCATACGACACCCAAAATAGGAGATACTATGCCTCTCGAACACGCCATTCTGGCGTTCATCGAATTTGAGCCAATGTCCGGTTACGATCTGAAGAAATATTTCGATATTTCGGTATCTCATTTCTGGTCAACCACCCAGAGTCATATTTATAAAGCCCTGGATGGGCTTTGGAAAAAAGGCTGGGCTGAAATGCGTGTGATCCAGCAAGAAGACAAACCCAACCGCAAGGAATACCATATCACCCCCGCCGGACAAGCCGAACTTCGCCGTTGGCTTGTAACTCCCCTGCCATTGGAACCCGTCCGGGAAGCCAGCCTGATCCAAATCTTTTTTTCACATTCCAGCACCAACCTCGAGATAGCGGCCCTTTTTGAAAAAAGGATGACCGAGATCCAGTCACAAATTCAAACCCTGCGCACTTTCGCTCAGGCTGCGATCGATGAAAATGCACGGCGGGTAGGCGTTGAACGCGCCCGCCAACTCTGGCAGATCACTCTGGATTATGGGGTCGCTTATTACGAATTCGAACTGGAATGGCACAGGAAAATGCTTGAAACGGTTCGGAGCTTGCCGCCACTTACGCCGCCCGCTTTGTAATCTTGGTGCAACCAGCAACTTTTTTCCAAATCGGAAAAAGATAGGTCTGGTTGGTACACCCAACACGTAAATAATTACTTTCTGGAGGTTGCCATGCTGCAAGTTTTGATCGGTTTCATTCCCTGGATTATCTATTGGAGCTTTTCGGGGCCGGGTTTATGGGTACCTGCCATCCTGGGTGGATTGGCAAGTTCCTTCGGACTCGTAGCCTTCAGATACGCAAAAAAACGCGATCTCAAAACAATGGAGGTTGTCTCGCTTGGTTATTTTGTCATACACACATTCCTTACACTGGTTCTTGGCTGGCAATTTCTCAAAATCTACGGGCTTATTGCTAACAGCCTGGTGCTGGCTGGCATGGCGATAGGTTCGCTGGCGCTGAAATCTCCATTCACATATCAATATGCAAAAGAAGATTGGGATAAATCCTATTGGAATGACCCGGCCTTCATCCAGATCAATGAAATCATCACAGGTGTTTGGGGTGGTATTTTCCTGCTAAACAGTATATTAGGTGCGCTCGCAGTCTTTGCCTACCCAAGTCAATACATTCTTCTGACTGTAATTTTGCCAAACATCGGCGTGATAGCTGGGATTGTCTTCTCATCTCGCTTCCCCGCTTACGCCTCCCGCAAGAGCGTGCAAGCGCGTCTGGATGCATGGGATCCCTATAAATGGGTTGGGCCGAAATTCAACAATCCCCCGACAGGCGATCACGAACACGATGTAGTGGTGATTGGCTCCGGAATTGGCGGTCTCGCGGCAGCAGCGTTGCTTGCCAGACGCGGATTGAAAGTCGCGGTTTTCGAACAACATTACCTCCCTGGTGGTTACTGCACAAGTTGGGAACGTTTTGTGAAACCACCCCAAACCGCACCTGGCTCAACTGAGCGCTGGAAATATATCTTTGACGCGGGTGTGCATGATTTCAGCGGTCTCGGTGAACGGGGCGGTATTCGCAGCCTATTACGAATGCTGGATATCGAAAACGTCATTGATTGGAGACAAAACCAGCAGGAATATTATATTGGCGAGACTCACTTCAAAGTTCCGCATAATGCGAATGAGTTTGTATACCAATTGGGCGAACGTTTCCCCTCAGAAGCTGAAAACTTAAAGAATTTTTTTGATGAGATCCTGCATGTCTATCGTGAGATGTACGCGGATATGGAAAAAACTGGCGGCGCCCCACGTACACCCGATAACGTAGTGGATTTGCTGGCATATCCGGCTCGCAATCCTTATGCATACAAATGGATGGATCGTCCTTTTGTTGAAATGCTTGACTCTTTTTTCACCAACCCGGCTCTCAAGGAATTGCTTTGTGCATTGACTGGCTACCTGAGCGACAACCCGAGAGCTCTGACTGTTGGGAATATGGCCCCGATTTTTGGCTACCATTTTGACGGGGGTTACTATCCGGCAGGTGGTGCGCAGACTTTCCCGAATGCTCTTGTGGATGTGATTGAAAAGCATGGCGGCAAAGTTTATCTGCGAACACCGGTCAAACGTATTCTGGTCGAACATGAACGCGCATCAGGTGTTGAACTCAAAAATGGAGAAGTACACCGCGCCAAAGCTGTGTTATCAAACGCAGATACCCATAAAACGTTTTTGGAATTGGTTGACCAGGATCAACTACCTCAGGCTCTTGCCCAAACCATCAAAGCGCTCAAACCATCCAATTCTGCTTTTATCGTCTTTTTAGGGTTGGATATCATCCCAGACTTGGCGCCGCTTACCATGTTCGATGATCTTGGGATCATGATTCCATCCAGCGTGGATGCGAGCCTGGCTCCGGCTGGACATGCCGCTGTGACATTACTTAAACTTCTTCCCCAATCTGATGCAGTTGGCTGGGATCGCAAATCTCCGGGCTACGCAGACCGTAAGCGAAAACTCGCAAATGAGATGATCGCCACTGCATCCGAAATTATCCCCGGGCTGCAAGGGCATATCACCTATCAACAGTCCGGGTCGCCCGCGACCTTTGCACGTTTCGCATGGACGACAGACGGCTCTATTTATGGTCCTGCCGCCGGACAAAAACGTCAGACCATCAAAACCCCAATCAGGAATCTATATGTCACAGGATCAGGCGTGATGGGCGGAGGGGTGGAGGCCGTTGTTATTTCAGGCATCCACGCCGCAAATGAGATCTATAAAAATTAAGATTGTCGGGCCTTGTTGATTGGTACGGCGAGCGAAACATCCGCTCGCCGTTTTGTATTCTGCATTCTGAAATATTTTACAAGCAAAATTTTGTAGAAAAACGCCAAAAAACTTGTGACTTTTCCATAAAGCAGTTATTATCTATTTTTTTAAAAGAGTGCAAATTCTTGATTATTTGTGTATCAGACAGCCCGGGCAGCCAACTTTAATCACCTGAATAATAACAATAATAATTACCCACCGCCACTTCCATGTCGGAAAGGCGGAGCATGGCAGAATTAAATAAATGAATCCCATTCGCGAATGGTAAAATCGAGCACTTCCCACATTAGAGGTTGAACCATCTGCCAGGGAACCAACGAAAAGAGTCATTATGAATCAATTTGAACCACACGAAGATATTTTTAGCATTCTCGATGTAAAAAGATTTTTTTATCTGCTCTGGTCCTGGACCTGGCTGATCCTGCTGGCTGGTTTGAGCGTAGGAGCAGTGGCTTATGTCGTCTCCATCCGAACAATACCAATATATCAAACCAGCGCGCGTTTGCTAGTCAGTGACCCGCCCAGCACGCGCAGTCTTGACACAACTTCAATGGTGAGTACTCAGTCAATGACCGGCACTTACCGCGAAATGTTGGTTGATTGGGTTGTCCTGCAAGGCGTGATTGACCGGCTGAATTTGAACGTTACACCAGCTGCCATCCAGAATGAAATTATCGTCACCACCATCAGCGGCACCCAACTTCTGGTGGTGACCGTCAGGGACCCTGACCCAAACCGCGCCAAAGATATCGCAAACACACTTGGACAGGTGTTTGCAGATCACATCCGGGAGTTGCAAACCCAGCGCTACAGCGCCAGCCAGACGGGTCTGGCCAAACAGGTCAGCGATATGGAACAGCAAATTAATGTGACCACCCAGGCGATATCAACGGTCACGAACTCGGCAGAAAAATTACAGCTCGAAGCACGCCTGACGCAATATCGCAGCCTGTATGCCAACCTTGTGACCAATTTTGAACAGGTGCGCCTGGCCGAAGCTCAAACCAGCACCAACGTGGTTGTTTCCCAACCAGCGGTGACCACTGAGCAAGTTATTCCCAAAACCAACACCAATGTGCTTCTCGGTTTTCTGGCTGGGGCTTTATTAGCGATGTTGGTTGTAATCTTAATTGACGTTCTGGATGACACCCTCAAAAACCCGGATCAGATTCGTCAGAAGTTAAATCTAGCCATCCTGGGAATGATCACCATTCATCCGACTGAAGACAACAAACCAATCAGCTTGATGCAACCGCGCTCGCCGGCGGCCGAATCATTTCGTTCCTTGCGCACAAATCTTACCTTTTCCAGTGTCGATAAGCCCATTCACAGGATACTTATCACAAGCACCATGCCCCAGGAAGGTAAAACCACCGTTTCTGCCAATCTGGCGGTAGTTTTTGCGCAAGGTGAGAAAAAAGTTATCCTGATAGATGCCGACTTGCGTAAGCCACAGATTCATCGCAGGTTTGGCCTCTCCAATCGGGTCGGGCTTAGTGAACTGTTTGTCAGCAGTTGGGATGTGCTGCCGCAGGTCATTCAGACCGGCGCACTGCCGGAACTGGGAGTGATCACATCAGGCGGCCTGCCCCCCAACCCTTCCGAACTTCTTTCCTCTCAAAAAATGGCCCATATCCTGGAGCGCATCAACCAGGATTTCAGTTTGATCATTATCGATACCCCACCGGTTCTTAGTGTGACAGATGCCTGTGCGCTTGCGCCCGCCGTGGATGGCGTTCTGCTGGTGGCGCAGCCAGGCAAAACCCGCATGCATGAATTCCAGCAAGCCATCCAGCAATTGCGCTCTGTGAATGCAAACATTTTAGGTGTCGTATTAAATGATGTTGATCCAGGCAATCGCAAATATGGGTATTATTATGGCCGTTACGGTGCCGGATATTCAAATTATTATGAAGACAATAGCGGGAAGAGAAAACGCTCCAAATCTGCGGCTGCTCAAAAAACAAGTGCCTGATGGGTTATTCATTCCAACAAATGGGGTTCTAATCTTGAGTAATACTGGTTTGCCACACCGCCTGGATCAAGAATCATACAACCTACACGAAGTATCGATGACACACAGTAACCTTCTGCCATGCAATTAACCTCTCCTCTCCCTGAAACTCTCGAAGCACAGCGGGATGTGCGTTCGCTGGCCAGCGGGACTGGGATTACTGCAGCAGGAACCATTACCGGGCGGCTGATCCATGTTCTGACAGACATCTGGCTGGCGCGCCTGTTTGGCCCCGGTTTGTTTGGTATTTATTCAATCGGGTGGAATCTCCACAGGTTGATTTCGACCTTTGTACCGCTTGGCATACCCAACGGGACAATTGTCTTCGGGGTAAAGTACTGGAAGAAAGATAGTGAACGGCTTGGTGGTATCTTTCAAACTGGCACCCTTGTTATCTTTTTATCCGGTTGCTTGACCGCTCTGATATTTTGGTTTTCTGCAGACTGGCTGGCATCTGCAGCGTTTGGGAAGCCTGAAGCAATAGGGGCGATCCGAACAGCGGGATTGGTGATGCCATTTATGATGGTCATGCTCAATGCGACCGCTCTCACCCGCGTTACGCGTCGCATGCAGTTTTCCATCATTTCAAGCGAACTCGTCGCCTCCATCAGCATGGTGGTAATTTTCGGGATCCTTTACTACCTCACCAATCAGTTTTGGTCAGTGCTATTCGCCATGGCAATATCCTATGCCCTGGCAAGCACGGTGGCAGTCTTCTTTGTTCATCGCTTGTTTCCTGAGTTATCAGCTATCAATACAGATGTCTGGAAGGTATCGATGCGCGAATTGCTCAGTTTTTCTATTCCTACTATGCTGGCTGGCATTTTTGGAACAAGCGATCAGTGGTTGAACAGAGTGCTTGCCGGGGTATTTTTCCCGGCCGCACAGGTTGGGTTATACCAGGCTGCTTCGCAATTTAATAATTTATTTGGGATCCTCCTGGGGAGTATCGTAGGGGCTTTTTTACCAATCATAGCCAGCTTGCATCAATCAGGCGATAAGCAGCGATTGAATGAACTTTACAAAGTTTCGACAAAATGGAGCCTA
>CAIWAX010000423.1 GCA_903910795.1 uncultured Anaerolineae bacterium
AGCCAGCGATTAGCATTTCACTTGGGCATTAAATCGTGATGGTTATGCCCAAACCAAGACACGGGTGAGCAGTTACAATATATCTTTGATTTAGTCGTTTATGGAGGGGATGAAAAAGAGCTAATCACGAGGGCGGAGGGCTTGCTTTTATCTTTGCACGCGGGTGCATTGACAATTTGAATGGATTCATCCAGGTTTTGGCCATCGTCCAGCGTCAACCTCAGCGTTAAATTTTGGATGGAGCCTGGCTGACAGTAATTTTCCCAGGTAAGTGCGAAAATAACAATTTCTTCGGGCGAGACTTCCCGCACGGCCGGTACTTTTAAATCTGACTGGGAAGGATTTGTCGTTGTCTGTAATTTGAAGGGGTTCTTATCTTTATCCAGTAAACTGGCTTTTGGCGGATTTGAAAGCGTGCAAATATGTTGGGATTTATTGCTAAGGGTCATTCCCATCACCACTTTATCGGGGCCG
Organism: uncultured Anaerolineae bacterium; assembly: GCA_903910795.1. Taxonomy (GTDB): domain Bacteria; phylum Chloroflexota; class Anaerolineae; order Anaerolineales; family Villigracilaceae; genus UBA5195. The sequence continues at coordinate 475 of CAIWAX010000423.1, forward strand.
CTGTCTGCGTTGGAACTGATATCCAGATCGCCTGTCTGGCAAATCGGCAGCGTGTCGGGTGCCAGGGTAGGGAAGTTTACCGCAGGTTGGGTTGGGAGTGGGCTGCTATCGCTCTGACTGCACCCAGAGATGAAAACTAATAAAAGAAGAACCAATAAGCTGTGTTTTAACATTTGATCGAGTCTACCATTAAACAATAAAGGCCCTCCCGTAATCTCGAAGGACATCTTGACGATCCAATTATGGCATAATCCTGGCTCGATTTGGGCACTGGGACGATGTTAGCAAATCGAGCCGGGATTGAGTTTTGTATTGATTGCTCTGCTCTTTTCTGTGAAATCTCCGGGTAACTCTGTGTAAATCTTTTACGAAGAGGTGCTTGTTCGGGTCAGGTTTCTTGAATGTTTCGATGGCGAAATTAATTGAACAGCGCCCGACTTTATCAATAATTGAATTGTGGGAATATAATATTCTTATGGACAACGACCAAAGCACCTATGAACAATTAAAGCAGGAGCTAAATTTTCACAGTTACCGTTACCATGTACTGGACGCTCCCATCATCAGCGATTTGGAATATGATCGCAAATTGGCGGAAATTCGCAGGCTCGAAGGTCAGCATCCAGAATGGGTTACGCCAGATTCTCCTACTCAACGCGCGGGTGCCGCGCCTTCTGAGCGCTTTGAAAAGGTTCGCCACCCGCGACCGATCTTATCCCTGGCGAATGCTTTTGGGGCTGCGGATGCGAGCGCCTGGTACGAACGCATTATGAAGCTGGATGAAAGAGTGCAGAACGCAGGGTTTGTGGTTGAGCCAAAAATTGATGGTTTGAGCGTGGTTTTACATTATCGCGCCGGTTATTTTGTACAGGGAGCCACGCGCGGCGATGGCGAAATTGGCGAGGATATCTCCTCTAATTTGCGGACTGTCAAAAGCATCCCGCTGCGCATTCCGGTTGGTTTGCATGATACCCAGACTGATCCCATCCTTCAGCTTTATCCGCTGCCTGATTACCTGGTGGTGCGGGGCGAAGCCTTTATCCCGAATAAAGAATTTTCTGAACTGAATCGACACCTTGAAGAAGCCGGTGAGAAAACCTATCTGAACCCACGCAACACCGCGGCTGGTTCGTTGCGCCAGCTCGACCCGGGGCTGACGGCTCAACGTCCGATCACCTTATTGTGTTACCAGATTGTTTATGCTGAAGGTGGGCGGACTCCAGCCACGCAATGGGAATTGTTGGCCTGGTTGCGGGCCCTGGGCTTCCCGGTCACAGATGCCGCCCGGCGCTTCGAAGTGGTGGGCGAAGCGATTGCTTATACAGAAACATGGGATAAACGCCGGGATGAATTGGGTTACGAAGCAGATGGGATGGTCATCAAGCTGGACGATCTCCGGATCGCAGAAGAACTTGGCTTTGTTGGCAAAGATCCGCGTGGCGCGATTGCCTTCAAATTCCCGGCGCGAGAAGTCACGACAAAACTGAGTGAGATCGGCGTGGCAGTCGGCCGCACGGGTGTTTTAACACCATTCGCGGTGCTTGAACCTGTTGAAGTTGGCGGAGTGATCGTGGAACGCGCCACTTTGCATAACTTTGATTACATTGCGGAAAAGGATATTCGCCCTGGGGACCGGGTGCTGATCAAACGAGCCGGTGAGGTTATCCCGTATGTGATCGGGCCTGTGCAGGATGCGCGTGATGGCTCCGAACAACCGTACTCCCCACCCGAACTTTGCCCGGCCTGCGGGCAGGCTGTGGAACACTTCGAGAATGAGGTGGCCTGGTATTGTGTCAATGCTGCTTGCCCAGCCCAGATTATCCGAAACGTGGAGCACTTTGTATCCAAAGGTTGTATGGATATTAGCGGGTTGGGGATCAAGATTGTTGAAAAATTAATAGAATCCGGAGTTGTCAGGGATGTAGCGGACATTTACACGCTTGGCCGTGAAGATATCCTGACTGCCATTACGCGGAAAGATCGAAAGACCAAATCTGAGCCACCCGGAAAAATAGCTGATAATTTACTGGCAGCCGTTGAACAGTCCAAAAGCCAGCCTTTGAACCGCTTAATCACGGCCCTGGGGATGCGCGGGGTGGGGGAGGTCTCGGCGCGCGACCTGGCAGCGCATTATCCTTCGCTGGATTTGCTTTCAGGTGCCAGTCTTGAGGATTTACAAACAATTGATGGCATTGGTCCCAATATCGCTGCTGCCATTCTGGATTGGTTTCATCGAGAAAGCAACTTACTCGTTTTGCAAAAGCTCAAGCGTGTAGGTGTCTGGCCGAAAGAAGAAATTAAAGAGCGAGGGTTGGCGAATCTGCCGTTGAATGGCATGACGCTGGTAGTTACCGGCACACTGCCAGCCTTATCCCGTGATCAGGCCAGGGAGTACATCGAAGCGCATGGCGGAAAGGCTGGTGATTCTGTCAGCAAAAAAACGAATTACCTGGTTTTGGGCGAAAACCCAGGATCGAAATACGATAAGGCTCTGGCGCTGGGTGTGCCCGTGATTGATGAGACCGGTTTACGAAGGTTGTGCGGCGATTAAGCCCGTTTTTCCAACCCGGGCAATTGAATAGGATTTTATCCATCCAAATTTGAAGCGATTTTTCAGGAGAAAAATGAAGCAGATCACCACACTTACACACGAAGATGCTCAAAAGGCCCTCGAAGTTATCAAGGCCGAAATATTAAAACGCGGAAAGGCAGCGGTGATTACTGTGGCAGATGCGCATGGTGAGCTGATCGCCTTGCTGCGTTTGGATGGCACTGCTTACACCTGCATCCAGATCGCAACGAACAAAGCTTATACCGCGGCACGTGAGCGCAGACCATCTCGTAATATTGGCCTGAAATCGCGCGACCCTCAAACTGCTTTCGATATTGCATATTTTGGTGATCCGAAAATGGTCGGCTGGGGTGGTGGTTTGCCGGTCGAGTTGAATGGCGAGATCATTGGAGCTGTTGGGGTGAGTGGATTGCCGGAAATGGAAGATGTTGAGATGGCTCAGTTGGGGATCGCTGCGATCCTAAAGTAAGCTGACAGTGAACAGTAATGTTATTCATCAGAAGTAAATCTTTATTGATAAATTTTCTTAAGGGAATGATATGTCAAGAGTGATAGCGCAAACTGAAATATTCAAAGCCACACCCCGTCAAGTTTACGAAGCCTTGATGGATTCGGGTAAACATTCGGAATTCACGAACAGCGCCGCCCGGATAAGCCGTGAGGTGGGCGGCGAATTCATGGCTTATGATGGTTATATAACTGGTAAAAACCTGGAGCTGGTCCCTGATCAAAAAATTGTCCAATCCTGGCGTGCCGAGGATTGGCCCGAGAACCAATTTTCGATCATAGAATTCCTGTTTTCTCCGCTACCTGAAGGCACGCAACTTCAATTTACTCACTCCAATCTGCCGGATGGTACTGAAGATGAATTTACCCGGGGTTGGATTGAGAATTATTGGGAACCGTTGCGGGTTTTCCTTGAAAAATAGCCGTTCCTGAGATGATTAGGTAACCCAGCCCGCATGCAGACGCAGGAAATTCAACTCGAAACACACGATAACCTGGTTTCCATCCGCGACCACATGGCATGGGCGCATACGCCGCGCGTTTTGCTGATCTGGCCTCTGGATGGACGGGTTAATATCCGCCCATCTGATCTGGTTTTAGTACGCCGCCATGCAGAATTTCTCGGCCAGGAACTTGGTATCGTTACGCGCGATCGAACAATCAAAGCTATCGCGCGGAACCTGAACATTTCTGTTTTTTCTAGGGTTGTAGAGGCGCAAGATAATCCCTGGGTTGTGCCAGTCCCCCCGCCGGTTGAACGCCGTTTCCCGCGCAGTAACCTTCTCCGGATTCGAAATGCCCTGCCAAAGCCCGGGTTATTTTCAAAAATTACCAATCCATTTTACCGGATTTTGATCCTGGCAGCCGGGGTCTTATCGGTACTGGCTGTCATTCTTGTTTTTATTCCAACGGCAGAAATTCAAATCGCGGCTCCTGAGCAGTCTCAAAATATTACCATTCCGGTCAGTTCAGAACCGGATGTGCAGAATGTGCAAATATCTGGCGTTGTGCCTCAGCATCTTTTGGCTGTGAATGTTTCAGGACAGGATACGGCGCTGGCGACTGGCTCTGCCACGCTTCTTGATAAAAAGGCCACTGGCGAGGTCTTATTCACCAATTTGACTGGAAAAAATGTCAATCTGCCTTCCGGCAGCATTCTTCGCACAAATGATTCCCCGCCGGTTCTTTTTGAAACCCTCCAGGGTGTTCAGATACTGGCGGGTAAGGGTAAAACAGCCAGTGTACCGATTCAGGCCAAAGTGCCCGGGATGGCTGGAAATGTTAACACTGGCACTGTCATCCGCCTGGATGGCGATTCCGGATCTTTAATAACGGTTACGAATCCAGCCCCAATTGCCGGTGGAACTGAGCGTAAAATGGTGATCGCCACTGATCAGGATCGTGAAAATTTAAAGAAAAGAATGCTCGCTGACTTGCAGCAGCAGGCCCTGGAACGTTTTTCCAGCCTGGTGTCACCCGGCGATGTGCTCTTTCTTGATACCATCAAACCGAACCGGGTGATTGATGAGATATATTCGCCCCAGCCTGGTGAGGCAGGTGAAAAACTTTCTCTCAATCTTAATGTTGAATTTGGTATGGCTTACGCTTCCTATGTCGATCTTCATAACCTGGCAGATCTGGTATTAAATGCCTCACTGCCCGCTGGATATATGCCGGATGTCAAACAGATCAACATCAAGGCTATATCCGGTTTTACCAGAGTTAAGGATGTAATCCATTGGCAAATGAGTGCGGAACGCAAGGCGCATACGCTCATTAATCCAGGTGATGTGATTTCCACCGTTCAGGGAAAGTCTGTAAATGTGGCTGGGAAATTGTTAACTGATACATTTAGCTTGACGCAAGCACCGGGTATTAAGATCAGCCCGGGCTGGTGGCCCTGGCTCCCGTTTTTACCCATCCGAATCACCGTGAAAGGATAATATGAAAATTATAGCGGTTGATCACGGTCAAAAAAATATTGGTCTGGCCATCAGCGATGAAACCGGTCTTTTGGCAAGGCCGATGGGTATTCTTCCGCATATCTCCAAACTCATTGACGCGGCCAGTATCGCAGATACAGCCCTCAGACAGGGATCCGGGCTGATTATTGTCGGCGTTTCCTACGATGAAGCTGGCGAGCCAAATGCGGCTGGCCGGCGCGCGATGAATTTTGCCGAGGTGCTCAAACAACAAACCAGCCTGCCCGTTGAATTATGGGATGAAAGCATGACAACTCAGGATGCCCGCTCAGCCCGGATTGCATCCGGTGCTCCCCGAAAAAAAAGAGCCGGGCATCTGGATGATGTCGCTGCGGCTATTTTATTGCAAAATTATCTTGATAATCAACCTTCCAGCCATGCCAACTAGAAAAAGCCACCAGGCACAGCGCAGGTTTTACTCGTTCGGATGTATCGTGCTGATGCTGGTTTGCATTGGCATCATTTTGGGCTCTTATTTTTTCATCCCTCAAATTGCCGCTTATACTGTTGGCCCGGCGTCCGATAGCCTGACCGATTCGCAGCGTTTTCAATATTCATCCTTAATGCTCTGGTACGGCGGTATGGTGACCAGACCGGCAGATTCAAGGGCTGGAGAAATTCCTTTTACGGTTGCGCAGGGGGATAGTGCCAGCTCGGTTGCCGTACACCTGGAAAAAGACGGTCTTATCCGCAGCGCCGATGCTTTTATTGCCTATCTGGTTTACTCTGGTATGGATACAGGCTTGCAATCCGGAGATTTTGAACTTAGCGCGGCCATGGCGCCAATCCAGATCGCTCAAAAGCTGCAGGATGCCACTCCTACGCAGGTGAAATTTGTGATTCTGCCTGGCTGGCGTCTGGAAGAAATTGCTGCTGCCATGCCGACTTCAGGTTTGAATATCACTCCTGAGCAGTTTATCCAGGCGGCAGAGACACCGAATGTAATTTATGATTTTTTCCCGTCTGGCGTCAGCGCGGAAGGTTTTTTATTCCCAGGTCAGTATATATTACCCAGGTCTATTGAAGTGAACCAGCTTGTGCAGTTGTTTATGAATAATGCTGCTCTCGCGCTGTCATCTGAGATGCAGGCTGGTTTTCGCCGGGAAAATTTGACGGTTTACCAGGCAGTTACCCTGGCCTCCATCATCCAGCGTGAGGCAGTCATCCCTGAAGAACAGCCCAAAATTGCTTCAGTGTTTATTAACCGCCTGACGGCGGGGATGTCTCTCGAAACCGATCCAACCGTCCAGTATGCGTTAGGTTTTAATCAAAACCTGAAAACATGGTGGAAGGTGCCGCTTTCTCTTGATGATCTGGCGGTAAACTCCCCATACAATACTTATCAGAATCACGGTCTGCCGCCGGGGCCTATTTGTAACCCTTCCCTGAGTGCCTTGCAGGCTGTCGCAAACCCGGCCCAAACCCCTTACATGTATTTCCGTGCGCGTTGCGATCATTCAAACCTGCACAGTTTTTCGGAAACATACCAGCAGCATCTGAAAAATGGCTGTCCATAGAAAACAACCTTCCCTTCTGGCCTTGTTACCGGCTATTTTTACAAAAAAACAATTCCCTCGCTTTTCGTTGGCGGGGGAATTGTTTTCGAGGGGGAGTTTGTTTATTTTGCGGGGATCAAGCCAAAATAATCACTGGTGATATGCTGACCACTGGCTGCGCCCAGGAAATTAACAAGCTCAGCAGCGAGCTGTGCCTTTCCTTCCGCATCTTTTCTACTCCAGGTGCGGCTTTTAATTTCAAGGAAGTAGCCCAGATCGGGTCTTTCAACCGTATCCAGATTGATAAAAAATTCCTCGTTTTTATATTTTACGTGCCAGCGTAAACGATCCTTTTCGATGATTCCTTCGTTAACCGGTTTGAAATACTCGCGGTAAAAGCGCAGGGTCTGGCTGGCTGGCGCCAGGTAGCGCGATCGTGAAAGCAGTACATCTCCATCGAAGTCGTCTTCCCGGTTCTGGCCGATCAGTGTCAGCCTGGCGCGGACACTGATCACTTTGCCTTTATCGTCGATGGAATCATCCTCGCGATATCTTAATCTGCCCTGGTTTTCTGACTCAAAGGTAAAGTAATTGTCGTATTGCCGGTAATGTTTTTGATATTTGATTTCCAATTCTGGTGATTTTATGGCTTTTTGGATGGCAATTGGATCTTCAACTTTGACTTTGATTTGTACTTCAAAACTTTCCTCTTCGATCGAGCCGCCCAGGGCGATCAGTTTTGATAGAACGGATTGTTCGCGGGCCATGAGGAATGTATCGATGCGCCTGGCGTAACTGGCGGCCTGTTGGAGCAGATCAGTTTCATTCAGGGTCAATAATTGGCGCTCGCGCATCAGCCATTTCCCATTGACCATCACATCGCTTACATCAGTTGATTTGGAGGCATACACAATTTGGGCATAAGCATTGTTTGGATCGCGCTCAAAACGCGGAGAGTTATGCAGCGGGGAGGTGTCTACCAGAATTAAATCGGCGCGTTTGCCCGGTTCAAGTGAACCGGTAATATTCCCAATATGCAAGGCCTGAGCGCCAAGGCGTGTGCCCATCGAGAGCGCCTGTGCTGCAGGTAAGCTGGTTGGATCGTTATTGACTGCCTTGGCGATGAAGGCTGCCAGGCGGATTTCTTCAAACATATCCAGATCATTGTTAGACGCGGTACCATCGGTACCGATGCCCACATTCAAACCCACCTCCAGCATCTTGCTGACCGGCGCAAATCCCGAAGCCAATTTTAAATTTGACGAAGGGTTATGCGCCACACCGGCGTTGTAATGTTGCAGGGTTCGAATTTCCCCATCATCAATATGCACACAGTGCGCCGCCAGGACTTTGGCATCAAATAATCCCTGTTTTTTTACATACGGGACGACCGGCATATTATTTTCATTGCGCATATTTTCAACTTCAAAAGAAGTTTCGGCGATATGGATATGCAGTGGAACATCGAACTCAGCGGCCAGTTGGGCCGATGCTTTCAATATTTCTGGGGTACAGGTGTAGGGAGCGTGCGGCGCAACAGATGGCACGATCAGCGGATGACCTTTCCAGCGGGTAATAAAATCTCTTGCCATGGCGAGCGAATCTTCATAAGACTTGGCATCCGGCGTAGGAAATTTCATCACCGATTGTCCCAAGACTCCCCGCAAGCCGGCTTCGACCGTCGCTTTGGCAATATCTTCCTCAAAGTAATACATATCTGCGAAACTTGTCACGCCGCCTTTTATCAATTCTGCGCATGCTATCAGGCTGCCCAGACGGCAAAAGTCGGGAGAGACAAACTCCCGTTCCACCGGCATCATGTAACCCATCAACCAGACATCCAGGCGCAGGTCATCTGCCAGCCCTCTCAAGAGCGTCATCGGGATATGGGTATGGGCATTGACCAGACCCGGCATTAAAATTTTGTTTCCGCAATCGATCACAGTTGCCGCTGAATATCGTGCTTTTATCTCTGCTTCCGCCCCCACAGCCACAATGGAGTCGCCTTTGATTGCCAGGGCGCCAGGATGGTATTGGTTCATTTCAATATCCATCGTTAAAACGTGAGCGTTGATAAGCAAAATATCGACAGTTTGTGTCATTTGTTCTCCTCGAAATTTTTTTTGATCTTGAAAAGTAGGTGGTTTCTTTTCCTGCAAAAGAATTTCACTATTATGTACTTGTCTGTTTATAAAGTCAAGCGGGCGGATCGAACACTCCCAGGGCTGTAAACTGAATCAATATGTCCGCTTTCAGAATAACCTACTCTGTAAATAGGAAAAAAAGACCTGACACTCCAATGGAAGGTCAGGTCTTGTCTTTTGGTCACATGTGCCCTGTGGGACGGCATTTTCTCGAAGGTTCGAGTTTTATTGAGAAAATGCCATGTTTACGGCGAACAGTGAGGGCGGTCGTTTCCTGTTTTTTTCTCAATAGCGGAATGAGCAATGTATAAACGGCAAAAGTTTGAATTGTAAAAGGAACTGGCGGTTCTTCACGCACTTGTGGGATAAGGCCGTATTCTTTATACATATCCAGATATGGTTTGAGGGGGAGCATAGTTGATCCTTTCACATGCAGGTTTTTGTTCGATGACTATTTTTATCATGTGAAAGGATTTCAATTCGTGACAGAAACATGACGCACTGATTGCAAGTTCATTGCATTGAATCTGGCAAAGCCGTGCCGAATTTTCCTTGAAAACTGCGCGTAGATGTATGAAAACGTAGGTTGGTTTTCAGGTCAGATTACTGCGCAGCAATTCAAGCGCAGAATTTGCGGACCAGGATGACACATTTTTGGGATGCCCCCCGTACCCGCGCGTTTCACCTTTTTGCTGGCCCGGGGTGATAAGGAGAAGTTGCACTTCAGACCGGCCAGTGGCGGGACGGGCGATCAGGCCCAGACCTACAGAAACTTTATGCGTTTTTAGTTCTTCTTCAAGCAAATTCGCCAGGGTTTCTCCCTCTGACAAATTGGGAAGGATTTTACCGCTGATAAAAGTTTGCGAACCTGCCGCTGAAAGCTGGCGGGTGAGCTCGCCACCTGAATTTACTTCTAAAACAACCAGTTTCCAACCCTTGTTTTGCAGCGCAGCTAACACCACGCCTTCGAGGGTTTCATCATCTGCTCCATAAATAACTTTTCCTAGTTTCTGACGGATGGTTTGCTCCACACCTGAAATCAATTCATCTGCTTTTTCGTCTGTCTCTGCCTTGGCGGTGATGCGGATATCAACCTTTCCGTAGTGGGCGGCCAGCCCGACGGTCGGGTTTGAGAGCAGCTCAAGGTCGCCAATTTGTTCATCAATCGCACCTTCTCCCATGCCGGCGGTATGCAGCACACGCGCTTTTATTAAACCGCTCAGTTGATAGTGGCTTTTTATGTAGGGGAAAACAGCATTCTCAGCCAGATATTCCATTTCCTTGGGCACGCCGGGCAGCGAGATGACACATTTGTCGCCCTGTTCATAAATAAAAGCCGGGGCTGTGCCGACTGCGTTATTGACTGGAATTGCGCCTTTGGGAATATAGGCCTGGCGTTTTTGATTTTCAGTTGGCACGCGCCCAAATCGCTGCATGCGTTCGACAATTTGCTCCCATAACTCCGGGCGAAACTCTGTTTCGACCCCAAATGCCAGCGCGACCGCCTCGCGGGTCGGATCATCCACTGTGGGGCCAAGACCGCCGGTGGTAATAATGATCTGGGTGCGGGTGAGTGTTTCGCGGATGATATTGGCTATCCTCTGGGTGTTATCTCCAATTGTGGATGTGCGAAAAACGTCCACATTCAAATCCCTTAAATGACGAGCCAGGAAGGCGGAATTGGTATCGACAATTTCGCCCAGCAATATCTCTGTACCAATCGTGATGATCTCGGCAGATGGCATTTTTACCTCGTGATAGTGAACTTATGGGTACTTTCCATAGTGAACCTATGGGTATTTTCCATACTGAACTTATGGGTATTTTCCATTGATTAAACAAATAAGACAATCAAAAAGCGCAGAAGAAAATGGCCTCTGCGCTTTTTGATGAGATTGAATGGGCAGAAAAGGGTTTGGCCTAAACAACGCCCAGGTAGCTTTTTTGTACTTCGTCATTATTCCGCAAGTTATCACTGGTGTCGCTCAGGATTATTTCACCAGTTTGTAAAACGTAACCGCGGTTGGCGATGGAGAGTGCCATGAGCGCATTTTGTTCAACCAGCAAGATGGTGGTGCCTTCCTTGTTGATGGAAACGATTGTCTCAAAAATCAGATCGACCAGGATGGGCGCCAGACCCATGGAGGGTTCATCCAGCAACAGGATGCGGGGGCGAGCCATCAGCGCGCGCGCCATGGCCAGCATTTGCTGTTCACCGCCCGAGAGGGTGCCGCCTTTTTGTTTGATGCGTTCCCGCAGGCGAGGGAAAAGGGTCAGCACCCGATCGAGATCCTTCCCAATGCCGTCTTTGTCGGATCGCGCGTAAGCGCCCATTTCCAGGTTTTCCATCACGCTCATGCGCGGGAAGATCATGCGACCTTCGGGGCTTTGAGCGATGCCATGTGTCGCCACCTGGTGGGAAGGCAGCTTATGCAGTTCAAGATCATCCAATTTGATCGATCCGCTGCGCGGTTTCAAAAGCCCTTGAATGGTACGGAGGGTGGTTGTCTTTCCAGCGCCGTTTGAACCAATCAGCGTCACAATCTCGCCGTCGTTCACCTTCAGTGAAATTCCCTTGAGGGCATGAATATTTCCGTAATAAGTATGGACATCTTTTAATTCGAGCATACTGCACCAGTCCTCAAGTATTGTGTTTTGAAGCGTTTCCCTTGCCCAGGTATGCTTCGATTACCTGAGGGTTGCTTTGAACTTCAGCGGGGACACCTTCGGCGATTTTCTCGCCATGGTCCAGAACAGACACGCGATCAGAAATGCTCATAACCACGCGCATGTGATGTTCGATCAGCAGGATGGTCAGACCCAGTTCACTGCGCAGGCGTTTGATGAAATTGGTCAGATCCTGGGTTTCGTTGGGGTTCATCCCAGCGGTCGGTTCATCCAAAAGGAGCATTTTGGGCTGGGTAGCCAGGGCGCGTGCAATTTCCAGGCGGCGCTGCAAACCATACGGCAGGTTCTTGGCGTAGGTTTCGGCATCCGATTTGCGCAGGCCAACAAATTCCAACATGTCAACCGCTTCCTTGCGGGAATCTCTTTCTTCCTGCATCGTGAAGGCAGAATGAACAATTTGGCCGATCAAGGTGGATTGCATGCGAACATGTTTCCCCACCAAAACGTTATCCACCGCGCTCATGTTGGCAAACAAGCGGATATTCTGGAAGGTACGCGCAATGCCCAGGGCTGTGATTTTGAAGGGCTTTATATCGTTCAGTTTGACACCGTCGAAGAACATCTCGCCGCTGGTGATGGTGTAAATGCCTGTGATTGAATTGAAAAAGGTGGTCTTGCCGGCGCCGTTGGGCCCGATTAACCCGGCGATCATGCCCTTTTCTATGGTGAAGTCAACTTTATTGACTGCGGTCAATCCGCCAAAAGTTTTGGTGACACTCTTTGCTTCAAAAATATTCATATTGAGCTCCTACCCTTCCGTTGCCGTTAAGGGCTCAGTCGGTTCATTTTCATCACCGACGAGTTCTGCTTTGCGTTGAGCACTGGGAATCAGACCCTGCGGTCGAACTGCCATCATAATCACCAGAGTCAGGCCAAAAAGCAGGAAACGGTACAGGATTGGGTTGGCGTTTTGTTCAACGGCGGCTTTGAGTGTCGGATTGCCTGCCAAAGCTGGCAAAATGGTGTTCTTTAATAACCCGGCCAGGAAATCTTTCAACGCAGGCAGGAATAAACGGTCGGCACTCATAATCACCAGGCCACCCACGATCACGCCGTTGATGTTGCCCAGGCCGCCCAAAATCACCATACACAGCACGATGATGGACACGCTGAAGTCAAAGACGCTTGGGAAAATCGCCCGGATGTAGGCTCCATAAAATGCACCCGCAAAACCGGAGAACATGGCGCCCATGGCGAAGGCCAGCAGCTTGGTACGCACCGGATCAATACCCATCTGGGAAGCAGCCAGTTCATCTTCGCGGACTGCCATCCAGGCGCGGCCCAGGCGGCTGTCGCGCAGGCGGCGGATGATGAAGACCGACATCAAGATGATGGCGATGATCAGGAAATACCAGGGAATGGGATTGTCGGATTGGAACTCACCAATAAAGGGCAGCCAGGGCCGTCCGATTGGGTTGATGCCTTTTTCACCGGCGGTCAGATCGACATCCTTGATGAAGGTGATGCAGGCCAGACTGGAACTGGCTCCAAATAGTTTGGTAATGGCAGGGATAATCCAGCAAGTGAAGGGTTCTTGAATGGTGACTTTGATCAGGTTTTTGAAAAGCACTGGCACAATTTCGCCGAAGCCCAGGGTCACAATGGCCAGGTAGTCACCACGCAATGGCAGCGTGGGGGCGCCCAGAATGAGACCGAAAGTGCCTGCCACCGCGGCCGCGATCCAGATGACCAGCCAAAAGTTGAGGAAAATACCATGCTGTGGGGAGGATAGAATACCGGTGGTATAGGCGCCGATGGCAAAAAAGGCTGCGTAACCTAGATCCAGCAGACCCGCAAACCCGACCACGATATTAAGACCTAATGCCAGGATGGTGAAAATCAGGGCAAAAATAATCTGGGGTGTCCAGCGCAAACCGGTGAAATTATCCACAAAGGGGAAAGAAATAATCACAAAGATGAGCAGGATGATCTGCGCATTCCGCTGCTTTTTCTCAGACAGTGTGGAGGTGGCGGTTAGGAGGCAGGCAAAGGCAAAAAACGAGATGATTGCGACCAGATTGACTTCGATCATGGTCAAAGGATCATTGGGGGTTTTCCCAATCGCGGTCGCTACAACCAGGTCATCCAGCAGGCTGATCACTAAAATCAATCCTGCAGAAACAGCAATCGGCCCAAGAGCAGCTTTGATGGCTGCCGCTATCGTTTTTTCGGTGTTCTTTCCGCCGAGGAAAAATCCCAAACCCATGCCAGCGATCGCGCCAGCCACCGAGACCGCCCAGCCGCCAAATAACAGGGTCACAAAACCGGCGACCAGGGCAATGATGATACCTCTTTTCATTTTTTCATTCATCGCAGCCTCAAGCCTTCTCGCCAACGTGTTCTCCGAGCAAACCGGAGGGGCGGAACAATAAAACCAGTACCAGGATGACAAAGACCCAGGCGTGTGTCCAGCGTGCGTTCAAGTATCCATCACTGAAAGAGGCCAGCAAGCCAATCAGGAAACCACCCAGCATACCGCCGGTGATATTGCCGATGCCGCCCAGCACTGCCGCTGTGAAGGATTCCAAACCAACGCGGAAACCCATGAACCACCAGGCAGTGTTGTTATACAAGCCTGCCATCAGCCCGGCTGCGCCCGCCAGACCGCCGCCAATCGCGAAGGTAGTTGAAATAACGTTGTCGATGTCGATACCGAGCATCTTGGAAGCATCACGGTTCTGAGCTACCGCGCGCATGGCCTTGCCCGTCTTGGTGTTCTGTACGAAGAGGCGCAGCCCGGTCATCATGACAGCGGCCAAAACCAGGACAAGCGCATCCTTGATATTGAAGGTGAGTTTGATCCCTGTGTTAGCCAATAAGTTTACATTAAGGCCATACCCCGCCATGATTTTGCCAAGCAGGTCTGGGAAGGATTTCTGTGAAGCGCCGCCGGTCGTACCGAAGAGCGGCACCAGCCAGGTTTGTCCAGCCCAGATCAGGCCAATATTTTCAAGGATGAATGAAACACCGATGGCTGAGATGAGAGCCGCCAGACGGGATGAATTGCGCAGACGTCTATATGCCACCCGCTCAATAAAGGCATTTAATCCGGCGCCAACGGCAATTGAAATAACCAAAGCAAAAATAAGGCCGAGGATGATTCTGCCAGGGTCTTTCGCATCCAATGTGCCAGTCAATGAAAGCACGGTCAGCGATGTAAACACGCCAATCATGTACACATCGCCATGCGCAAAGTTGACAAGTTCGATAATACCGTACACCATCGTGTACCCGAGGGCGATAATCGATAAGATCGCGCCGTTTGCCAAACCAATGATCAGGAATTGCACCAATTGAAGCGGATTCGCTGCAACCTGTGCGTAGATATTTGGGATATCAAAGCCGGCGATGGGGCCGATCAACAGAACGATGTAGATGACAACGATCGTGATCAGCACGTTCCGAATTTTGAGATTGTTAGCCTTGCCCATGTTCCTCCATTACGGTGACTGCAGAATTGCGGTCAAGACAGAAACGTAAATAAGGGGAAGGGGGGCGGCACTTTGCAATGCCGCCCCCCGAATTTGGTGCGAATTGATTTTACTTGAAGGTGCCGACAGAAACGTAGGCGCCGCTCTTGACTTGGTAGAAGGTCATATCGGTCAAAGAGGTGTCACCGTTGGCATCGAAGGACCAGGTGCCCAGAGCGCCGTCAAAGTTCTTGATGGCGAAGACAGCCTTGTTGATGGTGGCGCGGTCAGAGGGATCGCCGCCGGCGGCGCAAACATCTTCGATGGCCTTGAGGATAACGTTCATGGTCTCATAGCCGTACACAGCATAGGGTTCGGTCAGGGCGCCGTACTTGGCGGAGTAATCCTTGACGAACTGCTGGCCCTTGGGGCCGAGTTTTTCGAGGGGCAGACCGGCGACGGAAGCATAAGCGCCTTCGGCTACATCCTTGCCTGCGCCATCGATGAAGGCCTGGGTCTGAATACCATCTGGGCCGACATACTTGACCTTGGCGTTATCACCCATGATGGCGACTTTGTCTTTCAGGAGCTGGGAGGCGTTGTTGTCAACGACCATACCGACATAGATGGCATCCGGAGCGCCACCGGCATTGCTGGTGGAGATCTTG
>CAIWAX010000424.1 GCA_903910795.1 uncultured Anaerolineae bacterium
CCTGTGGGTGGGTACTTTCCATATGGCAGCCCGAAGGGCTTTTTTGTACTGAGGAAGGGCTTCAGCCCGCCGAAATGGTGCGCACGAAAGTTTTCTGAAAATTCACCAACAGTTTTGCACTATACCTTGCAGCCTCATTTATTTTTTAACGACCCGCTGCGCGAGGAAGAAAGATCAAGACCTTTCAGAAAACCAGAATTAATTCGAGCGGGCACAACGGAAGCCAGTATCGGCGGCAGCATAAGCAGGTTCGCGGTAGCCACGATGGGCAGAGCGCAACGTGGCATCCAGTCTGCTGCCCCACGAACCACCTCGCAGCATCCGGTATTGTCCGCTGGCTGGCCCGATTGGGTTGCGTGATTCACCATAATAACCGCCGTCATACCAGTCCGCCACCCACTGCCAGACATTGCCGGCCATATCCAGCACGCCATACGGGCTGGCGCCGGCCGGATAACTACCCACCGGCGAGGTAAACTCATAATGATCGTCAATTGTCTGATCCGCCCAATTGGCACCCGCCAGGTTTTTATCCGCAAAATTCACCAGGCTGCCATCCGGATTCCGGTTGCCCCACGGGTAGGCGCGTCCATCCGTCCCGCGCGCCGCCAGTTCCCACTGCGCCTCGCTGGGCAGCCCCGCGCCGGCCCAGGCACAGTAAGCCGCGTCATCGTTCCAGGACACGTTCACAACCGGGTGCTGATCCAACCCGGACAGGCTGGAGGTGGGCCCCTGCGGGTGCTGCCAGTCGGCCCCGTTGACTTGATCCCAGCTTCTCTTGGCGGGATTATATGCATTACTCTTGCCGGCCTTTTCCGCATCGGTTGTGTAGTTTTGATCAGTTACAAATTTCTTAAACATGGCGTTGGTCACATCCGTCTGGTCGATCCAGTAAGCGGAGAGCGTCACCTGGTGCGGCGCGGCATCCGAATAATCCGCGCTGCCCATCGTGAAGGTCGCGCCCGGCACATACACCATCGTCATGCCATCCTTCTGGCGCACCTGGGTGGTTGGGGCCGGTATAGAGGTGGGGAGCGCAGTGACAGACGGAATGGGAGTAGAAGTGGGGGAAAGCGGCAGCGCCGTGGCAGACGGGATGGGAGTACGGGCAATGGTCGCGGTCAGCCCTGGCAGTATTGCAACGGCAGTCGGGGCTGGCGGTGCAGCCGGGATTGACCGTATTGCAAGCAGAAGAATAACAAAACAGCCGCACAATAGAAGCAACGCTGCCAGCCCCATCCAACCCCAGCTGCGTGCCAGGAAGCCGTTGCCCTGTTCCTGGGGAACAGGGCGGGATGCTGCAATTGTTTTGACCTGTTTTTCTTGTTCAGCCTGCCTGCGGGCACGCGCTTCTGCCTCCACGCGCGCCAGTTCCTGCTCGCGGCGTTCCAATGCCAGCGCTTTCTCGCGGGCCGAGGCTTCCTGCCGGGCGATCTCCGCCTTCCGGCGCTGCTCTTCGAGGAACTCAGCCTGCTTTTGCGCTTCTTCTTTCTGCCTGGCCAGGGACTGCTCCCGGGCAAGTGCTTCTGCGCGGGCAGCGGCTGTCTGCCTGTCAGTCTCTGCCTGTGCCTGCTGCGCGGCTTGTCTGCGGGCCTGTTCCGCCAGCGCACCGGCCTGCAATTTGCGCAGTTCGCCAGCCGCCTCAGCCCCATCCCAGGGACGTTTTTCCGGGTCTTTCGCCAACATGCGCGCCAGCAAATCGTCCAGCGCGGCGGGCAGGTCAGCGCGCAGCTTGCTGGCGCGCGTGCCCGGGCGCTGGTTGTAATAAAGTTTGCCGGTCAGCATCTCAAACAGCACCAGCCCCAGCGCGTAAATATCCGAGGGCGGCTTGAGAGGATGGGTGGAGGTTTCCTGCTCCGGGCTCATGTAGCCCGGCGTGCCGGGATGCGGCTGAGCTTTACTGAGTTCCAAGCGATGACTGCTGTCATCGCTTGTCTGCACCAGGCCAAGATCAGCCACACGGGCATGACCGTGCTGGTCAAACAGGATGTTGGCGGGTTTCAGGTCGCGGTGGATGATCTCTTTGTCATGCAGCGCCGCCAGGCCCTCTGCGATATCCAGCGCAATTTGGAGCGCCTGCGCCAGCGGGATGGGCTCTCCCTTTTCCCGGGCCTGCTGGATGCGCTTTGCCAGGTTTCCGCCGGGCGCGTATTCCATGACGATGCCAGCCATTTCTTCATTAAGAATAGGCTCGTAGATCATCAGTAAATGCGGGTTGGGGTTGGGACTGTTCAATTGCCCGCCGAGCTGGGCCTCCAGTGTAAAACGTCCCTGGGCCTTCTCAAATTCTTGAGCGGTTGCGCCAGCGCGGCGCAGCACCTTGAGCGCGCGCGGCTGGTTCAGCGGCAGAAAGGTGACGCGGAAAACATCCCCATACGAACCCTGTCCGAGCAGGGTTTCGATGCGGTATTTGTCGAGGATGAGGTCACCGGGAGCGTAGGTCATAGGGTGTCAGGTGTCAGGTGAGTGCGAAAGTGCAGTGTGCGGGGGTGAGTGCGAAAGTGCGGGGTGCCAGGCTCGTTTTTTAGCGGCCTGCGGCGCGGGGAGGAAAGATCAAGGCCTTTCAGAACGCCTTCGGCGAGAAACCTGGAAAACCAGGATTAATTCGAGCGGGCACAACGGAAACCGGCATTATTAGCGGAATCGGAAGGGAGGAGATCGCCGTAGTGACGGTTGGCAGAACGCAAGACGTCAGTGCCGTAGCCCCACGAACCGCCCCGCAGCACCTGATAGGTTCCATTGGTTGGCCCGCTGGGGTTACTGACCGGGGAAGTACCATAATAACTTTTGTCATACCAGTCCGCCGTCCACTGCCAGACATTGCCAGCCATATCCAGCGCGCCATACGGGCTGACACCGGCCGGGTAATTACCCACCGGCGAGGTGAACTCATAATGATCGTCAACCGTCTGATCCGCCCAACTGGCACCCGCCAGGTTTTTATCCGCAAAATTCGCCAGGCTGCCATCCGGCTTTTGCTCGCCCCACGGGTAGGTTCGTCCATCCGTCCCGCGCGCCGCCAGCTCCCACTGCGCTTCGGTGGGAAGCCTTGCTCCGGCCCAGGCGCAGTAAGCCGTGGCATCGTTCCACGAAACGTGCACGACCGGGTGCTGATCCAACCCGGACAGGCTGGTGGTGGGCCCCTGCGGGTGCTGCCAATCCGCCCCGCTGACTTGCTCCCAGCCTCCATGCGCGGGAATATATCCATAGCTCAGTCCAGCCTTTTCCGCATCTGTTTTGTAGTTTTGGGCAGTTACAAATTTCGTAAACAGAGCATTGGTCACATCCGTCCGGTCGATCCAGTAAGCGGAGAGCGTTACCTGGTGCTGCGCGGCATCCGTAATATCCGCGCTGCCCATCGTGAACGTCCCGCCCGGCACATACACCATCGTCATGCCATCCTTCTGACGCACCTGGGTGGTCATCCCTCCCTGGGCCGTTGCAGACTGAATGGAAGTGGGGGAAACCGGCAGCGCCGTGGCAGGCGGGATGGGAGTAAGCGTGCTGACGACAACCGGCGCAGCCGGCGCGGCGGTGGAGACGGGAGCCATGGTCGCCGCCGGTGCGGCGGTGGGGACAGCGGCGGGTTTCATCAAATTTCCAATTCCCCACAGCATCAGCAAACCCACCACCAGCAACGCCGGCCAGAAGCGTTCCAAAAAAGATTTTTGAGGAGGACGCATGGCTTGCATGCGCCGCGCTTTTGCCGCCGGTTGAATCTCGCTCTGTCGCGCCAGTTCCTGCTCGCGGAGTTCCAATGCCAGCGCTTTCTCGCGGGCCAGGGCTTCCTGCCGGGCGATCTCCACCTTCCGGCGCTGCTCTTCGAGCAGCGCTGCCTGTTTTTGCGCTTCTTCCTCCACAACCTTTTGCCGGGCCTGCGCCTGCTGCGCGGCTTGTTTGCGGGCCTGTTCCGCCAGCGCACCGGCCTGCAATTTGCCAAGTTCTCCGGCGGCTTCCTGCCCATCCCAGGGACGCTCTTTTGGGTTTTCAGACAACATGCGCGCCAGCAGATCGTCCAGCGCGGCTGGCAGGTCAGCGCGCAGTTCCCGGGCGCGTGTGCCGGGTTTGACGTAGATATGGCTGCGCCCGGTCAGCATCTCGAACAACACCAGCCCCAGCGCATATACATCCGAGGGTGGTTTGAGTACCTTGCCCGAGCTTTCCTGCTCGGGGCTCATGTACTCGGGCGTGCCGGGGTGCGGCTGCGGCTCGCTGAGCTGCGAACGCAGGCTGGGCCCGCCCGGCACCTGCGCCAGCCCCAAATCCGCCAAGCGCGCATGCCCCTGCTCATCGAACAGGATGTTGCTGGGCTTCAGATCGCGGTGGATGATATCCTTGGTGTGCAGCGCCGCCAGGGCCCCGGCCACTTCCAGGGCGATTTGCAGCGCCGCCTCGATGGGCATGGGCTGGTTGGCATCGCGCGCGGCCTGCAGGCGCGCCGCCAGGCTGCCGCCCGAGGCGTATTCCATCTCGAGCAGGCACACTTCCTCCGATACATGGCAGTCATAGA
>CAIWAX010000425.1 GCA_903910795.1 uncultured Anaerolineae bacterium
GTCCCTGTGGATCCAGATCAACCAGCAAAACTTGTTTGCTCTTGAGCGCCAGCCCGTGGGCCAGGGAAACGGCGGTGGTGGTTTTACCCACCCCGCCTTTTTGATTGGCTATACAAATTATTTTGAGAGTCATGAGCGTATCACTTGAGTGATGAGAAAATGTGATGCTAGCCTGGAATTTCTATGAAAGGAAGATGACGATGAAAACCAGGACCCCAAGTGTGAGGGCTCCGGTGAACATGGCAAGGCCGGCCAGGATAGAGAACAACATTTCAGCCTCCACATGAGTTTGCTCCAAAGGCGACGCATGGAAGGCTTTCATGCCAGGAGCTAAATCTAAATTTGTGATGGGGAAGAAACTGGGACCGCCTCATTGCACACCTCCGCTTTGCGGGGCTGAAACTAGACCGTTGCTATGAGGTTGATTCTCTGCGGTGTTGTCGGTGTTGATCATTCCCAAACGAACAAGTTCCTGTCGGATGATCAAGGCCGCCTGTGCCTTGGTAACACGGTACTCGCGTTGCGCCAGTTTGTTCAGGGCGCTGAGTTCCGTGTCACGCAAGTAAATGATCACTTTTGCCATGCGTAACCTCGTATGTAATGGAAATATAAAAGAGCCGCGTTCTTGCGGCTCTTTTTAGCATCTGGATTTGGAAGTTGATTGGTAATTAAAGTAGCGTTTGATTTGTAGAAATTCCCCCGTATGTTTGTTTGATAATTTTAATCAAAAATCAATTTAACCCCTGACTTTTTTCTTAGTTTCTCTGGAATTAAGTGGGTAGTCAGTTGTCGTCGATTGATCTCACGCACAGCTTTGAGCCGCCATCTTTTGTAGTAAGACTGTTCAGACATGATGGGTGAGCCATCTATACTAGTGCCGAGTTCCTGGCATATCACATCACTTAAAGAAAAGGTGTCGAATTGTGGGTCGCGCAGTTCCCAGCGAAGGGCAACCTTGATCCAGTCCTCAACAGGGAAATCCGGGCGCCGGCCTAATCGCATTGGTTTTTCTGGGATATGGATGATTTTCCCACCTGTCACATCCAAGGGCACGATTTCCTGCACCAAATTGGTTGGTGCCTCAGGCTCTTTAGCTTCATGCTGAATACAATACCCCCAAAATTGCAGGATGCGTTCTGCCCAACAGCCGGGTTTTGGATCGACAAAGATGAATTTGCGATGGCGAATGCTTCGATCTATCAGGTAAGACAGGAAGATCCCAGCCACCAGAATGCCCATGGCGATAATCAAGGTTACGGTCAAGAGGGCCTCGGCGGCGGGTTCCCCCCAACTTTCTCTCAAATCGTTATATATCCACAAAGTAGGAACCGCAATCAAGATAAGTGCAATTAAAAAAACTTGAACCAGAACCGCAAACCGCCAGATGGAGCGCGTTTTTACCCGCAGGATGGTCGAAGACATAGCGCCGATTTTATCTTAAAAAGCTCTGTCGCTGGCAATGTTTTTATCCCTTAATTCATCCAATCAAACTACAAATTATGTTTAACTTATTTTCGAATTCCGGCCGGTAAAACTGAATTTGTCAGGAAATTAACCCCAATAGACTGACCATTTTCCACTGACCAGGAGAC
>CAIWAX010000426.1 GCA_903910795.1 uncultured Anaerolineae bacterium
CTTGGGCATTAAAACGTGATGATTATGCCCAAACCAAGACATGGGTGAGCAGTTACTATAAAAGTACGTCATTGAGGAAATAACAGGAGACCAACTGATAAGGTTGGTCTCCTGTCTTGTTTCAAGCATTTTACGGCCACTCTGGTTGAATGAAACTTTTCCGCGTTCCTGGAGAACGGAGATTGATTTGGTGGGGTAGAATAGCATGATATATATCAGGAGACCGTTATTGATGACTGTCAGCACAACAAAATCCAAATATTTTCCCTACCTGGCCCTTGTAATCGGTGTACTTGCGTTAAGTTTGTCAGCCATGTTTGTACGTTGGGCCACGGCTCCTGGCCCGGTTACAGCTTTTTACCGGATGGCTTTTGCCGCCCTGCTGCTTGCGCCGTTTTTTGCCCTGAATTGTTATCGGAAAGCTGTTGCCAACTGGAGGGTTTTGATTTTCCCTGTGATCGCAGGCGTGGCAACTTCTGGAGATTTGTCGCTGTGGAACACTTCCCTCAGCTATACAACCGCCTCCAACGCCACTCTGATCGGCAATTCGGCTCCCCTGTGGGTAGCCCTGGCGGGCCTATTCTTTTTTGGTGCGCGGCTCAAACGGAATTTTTGGCTAGGGTTGGCTCTCGCGATGAGTGGAGGGCTGTTTATCATGGGCACCGATTTCCTGTTGCACCCTCGTCTGGGGATAGGTGACCTGATGGCTTTGGGCACGAGCTTTTTCTATGCGGGTTATTACCTGGCAACTGAACGAGGCCGGCGAACCCTGGATGCCCCCACATACTCCTGGATGGTGGCGCTAACCGCGGCGATAACCCTTCTGTTTATCAATATATTGCTTGGCAATCCCTTGACTGGTTATACAACTCAGACCTGGTTGGCCTTCTTGGGAGCGGCGATTGTTTCACAGGTAATCGGGTATATTTGTCTTTCTTATGCGTTGGGACATTTGCCAGCGCATGTGGTTTCACCGACGATGATTGCCCAACCAGTCATCACAACCCTTCTGGCCATCCCGTTACTGGGAGAAGTCCCATTCCCGCTTCAACTCGTTGGCGGCGTCATGGCACTGGCCGGGATTTACCTGGTTAACCAATCACATCATGAGATTCCTGAGGTCATCTGAGTGGAAAGCCAGTAAGCGCATCTGTCCCAATCGATTTGCCGATTTGCTTAGCAAATCGCAAATCGTACCGGGATCATTCCATGATTCATTCGTCAGATATTCTTATCCAAGATGCCCGGAGAATATCAACAACCCGAAACAAACCAGTTGGAAAGTAATCACGATTGACAGCACTTTATTGACTGGTTTATTTTCATCCCACCATTTCTTCTTTTTGTTATTACGTTCCAGCATATCCGTCAGTATCAAAAGTACTCCATGATACAGACCATAAATAATATAATGCCAGGCTGTTCCATGCCATAACCCCATCAATCCCATGGAAAGCAGGAATCCAAGGTAGGAAGCCGTAAATTTGTTCTTGAACCAGCGGCCTTTTAGGGCCGCGAAAACAAATCGGTTATAAATATTGTCCCGGAAAAAGCTGGAAAGACTGATATGCCAGCGGTTCCAAAAATCAATCATATTCGTGGCAAGAAATGGCAAGTTAAAGTTTTCGGGGCTGTGAATGCCAAAAATGTAACTGAAGCCAATTGCAAACGCGCTGTACCCGGCAAAATCAAAAAACAGGTAGAAACTGTAGGCATACATGTAAGACACGTTGGCTAGAAAACCATGCTGCGAGGCCGCCACATCCAGCCAATAAGTGTTGATCAGGCTTGCCAGGATGAATTTATACAGGAAACCCCGGAAGATGCGCTGGATGGCGCCATCAATATCGTTGATGAACTCAGTACCAGTCCGGCGATGGTTCCAATCCTCACTAAAACGCTGGTAACGATCAACCGGGCCGGAAGAAATTGTTGGAAAAAACAATAAAAAAGTAAGGTACTGAAAAGGCGGCAGGTTTTTGATCAAACCATCCTGGATGCCGATGATGACATCCAGGCAGCGGAATGTGGCATAGGAAAGCCCCAGGAATACCAACAGGTATGAGGGGTTTACCAGGGGAATGAATTTCCCAGCCAGTAATGGCGCCAGGCTGAGCAAAACCACGACCCAAAATACAATCCGGTTGGCGCCGCTTTTCGTATGCACTGCGGGGCGGATTACCAGGAATAAAAGCGCCAGTAAATATTGGACAACTCCATAACCGAGAACCAGCCATAATTCCGAAAATGAAGTGGCGACAAAAATGTTTTTAGTAGCCGCGTATTGTAAAGCCAGCATAAAGATGGTCGTAATGACCAGCCAGAATTTTGAAGCAAGCTTAAACTTGAAAAACAGAAAAACTGGCAGCAAAGCATACAGGGCGAAGCCAAAATAATAAAAATTAGTATAAGGGGTCATTTCATGCTCTCTGCCAGTTTTCGCCGGTCGATTTTGCCATTGGCAGTCATCGGAAATTTGTCCGGATAATAAAATTTGTGCGGAACCATATAATCAGGCAGCCTTTTCCGCAGCTCGCGTTTCAGGCCGCGGGTCGTTTCAAACTCTCCCGGTACGGGCCCTGTGTTTAATATAATAAAAGCCGCCAGAAAATCTGGCAAGCCATTTTTTAAATGCGGCAACACAACCGCATCCCGGATCGTTGGTAGTGCCTGAAGGTTGGATTCGATATCGCCAAGTTCTATTCGGTAACCGTGCAGTTTGATTTGATTGTCCTGACGACCATCAAAGAATAACATGCCTTGCTCAAAATGGCCTGTATCGCCGGTACGATAAGCCTGTAGTTCTCCGAGTTTAAAGAAAGCCTTCGCGGTCAGTTCAGGCTGGCCCAGGTAACCTGGGCTGACATTTGGGCCGGCAATAATAATTTCTCCACGTTCGCTTTCTGCGCAGCCGGACCCATCTGCTTTCATCACCCGGATGTCGCTGTCTGACTTCGGATAGCCCACAGGTAATGGGTTGTATTTTGCAATGACATTTTGTGTAATTTGCAGGGAGGTTGTGGCGCAAGTAGCTTCAGTGGGGCCGTAGGTATTCCAGACTTCAGCTTTTGGAAAGCGATTCAACAGGCTGGCAGCCACTTCCGGTGGCAGGGTCTCACCGCAGAAAAGGAACTTCCGCATTCGCGGCAGCAGTTTTTCAGAAAAAGTTGGTTCAAACAGGCACATCTGCGCAAAGGATGGCGTTGATACCCAGACTGTGGCGCTGGAACTGGCCAAAGTTTTGAACAGCTCTTTTGGCTCGCTAATTTCATCTCGGCTGAGACTGAATATTGTTCCGCCAGTCGACAGGCTCAAGTACAGTTCCATGACCGACAGATCAAAGGAAAAGGGGGCCTGGTTGATGAAAATCTCGGATTGTTCAGAAAGGTGCTGTTCATCCAGCATCCAGGTTACGAAGCTTTCCAAGCATGCTGTTGTGATCACGACACCTTTTGGCTCGCCCGTGCTGCCTGAGGTGAAGATGATATACCAGGCATCTTCAAGTTTAATCTCGTGAGGTAACTTTGGTTGTGGTGACAAGTGCCCTGCGGGGAGGTTCTGTTCTACCAGGAGTTGTTGGACGTTTCCAGGGGTCAACCGTAATGCGGCTTTGGATTTCTCAATGATGGCTTCAATTCGCTGAGAGGGGGTGGCTGTGTCAATTGGGATGTATGGGTGGCCGGATTTTACGGCTGCCAGAAATGTTATCAGCATTTCTGGTTCTTTGTGGCCGATAATCGCGATGGGAGCACGGTCGTTTGGCAAAGAATCGCTGAAGTAAGTTGCCAGCCAGTTTGATTTCTCTTCCAGATCTTGATAGGAAAGAACACTCTCGCCCCTAACATAGGCCAGATGATTGGGGGTATTGATACTCCAGGCGTGAATCCTATCCAGGATATTCATGGCTGCGCTTTCTAGAATCCTTGATAAACGAACGGCGGTGTAGAGAAGTCACCTTTACCGTACAGGATGATCAGGCCGGCCACAATTGCGAGATAATATAATGTCAGCAAGATATATCGCACCCAGGGATTGAATGTGATGGCTCTCAATGATTTTATCCATTGCCAGATGGACATGTTTTTTCCTTTGAATAAAGTTGTTTAATGGTTCTTATACAGCCTGGGCTTTAATCCTGGATTCAATATCACTGATAATTTTACGCGGAGTTGCCCACATTTTGCGGTCTACCATTCCAGGTGTAAGGTCAATGTGGAACATATCTCCCAGAGAGACGATCAATTCAACCGTGCCAAGTGAATCCAGAATTTGCTCTTCAAATAAGGCCAGATCCAGGTTTTTGCGCACTTCGTCGGTCCCGGTCACTTTCTCCAATTCATCTATAATAATTTCCTGAGTTGTCATGTGTATAACCATCCTTCTTTATGATTTGGAATATTTCATGATTTGTAACATGAATTGTCCGCAATGTTATTATTTATTTTCCCAGCCTATCGTGATAAAAAGCATCCAGCGTTTGATCTACATACAGCCACCCTTTGCCGCTGGTGTGTGATGCAAAATCAACGCTGAAATAAAGGTCATTGGTGTGGTTACGAAAATCCACCACCGGGAATTTGTACGGTTCAACCGCTTTTTGTAGCAAACCATAATAGACTGGCTGCGCCTTCGGCGAAATACCAGCGGCGGTATAGGTAGCGCCATTGATTGGTCGACTTAAAAGCAGTGGTTTGGCGCCCAGTTCTTTCAAAACTTCCAGCAAAATGCTGAAATCTTCCCATTCTTTTGAAGTTTTAAGATTGTTGAGAAAAATTTGATCTTGTGTGCCTGGTGAGCGCAACTGAAAACCGCCTATGTGGGGATGATTTACCCAGGTATCGTTGTCAATGCCGTAAGGGTTTGAGGTTGTATTTTGTTTTTGGACGGCTTCAGCATCGACAAGCTCAGCTTTCCAATTAATTTTTCTTCCAGCCGGCTTGACTCTTTTTGTTTTGAAAGGCTGTTTTTGGGATGCAGTCCAAATTGAATAATGATCTTGCAGGCGCAAAATGGAATTATCCAACTGTCCGAGGGGGAAAATTAAATCATAGAATACATTGCTAATTGGTGTGTTGGCAGCAAGATTTTGAATAGCAAATTTGAGCACCGGATCTGTTTCCAACGTATCCGGGTAATCTAGCATGCGTATTGCAGCCCGTTGCTTGATATCCATGCTGAGACTGGTGCTGAATGCCAGCCCATTTGCGTAGATTCTGGAAAAGTTATTGGCATAAGCATCGCTTGCCACTTGTGGGGCCGTGAACATAGAGGGCGTGAAAGAGATAACCACTTTCTTTCCCTTTATCAGCGGGCCAACCGATGCGAGGTCCTGCGCCATGATCAACGAGGTGGTAGCCTTCCTGGCAACATCGAACACTTCGAAACCAGTTGGATGGTAATCAAAGAAATAGAATGCCCGGTAAGGTGTGATGGTAAGGTAAATTTCAGAACTGCCGTATACCGGCAGCAAGTCTGAACGGCGAAAAGCAGCCTGTTGAACCACGGTGCTGATGGCACTATCTGGGTTCAATTGTTGGCTGAGGATGACCCCATAATTATTTTCATAGGTAGTAGCGTTGCGGTCCGCATAAATCGCGGTACTGATAAGGATGATCAAGACTGTCAGGGCCGGCAGGATGTGCGTCAGAGTCAGCCCAGGTCGGGTAAAGGTTTGTTGGGAATGTGGTTGAGGGGAGATCGTCATTATTACTGTGATATGTATAACTGAACTTATGGGTACTTTCCATGCTGATGATAATAGAAATATATCATGAAAAATTCGGGTTTTTCGGTGAAGAAAAGCGGGTATTCACTGGTTCGAACCAGTGAATTGGAATTGAACCCTCGCCCACCCAGCTCTTGATCAATCAGACAAACGGAATCTGGAAACGTTTTTGGATTTCACTGAAGCGGTTTATTATGGTAAAACGCATCCAATATCTGATCAACCAAAACCCAGCCCTTGGGGCTGGTGTGAGATGCATAATCAACGCTGAAATATTGATCTCCAGTATATTGTTCGAAATCCACCAGCGGGAAATTGTAAGTACCAACCACTTCCTTAAGTTTGCTGTAATAAGCTTGTTGTGCTTTTGGCGAAATACCAGCGGCAGTATATAAGGTGCCATTAATTGGGCGGCTTAGTATCAAAGGTTTGGCGCCCATCTCTTTCAAAACCTGCAGCAGAATACTTAAATCGCCCCATTCTTGTGATTTACTTAATTTGTAAAGGTAATTTTGATCTTGTGATCCCGGTGCATGAAATTCAAAACCCAAATAACCATGGTGACTCCAAATCTGGTTGTCCAGCCCATATGGGTTATTTTTGGTGTTGAGCTTTTGAACTGCTTCTGCGTTTGAAATCGCCGCCTTCCAATCTATTGTGCGGGTTTCGGGTTTGCTTGATGATCCATGAAGGACCCAGAGATTTTTTATAATGGCAAAATGATCTTTCAACCTGAATATGAAGTTATTCAGTTGCCCGAGCGGAACCAGTGAATAATATATGTAATTATTTACCCTGGTATTCTGCATGAGATTATAAATAGCGAATTGAATTAGTAGATTGTCGTTCAGTGTGTCCGGATATTCCATCATGCGTTGTGCCGCCTCATTCTTCACTGTTAGAGACAAATAAGGGCTGAAGATAAGGCTACTGGCGTGGAGCATGGAGAAATTTCCTTTATAGGCATCCTGTTTTGCTTGAGGCTGGGCAAACATGCCTGGGGCGAAAGAGATGACAATTTTTTTACCCTTCAAGCTTGCCCCAAGCGAGGCTATATCCTGGGCTATATTAATGGGGCTATCGCCTGCCTTGGCAATGTCTATAATATCAAAGCCGGTTGGGAATGTGCTAAAGAAGTTCATGGCCCGGTATGGCGTGGTCGTCATAACCATTTCGGAACTGCCATACACAGGTAAAAGGTCGGGCTGGTAAAACGCAGCTTGTTGGATGACTGTTCCCACTTCAACCTGGGGTGACGTGAGAGGCGCGAGCCTGCGAACTTCGTTCCTCTCCTGGTTTGTTGCGATCCAATCAAATAGCAATGCGGCTGTAATCAGGATTACCAAGACCGTTAGACCAGGCAGTAAATGCGTAACGATCGGTTTCGATTGCAGAGGGGGCTGGCTATTCTCTTGAGGCTTTTCTTCTGGTTTGGACATTTTATGGTTGGGCCGCTGCAAAAGGATGGTAAAAATAAATGGCAGGTAGATTGGATTTTGTATATGGTGACCCTCTAAGGTTTGCACAGGGGAATCAATCCATAATTTATTTCGCGAATTATCCACGCATGGTGCGCTCATTTATTTTGCTTGAAGATCATTGTAGTTGCCAATTCTTTGCTCAATAAATTAAGCAATTCCTAACTGTCATCTAAATGCTGTGTAAATACCCGATAAGGAAGGATAACATATAATTTAAATCACTGTCCCGCGAGGTCAGGGCGCAGGTATCATTAGTACATTATTTTAGATAAAAATGCTTAAGCTGTGATGAATAAAAGTTACAATAAACATTATTGACTCTGCTGCAATAACTCGATTCTCGAAAATTAGTTTCGAATTTTTCCCACTTTGATGGCCTATTAGGCCATTTACGAGAGAAAAACACGATTATCA
>CAIWAX010000427.1 GCA_903910795.1 uncultured Anaerolineae bacterium
AGGAAAAGTTACCTATGAAATCGGCTGTTTAGACTACTTTTACCGCTATTTTCTTGCTTTTGAGACGCATTTCTTTTTGGGAGCGCCTATTTTTACGCTCTCTCCGACAAACTGCTAGATAAACCTGGTGAGCGAGGAAACCAATCGGTTAATTGAAAACTCTCTAATCGCACCCATCTAAAAGCCCTACTTTGGCCTTCTATATAAAATCCCTTCCAGAATTGTTCATTTGATACAAAGGTATTATCTGGTGATACTATACCAAGATTTCCACGTCTTTTTAGATTGGCATTTAAGATATGTTTCAATAAAAAGTCTATTGTGAAGACTTTGCCTAATATTGTTTTAGATAAATCATCTGTTTCTTGCGCAACAATCTGCGCAGTAGTGACCAAATCTTCATCGGGGTCAACATAGCCAGGTGGAAAATCGGAGGAAATATCGGAGAAAGCATAATCATTCATTTTGCAACACTCTCATAGTAATAAAGAATACAAGCGCCCAACTATTAATTATACGGACTCACAATACACTGCAGTTATACCGTATAGCTAGCTGAATAAGATGTGCTATGCTGCAATTATGCTTGACTATCTCAGACAATCGACGGTAAACAAATCTTAAAAATATTATACCCCCAGCGTTAAAAAGTGAAATATCCATGACCGGATCAATCCCCTCCAAAACCTAAAAAACTTCTCGACCAGCTTCGAGACGCGATTCGATTGAAGCATTATTCCTACAGCACTGAGAAAACCTATGTTCACTGGGCGAAGCGTTATATTCTCTATCACAATAAACGCCATCCTGCTGAAATGGGTGCCGCTGAGATTGAAGCCTTCCTCACGCATCTGGCCAAAGATGAAAGTGTTTCTGCCTCCACCCAGAACCAGGCGTTGAATGCCCTGCTGTTTTTATATCGGAATGTGTTGCAAATCGACTTTCCTGTTCCGCTTCATGCGCTGCGCGCCAAACGTTCGGAACGCTTGCCAACGGTCTTGTCGAAAGCTGAAGTCGCGCTAGTGATATCAGGGATACAGGGATTGCATCAATTGATGGCGAAGCTGCTCTATGGTTGTGGGTTACGTTTGAGGAATGTATGCGCCTGCGGGTGAAAGACATCGATTTTGAGCAATCTCAGGTGATTGTCCGGGAAGGAAAAGGCGAGAAGGATCGAGCGACCATGCTGCCTGCCAGCCTGGTGCAGCCCCTCATGGAACAAATCGCGTTTGTTCGAAAACTCCATGAACGGGATATTGCGCAAGGATATGGTTCGGTGGAGCTTCCCTTTGCCCTGGCCCGCAAATATCCCAATGCGGATAAGGAAATCGCCTGGCAGTTTATCTTCCCATCTGACCGGCTTTCAACCGACCCGCGCAGTGGAATCACCCGCCACCACCACCTGGATCCCAGTGGCTTACAGCGGGCGGTCAGAGCAGCCGTCAAGCTGGCGAAAATAGACAAACCTGTGAGTCCGCTTACCTTCCGGCACTGCTTTGCCACACATCTCCTGGAGGCCGGGTACGATATACGTACAGTGCAGGAATTGCTTGGACATAAAGATGTCAAAACCACGATGATCTATACCCATGTGCTCAACCGCGGGCCAAGGGCAGTAAGAAGTCCGTTGGATTGATAATATGGCCTGGCGAGAATCAAAAAAGTGCCATCCAATTGTGGATGGCACTTTTTAAATTCCAACGGTACTACGCCGCTACCACCGCCGGCCTGAATTTATACCCGTAAATTTGGTTTATACCGCACTGGACAGATTATGGTGAGGCTGTAATCAACGGGTACGCGTAAGATATTACCGGCTGTGGGCCTGCGGCTTGAGATGCGTTTTACTGTGTTGTATGATGAATGAGAAATCAGGATATCAGGATTTCAGAAGGAGAGCATGCCATGTCCGAATATCTACAGGTTCGTAGCAATGGACAAATCACCCTGCCAGCCCAAACTCGCCGTAAGGCAAAAATCAAGGAAGGCGATTTGTTGGAGGCTGTTGTTGACGCTGATGGAACCATTCGTCTGGTGCCGAAGCTGGCGGTTGATCGTGCCTTGGCGGAAAAATACCAGATGGATGATGTTGCCTGGGCATTGAAGCAAAAGGGGAACAAAGAGTGAGACGTATTGTCGTTTGCGAAAACGACCCGCTCCTGCACTTGAGCGAAGCGAACGCCATTGATTTGTTGCGTATGGCAGGCGAAATCTTTATCCCGTTGCCTGTTGACTGAGAGTTTGCTCGGAATGCGCAGGATGTGCGGAGAGGCGATTGCCGGGTATCTAGAGCACCAGGATGATAGAAGGATTATTGGCAGGTTCTTGGATTGGTGTGGGTGATCCTGGGAAATTAATTACGAATGAATATGCTCATCCGGCAGTGAATAGCCAGACTTGCACAGGTTGCCATCGTCGGAGCAGGCAAGGCGATTTTCAGCAGGAACAAGCCCCAAGCTTCAGGCCTCTCGGTCATCGAGAACTTTTTCCGCGCGCTGGCTGGCAGATAATGCCTTCGTCCCAAACCAAAATACTGATTAATTTCTGCCAAGTTCGATAAAAAGCGAGCCTGGCCGGGACGATCGAAGATAA
>CAIWAX010000428.1 GCA_903910795.1 uncultured Anaerolineae bacterium
CCGAAGTCCAGCGCCCGCCGTTTAAGGAAAGCCTGGCAGCCGAAATGGCTAAATTTGGGTACGATCTGGCCGAAAGCGAGCTTAAAGGGCACCCCATTCGCTGGTTTCACCCGCGTAGCCAGGTCAGCGCACCGCGCGTTCTGCTGGTGGGGGATGCCGCCGGCGCTGACCCGCTCTTTGGAGAAGGCATCAGCATGGCGCTGGGGTATGGCAAGCTGGCGGCCCGTCAAATCCTGGATGCCTTTACGCAGAATGATTTTGAATTTTCGGGATACCACGGCAGACTCATGCGCAGTCCGCTCGGGCAAACCCTGTTTGTGCGCTGGTTCATTGCCAGAGTCATCTATAAACTGCGCTGGCGCTGGTTCCACATCTTTCTCTGGCGGATGTTCAAGCCGGTCGTGCTGCTCGCCGCCTGGATTTTTGTGCTGAACTGGGCCAGGCGCATGAAGTAAACAAAAAACCCCGAAGCTTCGCCACAGGCGTTTCGGGGATTTTTGTTCTTGATCTAAAGGGGCCGCTTTACGAGCCAGCCGCGATTCTCTTAATGAAACCAGGGGTGTTCAGGTTGCGCTCCAGCAAATAAGTAAAATAAGCCTGCATCAGGGTTTCAACTTCCTTCTGAATGGACGGTGGGACTTTTGCCAGCGCAGCTTGCTCAAAGTTGCTGCGCTGAAAATGGCGCAGGTATTTGAGCACTTCCACCGAAACCGGCCACAATCCGGGCAGCCCCATCCCACAACTGGGACAGATTACGCCGCCAGCGGAAGGGGAAAAGAACTGATCCACTGGTTTTATCTCTGCCCGGCAGTTGGCGCATTCAAACAACTGCGGGCGAAAACCCAGGAAATCCAGCAGCCTCATCTCGTAATACCGCACAATCGTCCAGATTTCGCCCTTGCCGGACAAACGCCCCAGCGTTTCAGTCAGCAGGCTGAACAACTTTGGGCTGCCGCCCTCTTCTTCGTAAGTAAACCGGTCGAGCAGTTCAAGCACATAGGCCGCATAGCCAGTGCGAGTCAGATCTTCACGCAGCGGCAGGTAGGGATCAATGGTTTCCACCTGGGTCACAATCGGAAGGTCGCGGCTGCGGGCCAACTGCAGGGTGATATGCGTGAATGGCTCGAGGTGACCGGCCTTATGAGAACGAATTTTACGAACGCCCTTGGCTACGGCGCGCAGCTTGCCCTGCTCGCGTGTATAGAGCGTGAGCAAACGATCCGCCTCACCCCAGTTGGAGTGACGCAGGACGACGGCTTCGGCGCGGAAAGAACGTGGCTGTTCAGGCATAATACGGTTACACTCTCTCGATGATGGTGGCAATGCCCATGCCGTGACCAACGCACATGGTCTGCAGCCCGAATTTTGCCCGGCGGCGCTCCAGCTCATACACCAATTTGGTCATCAGGATCGCGCCAGTGGCGCCGAGCGGGTGCCCGTGGGCAATCGCTCCGCCATTTGGGTTAACCTTTCCCATATCCGGATGGAGTTCGCGCGCCCAGGCCAGCACCACTGAAGCAAAGGCCTCATTGATTTCGATCACATCCATATCATCCAGGCTCAGGCCGCTGCGCTTCAAGGCCGAGCGAGTGGCCGAAATTGGGCCGTCCAACATCAGGGTTGGGTCAGACCCAACCACCACGCGGGTTTCGATGCGCGCCATGGGCATCAGATTATATTTACCAACTGCCTGGGCTGAAGCCAACAGAAGTGCGGCAGCGCCATCCGAACCCTGTGCGGTGTTGCCCTCCGTGACAACCCCGTTTTCATCAAAAGCCGGTTTGAGAGCCGCCATGCGGGCCCGGTCAGGGGATTGGCGCACACCCTCATCCATGCGAAACGAATTGCTATCCGGCAAGCTCAACGGCAGGATCTGCCTGTCAAAATAGCAATTGCGGATCGCTTGAGCGGCGCGCACATGACTCTGATAGGCGTAATCATCCAGCTCATCCCGTTCAAGCGCCCATTTGCGCGCCACCAGCTCGGCGCTTTGGCCGAGATGGTTCAGCTTGTAACCGGTTTCCGGCTGGTGCGACATCATTTCTACCCCGCCCGCTAGAATGAGATCGGCGTCGCCCGCCAGAATTGCCTGAGCGCCAAAATGGATGGCTTGCTGTCCTGAACCGCACATTCGGTTAATCTGGACGCCCGGCACATTGACCGGAAAACCCGCCTTGAGGGCCGCCAGGCGCGCCACACCGAAGCCCTCGTCAGCGATGGGGGTGGTAAGCCCCAGGATCACATCTTCGATGCGCGCCGCTTCAACCCCGGCGCGTTGGAGAGCCTCTTTGAGCACTGCCGCAGCCAGGTCAACCGGCTGGAAAGAATGCAGCGCGCCGGTGGGTTTGCCAAGGCCAATGGCGGTGCGTACGGCGGAGATGATAAAAACATCACGTTCTGGCATGCTGGTCTCCCATTTCATTCTTCAAAACGATAACAGAATTACTTCATAAAATCCAAAAAAATAAAACAGGAAAAATGGACTCACTTTCGTGAATTTCATAATGACAAAAATTAAGCCGGTGCCATAACTCCCAACGTAATTTTCCCACAGGATCAGAATTTTCTGTGATAATACCCCTATGCCAACTATCGAACAAGCCCGAACCTGGTACATAGATTCTGATCCTGTCCATGATTTTGACCATATCCTGCGCGTTTACAGGATGGCCGAGCACCTGGCCAGCGCCGAAGGCGCAGATCCTGAAATTGTCCGCGCTGCTGCCTTGCTGCATGATGCCTCGGGCAGCAACCTGGCTGACGCAGCCAAACGCGCCGCGCACCATCAGGCCTCAGCCGAGTTTGCCGCTGAAATCCTGTTTGCCGAAGGCTGGGATGCGCAGCGTATTGCCGCGGTACAGCACTGTATCCGCGCTCACCGCTTCCGGGATGCATCCGAGCCGCCCCAAACCATCGAAGCCCAGGTGTTGTTTGACGCCGACAAACTGGATGCCATCGGTGCGGTGGGAGTGGCGCGCGTGATCGCTTATTCGGCGCGCATTCCGCGGCCCTTCTATGCCCCGCCGTCTGAACAGTTTCTGAACACTGGCGAGAAAGCACCGGGCGAACCTCACAGCGCCTATCACGAGCATCTGTTTAAACTGCTCAAGATCAAGGAACGTATGTTTACCAAAACCGGCAGGCAGATCGCCGAGGATCGCACCCGCTACCTGGATGATTATTTCACGCGTCTGATCGCCGAATGGCATGGCGAGCTTTAACCAGCGCCGGAATTGGAGACCAAATTATGCAAATGGAAAGTACCCACAAGTTCAGTGTAGATATCATAGGTGTTCCGGTTGACCTGGGCGCAGACCGGCGCGGTGTGGATATGGGCCCCAGCGCCATCCGTTACGCCCATTTGCAGCGCGAACTTTCAAGGACTGGTTGCACGTTCGCTGATCTGGGCAACCTGGAAGTTCCCATCGCTGAAATGTGCAAAATTACCGAGCCAAAGGTCAAATACATTGATTGCATCGTGCCCATGGCGCGCCGGACTGCTGGCGCGGTGGCAACCTCCATGCAGCAGGGACATTTCCCCCTGGTGCTGGGCGGTGATCACAGTATTGCAATCGGTTCGGTACGTGGCGCCGCCAAACACAAAAAGCTGGGAGTAATCTGGGTCGATGCCCATGCCGATTTCAACACACCTGAAACCACGCCTTCCGGCAACATTCACGGCATGCCGCTGGCGGCCCTGTGCGGGCTGGGTGATCCGCGCCTGGTTCGCCTTTGGGATGAAACCGCACCGGTTCTGGATCCCAGGCGGGTAGCAGTCATCGGGGCCCGCGACCTGGATATTGGCGAAAAGGAAAACTTGCACCGGGCCGGGGTGATGGTGCTCGGCATGGAACAGATTGACCGAATAGGCATGTTTCAGGTTATGGAAAAAGCCCTGGCGCACGTTATGCAGGATGTGGATGGTGTATATTTATCATTCGATGTCGATGTACTCGATCCGCGTCATGCCCCCGGTGTTGGAACACCTGTGTCTGGCGGGTTGACCTATCGTGAAGCCCATCTGGCCTGTGAGATGATCGCAGAAACCGGTCAACTGCTCGGAATGGATCTTGTAGAAGTCAACCCCATCCTGGATGTTCAAAACCAGACCGCTTCGCTGGCGGTGGAACTGGCTGTATCAGCCCTGGGACGACGCATTTGGGTTGAATAGCAATTCCGATTTCTGCACGGGTAGTCAGTGATATGGTTGGTTTTATAATCCGAAAAAGAGTAAAATATTCTTATGCGCAGCGGCCCCATTCTGGTTGTCGAAGATGTGCCCAATGTCCTCGAACTTCTCGAGGTGACATTGCGTTTTAAAGGATATGAGGTGGTTACGGCACGCAATGGGCTGGAAGGCCTTGAGATGGTCGAAAAAGCCAAACCCGCCCTCATTATTTCTGATATATTGATGCCTCTGATGGATGGTTATGCGTTTGTTCAGAAACTACGCACATCCAGTTCGGTTGGCAGCCATATCCCTGTCATTTTCCTTTCAGCCACCTATGTGACGCCTGAGGATAAGGAATTTGCTCTGAGCCTGGGTGCCACGCGCTTTATGGAAAAACCGATCGAAACAGAAGAGTTCCTGTTAACCATTGCAGAATTGCTGACCCAGGAAGATATCAGCTTTTCAGAACCCATTAATGACCAGGATTTTTATAAAGGGTATCGCGAGCGCCTGGAACAAAAATTGCACAATAAAGATAATCAGATCGCGCGCACTGAACGACTGATCCCTACCTTACCTGAAGAACAGCGCGCGGCGTATGAGAGTATGCTTCAAATCATTCAAACCGACCGCGAAAGTATCAATAATGAGCTGCAGGAAGTCTACCGCAGTCTCAATCAAAAAAAGCCAACAGGAAAATAATCATGGAAAGTGAACAGCCTACCCTGGCCGACCTGGAGCGTCTCGCGCGCCAGGCCGGCCAAATTCTGTCTGATAGTTACGAAAAAGATCACCAGGTGGATTTCAAGGGTGTCATTGACCTGGTGACGGAAGTTGACCACGCCTCTGAAAAATTTTTAATTTCAGAAATCAGCCGCCAGTTCCCCGGTCATAGTTTTCTGGCTGAAGAATCGGGGGCCAGTGCTTCTCAGAACGAACACCTGTGGATCATCGACCCGCTGGATGGGACGGTTAATTACGCCCATGGTGTGCCGTTCTTCTGCGTTTCGATCGCGTATTCCTATCACGGCCAGGTGCTGTTGGGCGCTGTTTACGACCCCATGCGCGATGAGATGTTCAGCGCCGAACGCAGCGATTTGCCGGTTGGCTTAGCAAATCGCAAACCGGGCGCCTGGGTCAATGGACGTCCACTCAAAGTATCCAACGCTCAGGAATTGCAAAAAAGCCTGATGGTAACGGGTTTCCCTTACGATAGCTGGAATAACGGCCGCAATAATTTTGATTATTTTGCCAAATTAGGCAAAATGACCCAGGGTGTGCGCCGTCTGGGATCGGCGGCCCTGGATCTGTGCTATATTGCCGCCGGACGTCTGGATGGTTACTGGGAGTTTTCGCTGAAGGCCTGGGAT
Organism: uncultured Anaerolineae bacterium; assembly: GCA_903910795.1. Classification (GTDB taxonomy): domain Bacteria; phylum Chloroflexota; class Anaerolineae; order Anaerolineales; family Villigracilaceae; genus UBA5195. Next base: position 5,542 of record CAIWAX010000428.1, read on the forward strand.
ATCGCCGCTGGCGCCCTGATCGCGGAACAAGCCGGGGCGTTGGTTACCAACGCAAACGGCGAAGCCGGTTACATGAATGCGCCTCATTCCATCCTGGCTGCCAATCCGCAGCTTTTCCCGAAATTACTGGAACAACTCAGGTAGGCTGGCAGGTTGGGAAAGATTTGAATTATGGAGTAGCGTTTATGGATGCAGTTGTTACCGCTGGTGGAACTCCTCTTCCCGAAGACCCACTGTATCGTTACACCCTCGGCCATTCCAAAGCCATACTTGATATCGCCGGGAAACCTATGATCCAGTGGGTACTGGATGCATTGAGCGCATCTCACAAGATCGACAACATTATCGTCATGGGTATGAGCGAAAAAATCGGCCTGGTTGCCTCCAAGCCAGTCTACTATTTACCCAATGAAGGCCGCATGCTGGCCAATATCGTTGCCGGTATTGGAAAAACACTTGAGCTTAACCCCCAAACCGAATACGTTTTGATTGTCTCATCTGATATCCCGGCTCTGACCGGTGAAATGGTGGATTGGCTGGTCGAGCAAATTGAAGGCACCCCGGCGGATATTTACTATGGTGTCATCCCTCGCGCTGTGATGGAAAAACGATTTCCAAATTCAAAGCGCACCTGGACGCATCTGAAAGGCTTAGATGTTTGCGGTGCGGATATTAATGCGGCGCATGTCAGCATGGCGACCGAGCACCTCGATACATGGGAGGAGCTGATCGGCCATCGAAAGTCTGCGCTCAAACAAGCTGCCACGATAGGATTCAATGTTCTATTCATGATGATCCTGCGTCAACTTACCCTGGATGACATTGTCAAGCGGGTTTCAGAACGCATCGGCATCCGCGGCAAAGCCATTATCTGGCCCTGGGCTGAAGCTGGTATGGATGTGGACAAACCACACCAGTTGGAAATCATGCGCATGGATTATGGAACCTGGGGCCTGGCAAAGCCTCGGGTTACATCAAAGTAATCAGGCAGGGAGATTTATTTGGAACGTTTTTATCACTTGCTCGAAATAGACCGCGACTGGTCTTATGCCCTGCGTGTGGCTGAAAAACCCGGGTTACTGCGCAACCTGGCCATGTTTTTTGCCCACTCAGGCGACTCTTGGTTTTGGGGGGCGGGCATGCTAATTCTTTGGCTTGCCAGCGGGCCTTTTTGGAAACAGTGGGCCGTTTATCAAGTTCTCTGGATCGGCATTTTGGCAATTGTGGTTCAAACTCTCAAGTTCTCCATCCGCCGCAAACGACCGGCTGGCGAATGGGGGGCTGTATACCGTGCCACCGATCCGCACTCCTTCCCATCCGGCCATGCTGCGCGTTCTTTCATGATCGCGATCCTGGCCTGCCTGCTTGGCCCGTTTTGGCTGGCTGCCTGCCTTTGGGTCTGGGCACCGCTGGTTTCACTGGCGCGTGTGGCCATGGGTGTTCATTATGTGTCCGATGTTATTGCTGGAGCAATTGTCGGCACGCTTCTGATATGTGTGGGCTGGCAGTTCTCTGGCCTCATTTTTTCTCATATCAACCAAATTATCATCCCAATCATCGGACTGGCGCTCTGGTAAGGAAATCACCGCCGCAACATTTTTTGAGCTAATTCTCAAGCTGTCTGGTTGAATGGGACATTTTTCATCCTGCATGCCCGCCAACTCACTCATCAATAAAAAAACCGGTTGATTCTTCATCTGGCCTGAGCTGGCTGCAGTTGTATATAAGGCTATGCCGGTTATTTAAAGGGGTGTTAACATCTTGTAAAGAAGCGGATATTGGATAAAAATACTCTCGAATTTTGAATAACCCCGTGGTATCATAGAAGAGAATAGTTTCAGTTGATAAAAGTTGCAATAATGAAGTGTATGCTGTGCATAAGGAAAACTGATGAGCTGTACAGAAGAGATTTCTGCTCTTATCCGCGCCCGCGGTTTCCGGTTGACCCCCCAACGTTTGACGATTTTGCAGGTGCTGCAACATTCCGGTGAGCACCTGACGCCCGCCGAAATATATGACATATCCCGACAAAGCATGCCTGGTCTCACCGAAACTACTGTTTACCGGACTCTCGAATTCCTGGCGGATAATGGTTTTGCGCTGGCGGCGCACGTTGGCAGTGGAAAACTGGTTTACCAGGTGGCCGGGCATGATCACCACCACGTTATCTGCCAGAAATGCAGCCGTGAGGTGGAAGTCGGGCACACCCAGCTCGCAGGACTCTATAAAACCATCGAAGAGTTGACCGGTTATCATCTGACAACCAGCCATCTGACATTCTTTGGGTTATGCCCGGAATGCCGCCTGGCATTGGAAGGATAACCCCGGGGAGCCTATTTTCCTGGGATGCTTTGAGAGGGAACGCGATATTGATTTTCTGACAACCTGTATGGTTTGATCAGGTAAAAGGACAAAACTCAAATGATCGAGTTATTCACATTCAAAATTAATAAATGGCTGGTGGCTTATTATGCCGCCCTGCTGGTTTGGTTGGGCACCACTGCCATGCACATCCCGGATGGATACCTCAGCCCATTAACATCCCTGGTTATGTTCCTGCTGGTGCTGCCTTTCTGGATGATCGGCGTGCGCAAGATCCGTGAAACTATGAACGCCCGCAGTGTGCCCCTGATTGCTCTGCTGGCAGCCTTTTCATTCGTCATCATGATGTTTAACATTCCCCTGCCGGGTGGTACCAGCGGACACGCGATTGGCGCGACCCTGGCTGCCATTGTGCTTGGCCCTGAAGTGGCTGTCATTGCTGTGTCGATCGCCCTGATCATTCAGGCCTTTTTCTTCGGTGACGGGGGCATCCTGGCCATCGGTGCTAACTGTTTCAACATGGCCGTTGTTGTTCCGTATGTGGGCTACGCTGTCTATCAGGCTTTTTCCAAGGGTACTCCCATAAATTCTCCACGCCGCCTGACAGGCGCCGCCCTGGGAGGCTGGCTGGGCGTCAGCACGGGGGCTTTCCTGGCAGGTATTGAATTTGGCATCCAGCCGCTGCTTTTCAAAGCGGCTGATGGATCGCCGCTTTATGCGCCATTTCCGCTTTCTGTATCAGTGCCAGCCATGCTCATCCCACACATGTTGGTCGCATCCGTGGTCGAAGGCTTGTTGACAGCCCTTGTGGTGGCTTATTTACAACGCTCTAACAGCAATATCCTGGAAGGCGCCGCAATACCCGCCCAGGCCCTTAGACTGCGCGGGTTATGGGTAGCTCTGGCTGTTCTAATTGTGGCCTCACCATTTGGGCTGCTGGCACCGGGTACAGCCTGGGGTGAATGGAGTACCGGCCAGCTATCCGCGATGGGTTTGCAAGCCATCCCAACCGGTATGCGACAGCTCTCCGGGCTGTGGGGCGCCCCACTTTCTGGTTACAACCTGCCTGTACTGGGAAATACCAATTTGGGTTATGTAATTTCAGCCGTGACGGGCATTGTCATCGTTGGTCTGGTCGTATGGTTGTTCACTTTACTGCTGACTGTTCGCCCTGGTGCACAAAATCAGGAGCATCAACGTTAGCACTTGAAAGAAATTAATGGATAAATCAATCAATCCTGGGCACTCCCACCGCAGCAGCCACGTCTTGGAACACACCTTGCACGGCATTTCTGAGACTCTCGAACGCGCCTTGTTCGCGGAAGAGATCAGCGCCAAACCTGGCCTGTTCCAATCTCTGGATGCGCGGGTCAAGATACTGACTGTCCTGGCCTTCCTTCTCGCGGTCAGTTTTTCGAAGAACCTGGAGATCATTGCCGCCATCTACCTGCTGGCGCTGGCGCTGGCGCTGGCATCTTCCATCCCAGCCGGTTTCTTTGTAAAGCGCGTTTGGCTGGCGCTACCCTTTTTTACTGGGTTGATCATTTTGCCGGCCCTGTTCGTTACCCCCGGCCCGGTCTTGCTGCAAGTTTTGCCGGGTCTGGCTATCACGCGCACCGGTGCAATCAGCAGTCTTTTTCTGCTGCTGCGTGTCAGCACATCGATCTCGCTATCCCTGCTCCTGATCCTGACCACCCCGTGGAATACAGTGCTCAGCGGGCTGACGGTTCTGCGCGTGCCGGATGTTTTCATCCTGATACTGGGTATGACCTATCGTTATATTTACTTGCTGCTGCACACGGCCAATGACATGTTTCTCTCGCGCAAAAGCCGCGTGGTCGGTTGGTTGGATGCGGGCGAAGACCGGCGCATGCTGGCGGCCATCAGCGGCACCTTGCTCGCGAAATCCATCAACATGAGCAGCGAGGTTTACCTGTCCATGCAATCCCGCGGGTTCCGCGGCTCTGTTGTCACTTTGAAACCTTTCAAAATGCAGCCCCGCGATTGGGCCTGGTTGGCCGTTTTCATCGGTCTGGCAATATTGGCCGTTGTACTGGGACGATAACGAAGTGTATGCTGTGCATAAGGAAATATAGTTCTTGGAACATATTATACATAACGAAACAAATAATAAGGCTGCGCCCAACCGTGTGCCTAGCCCGCCCGTCATACAGCCTGTTTTTGAGGTCAAACAGGTCTCGTTTGCCTATGATGGCAAACAACTGGCGCTTGAAAACATTGACATGGTCGTACAGGCAGGCGAATGTCTGGCCATTCTTGGCGCCAACGGCTGCGGGAAAAGCACCCTGCTCAAGCTGTTGGACGGCTTATACTTTCCAATCAGTGGAAGCGTAACCGCCTTTGGGCAACCATTAACTGAAGCAGCCTTGCGTAACGATGAAGCCAATTTCGCTTTCCGTAGGCGGGTCGGTCTGGTTTTCCAGGATACAGATGTGCAGCTCTTTTCGCCCTCCGTGCTGGATGAGGTGGCTTTTGCGCCGCTGCAGCTTGGCATCCCGCGCGAAGAAGTGACCCGCCGGGTGGAATCTGCGCTCGAAATGCTGCGTATTGAGAAACTGCGCGACCGTGCGCCGCACCGCCTGTCGGGTGGTGAAAAACGGCGCGTAGCACTGGCTTCCGTGCTGACCCTCAACCCCGATGTCTGGTTGTTGGATGAGCCGACTACCGGGTTGGATCCTCGCAGCCAATCCTGGTTGGTGGAGTTTATCTTGCAGCAGCGCCAGGTTGGCAAGACCGTCATCACCGCCACGCATGATCTCGTCATCGCCGAACAGGTGGCTACCAAGATAGTTGTATTTAACGAGGACCATCGCATCGAAGCTGCCGGCCAGCCTCAGGAAATTCTCAAAAACCATGATCTATTGCATCGCTGCAACCTCTCGCATTATCATAACGAAGTGAACGCTGTGCACGTTGATCCGGTGCTCGCGAAATAACGGGTGCTGCGCATCAGAAAATAAAAGTGCCCCCGCTTTTTGGCGGGGGCACTTTTAAAAGCTCGTTTCAAGGTGCTCTGCACGCAGCCCTGTGGGTTTCAGCCTATAGACCGGCGGCAGCTTTCAGATCGGCGGCCTTTTCAGTATTTTCCCAGGGGAATTGGACATCATCGCGCCCAAAATGACCATAAGCAGCCGTTTTGCGGTAGATGGGGCGGCGCAGGTTCAGATCGCGGATGATTGCACCGGGGCGCAGATCAAAGAACTGGCTGATCAACTCCGCAATACGCGAGTCTTCAATTTTACCTGTGCCAAAAGTTTCAACGTTAATAGAGAGCGGGTGCGCAACACCAATCGCATAAGCCACTTGAATCTCGCATCGGTCCGCAAGGCCAGCCGCCACAATATTCTTGGCCACCCAGCGCGCCGCGTAAGCGGCTGAGCGATCCACCTTGGTGGGATCCTTACCAGAGAAAGCGCCGCCACCGTGCCGGCCCATGCCGCCGTAGGTATCCACAATGATCTTGCGCCCGGTGACGCCCGCGTCACCCATTGGGCCACCAATCACGAAACGTCCGGTCGGGTTGATATAAACTTTCAGGCGGTCATCTACCAGTTCCTTGGGGAGGATCGGGTAAATCAGGTGTTCGCTCAGAGCTTCAACAATTTCAGTGTGCGAGACATCTGGGGAATGTTGGGTCGAAACCAGCACGGTATCGATCCTTTTCGGTTGGCCGTGGGAATACTCGACCGTTACCTGGCTCTTGCCATCCGGTCGCAGCCAGGGCAGCACGCCGCTTTTGCGAAGTTCGCTCAATCGGCGGGCCAACTTGTGAGCCATGAAAATTGGCATCGGCATGAGGGTTTCAGTTTCGTTGCAGGCATATCCAAACATCATGCCCTGATCACCCGCGCCAACATGCTCGATATCCCGGTCAGTCATCTCGCCGCTTTTATCTTCCATGGCGTGGTCAACACCCAGCGCAATATCAGCGCTCTGGCTGGCAATGGCAGACAGCACCGCGCAGGTATTGCCATCAAAGCCTTTTTCGCTGCTGTCATAGCCGATATCTTTGACCACACGGCGAACCAACTCGTCAAAATTGACAAAAGCATTGGTGGTGATCTCACCCAGCACAGCCACAAAACCCGTCTTGGTAGCCGTTTCACAGGCCACGCGCGAATAAGGATCCTGCTCCAGGCAGGCATCCAGAACGGCATCCGAGACTTGGTCACACAATTTATCGGGATGTCCTTCTGTTACCGATTCGGATGTAAAAAGTAACTTAGCTGAATCCATAAAGGTGTTGCTCATTGGTTCGGTCTCCTTATGTGTAATCCCGGTTCGATTAGCCAGGCTAATCGCATGGGAATAGAAAATGCCCCTCCCGGTCAACCTGAAAGGGCATTTCGCACAGAGGCTCGGCTGCCCTCTCATCTCCCAGATATTTCTGTCGGAATTGGCACCGCGTTGTAACTTGTCGATTTACGCTTCGTTAAGCAAATCGTAAATCGACAAGTCGCTACCGGTTGTCGAGGCATCATAGGGCCGGTCCCTCCGCCTCTCTGGATAAGAGTGCCGTATTGGGGCTATTCAATTAGTTTCGCGATATTACCATAAGTCAGGGGGTACGTCAAACCGCAGCGATTTATTCTTATATTATTTTAAGCCGGCCTGTATTTAAGTAAATAGGCCAGTTGGGATCAAGCCAGCAACAGCCGGCTTTGCTCCAATCGAGCAGCAGGCGCGAACAACTGGATATTTTCCCAAATTCGCTGCAGGTGTGCCGCAACCTGTTCCGCGGATACACCCCCGGGCGCATAAGCGATATACAGCGCATGTGTGCTTTCCGGCGTTAAGGGAGAAATGTTATCCTGCCCATAGATAATAGAACAACACACTCCATGCGCGTCACGCATAACCATATCGCCCAACAAGACAGCTTTTTTTGACCCGTTCATCTGGGCCATTTCGTCTCCGACCCCGGCTGCATCCATAAGAATTTCCCCGCCCAGTTTATCAGCGTCATGACTGGCTGTCAGGATGAGTGTATCCACCTCGGCCATAAAATTGGCATCCACCAATGGCGTAACATTCGGCAGGTTCTTGCCTTTTAACACGATTGACTCAACCTGTTGGAGCACATGGTAAGTTTTATCAAAGCGCTGGTAATACAGGCTATAGGCCGCCATCACTGGCAGGGACAAAAATTGCGTGCGCGTAAAGCCTGCGTAGCGCTCTCGCAAAGAACGCTCGGCATCACGCTTTCGTTCGTCCAGCTGGGCTGATTTAACTACCTTCTCCACACCCGATATTTCCAATAAACCGATGGTCGCCCCTGGGTGAGCAGTGCGCCAGTGATCTGTACCAATAATTGACAACATATTTGTTTCCTCCAGTTAAAATCGAATTGCACTGGCCGCGGCACAATCACAAACGCAGAGCGCTGTACATACAGTGTTACGATAGATTTCGTAAAAAAAATACAACCGGCAGCCCTATGTTTGTAACCCATGGCAACTTATAATATGCAAATTGTATCCAATTTTTACCCACCAAACCTTGGGGAGGCAGGATGACCGAAACAACTGTACATGCGGGTTACAGAATAACCGATTTGCAAGCTTCTGAACGTCCGCGGGAGCGCCTGGCTGCGCTGGGCGCACAAGCCCTTTCCAACGCGGAGTTAATTGCTATCTTGTTGCGGGTGGGTGTCACAGGCGAAAATGCGGTTCAGGTTGGGCAAAGAATCCTGACCAAATATAAGGGTATCCGCGGCCTGCACCGCGTACCGTTTGTGGAACTGTGCAAGGAACACGGCATCGCAGAAGCCAAAGCCTGTCAGATCAAGGCCGCCATTGAGTTGGGCAGGCGGCTCCCGCTCGAATCACCCGATGAAAAACCAGCCATCAACTCGCCCCAGGATGCCGCCGATCTGGTGCAATACGAAATGAGTGCACTGGAACAGGAGCATTTGCGCGTTCTGTTGCTCGACCGGCGCAACCGCGTGCTGGAGATTGTTGAAATTTACAAAGGTTCGGTCAACTCATCCCAAGTGAGAGTAGGAGAAATTTTTAAAGAAGCCATTCGGAAAAACGCTTCCGGGCTGATCGTGGTACACAACCACCCAAGCGGCGATCCAACCCCTAGCCCGGACGATGTGGCCGTGACACGCGCCATCATCCAGGCTGGCAAGCTCCTGGATGTGGATGTTCTCGACCACCTGGTGATCGGTCAAGGCCGCTGGGTTTCCTTAAAGGAACGAGGTCTGGGGTTTGTTTAGTAGCTAGTCTAGATCGGGATCGATGGGTTGCGACAGGGTATTCGCAACATCTTCTTCACAATCACGCAGTTCCTGCAAGCATGTTTTTTCGATCTGAGTTGAAACAGGCAGCAGTGGAGGTCTGACGCTCCAATAATTAAATCCGTAAATAGGAGAAAGCATCGCTTTTAGCGTTGGCGGAAATGGCTGATAACGCTCAAGTACTCTCCGGCGGATATTGAGCTGCTCCTGGGCTTCAATTGCATCGCCATCCTGTAAATAAATGTTCCACACCTGGCGCAGAAGCGGCGCGTACAAATTAGCCATCGCGGTAATGGCGCCGCCCGCGTTATATTCCAGCGCATGCAGGAGCAAACCGTCATTTCCCGTCAATACCAACAAATCAGGTCCAAAGCGTCCGCCCAGAGCCACTGCATATTCTGGATCCCCGGATGAGTCCTTCAACCCTGCGAATTGGGTGGGAAATGCATCCTTCAGCCGCGCCAGTAAATCGAGCGAAAGAGGCACCCCGGTCTGTCCGGGAATGTGGTACCCGAGCAGGAAGCCATCTTTTGGCACGGCCCGCCGGATTACTTGCTGAAACCAGGCAAACAGGCCGTCATCACTGACTTTGCGGAAGTAATACGGTGGCAAAACCACCACGCCTTCGCAGCCCAGGTCAAAAGCCATGCGGGTTAACTCAATAGTTTCATCCAGGCTGGGTGTGCCCGTTCCTGCCAGCAAGCGGAATTCAGGGAAAGTCACCCGCACTTCAAGCGCAGCGCGCAGGATGGCCTCGCGCTCTGATGAACTCAGAGATGGACCTTCACCCGTGGTGCCAAATAGCAAAGCGCCATGACATTCCTGGGCCGCCAGGAATTGCATAAACGGATTGACGGCATCCAGATCAATCGAAAAATCATTTTTAAAAGGTGTCAAGGCAGCAGCATAAATGCCCGAGATAGGGTGGCGGTTGGTCATTCAGAGGTTTCCTTTTATGGAATAATCCCGGTTCGATTTGCCTGGCAAATCGCTTGGGATTGAATTGGGCGCTCTTGAAACTGGTCAGGCATCGATATCCATCACGCGAAATGGGTAAATATTGACGACCTTTGTTTGATAATAATTCGTAATATGATTTTTGATGTTGTGGCTGTAAAAAATGGTGTGTCCATGTAGCATGAAACGTGGCTTTGCTATTCGCAATAAGAAATTGAGGGCATGCAAACCCCGGTGCGCCTGATCGTCATCATCGTGAATCCCATTTGGCGGAGAATGAGCCAGAAGAATATCCAATCGACGACCCCTGAGCAAAGTTTGCAGAAATATTTTTGGTAAAAGTCGGTAAACCCTTAGAAACATCTCTTGCTGTGTATACTGGTTTGGGCCTTCCGGATTATATTTATTGCTGCCGCCCAATCCAGCCATCAGCAAACCGTTTACCCTTACTACTTTTTCATCCAGATTGACGCCGCCTTCGGCATGTGCTCGCGGATTGGAACTAAAGCGAGGATCATGATTCCCTGGCACGTAAAATAAGGGTACGTTGTACATGGTCACCAGAAACTCAAGATACTCATAGGGCAAATCACCGCAACCCAAAAGCATGCGCACATCTGGATAGGTTTCCGTTACCCTCGAATTGTATAACCGGTCAAGGATTTCATCACTGACAGCCAGTATTTTCATGTTTTCAGGCCCGCTCCCTGGAGACTTAAGCAGGACGAAAGGGGCGGGCCCACAGGGTCACCCTGTGGATCACTCGAACTTACAAAACATTGGTTGACCATATCGACGAATTTTGCCCTAAAACGGGAGCCTACGCAAGGGGCAAAACAACCTGGGCAGATATATATAATGTCTAAAACTGTGAAACAATGCAATTATCGGCTATAATTTAATTATCTTATAATTATCCTATTTTAGTACAACCCGGGCAGGGCATGGAAACTCAGAATATCAACCAACCACCCGAATCTGGAAACCGCACGGCAGGTTCTGACCAGCTTCGCCCTGGAACCAACCTGGTCAATCGCTATTTGATTCAGGAAGTGATTGGCATTGGCGGGATGGGGTCGGTATATCGGGCGCGTGATTTGCATTTCCCGAATGTCGTCAAATTAGTCGCCATCAAGGAAATTATCAATCACGCGCCCGATCCTCTTGTGCGCAAAACGGTTGTCCAAAACTTCGAGCGAGAAGCCAACATCCTTGCAACCTTGAGTCATCCATCCATTCCCCGCATATACGATTATTTCACCCTCGAGAATCGTTCCTACCTGGCACTTGAATTCATAAATGGTCGCGACCTGGAAGTTGTACTTAACCAGGCTCAAGGTTTTCTGTCCGAAGAACAGGTGGTTGGTTGGGCTATTCAACTCTGTGATGTACTCAGCTATCTGCACAATCACAAACCCGATCCCATTATATTTCGAGATATGAAGCCTTCCAATGTAATGGTCAACCAATACAACCACATCATCCTGGTTGATTTTGGAATCGCGAAGCCCTTCCAAACCGGTCAGAAGGGTACCATGATCGGAACAGAGGGTTATTCGCCTCCTGAGCAATATCGCGGTGAAGCCAGTACTCAGGCTGATATCTATGCCCTCGGCGCCACTATCCATCACTTGCTTACCCGCCGGGATCCGCGTTTGGAGCCGCCATTTTCTTTTGGTGAGCGGCCCATCCGTAAAAGCAACGCCAATATCTCCATTGAAATTGAAACAGTTGTCAATACCGCTCTGCAATATGATGTGGAAAATCGCTTTAAGACCGCCGATGATTTTAAACAGGCCTTGATCGGTGCGGCGCGCAAAACTGGCATGCTTAATCGTATCAATTTCAGCCAGCCGGGCGGCACAGGTGCAGTCAACGTAAGTGGGATTAAGCCTGTCTGGGTTTTTCAGTGCGAAGATGAAATTCGAGGAACCCCCCTCTACCTGGGTGGCGTGATTTACACAGGCTGCTATGATAATAACCTGTACGCGCTTAATGCGGCCAACGGCGAGTTCCAATGGAAATATGCGACAGATGGCGGAGTTGTCAGCCGGCCTGCTGCTGCCGAAGATACCATCTATTTTGGATCTGAAGACAAAAGCCTGTACGCGGTAAGTGCGCGCACAGGCAAAATGATCTGGACCTTTCCAACCGAAGGACGCATCCGCTCATCAGGACGGATCGCCGATGGGCATATCTTTATCGGCTCAGATGACAGGAGCCTGTATGCTATCAAGCAGTCTACCGGACGCAAAGCCTGGAACTACGAAACAAGCGATGAAGTGCGCTCCACACCTTTTGTAGTTAATGATTTGATTTATTTTGGAACTGAAGGTGGCGAGCTTTTTTGTGTTGATTTCCACCAACAGGTCAAGTGGCGCTTCAAAGCCAAGCGTGGCATCACTTCTTCGCCCTGGGTACAGGACAACGTCGTTTATTTCAGTTCGATGGATTGTTTCATGTATGCGCTGGATGCAAAGACCGGGTGGCTGTTATGGCGCTTTCGCATGGGGAAAGCATCCATCGTCTCACCATCCATCTTTAATAACACAGTCATTACCGGGTCATCAGATGGTAATATTTATGCCGTTGATACTCGCAACTCGAAAGAAATCTGGCACTATAAGACCGGAAACCAGGTCAATGGCTCTCCAATTGTTTATAAAGATGCCGTTTATGTAGGTTCAGTAGACAACAACCTGTATTGTATAGAAGTTCAAAGCGGCCGCCTGCGTTGGAAATTTGAAACCAAGGGCCCTATCACTGGCACACCTTGCATCTATGATGATATTTTATATTTTGGTTCCACCGATCACTTTATTTATGCATTGTTGACTTAGTCCAAATCCGTTCGATATAGATATCCCGGCTTCAGTACGGGAAGGAGCTCCCAGTGTTGGATTTCTTCAAAAAGTTTTCCAAAAAAAAAGAACCCCAAGAGCCAAAAGAAACCAAAATAACCGCGGAACCGATTAGCAGGCCGGTGGTAATTGATAATGCCAAAACTGCCCCACTTTCAGATCTTCAATTGGAATCCATCCGGGCACTTGCGCAGAATCATTTTGAGCCAATACAATATCTGGTAGCCAGCGGTCAATCGGTGGGGCAGCGGCGCGAGTTGAATGAGGATTGCCTCTTTACGCTCACAACTTGCGTTGCCGGGAACAGTGGCAACCCTCCTTTTGGGCTCTTCATCGTGGCGGATGGGATGGGTGGGCATCAAAACGGTGAAGTCGCCAGTAATACGGCAGTACGCACAGTCAGCAACTATGTAATGAAAAAGATCCACAACGTGTTGTTTAGCTTTCCGATCGAACCGCTAGATGAATCACTCCAGGAAATCCTTCAAGGGGCGGTATTGGAAGCCCAGCACGCAGTTATGAAGGAAGCCCCCGGTTCAGGCACAACAGTAACAGCCGCGCTGGTTCTCGGCCAGCAGTTGACCATTGCGCATGTAGGTGACAGCCGCGGGTACCTGCTGTATAACGAACACCGGATGGAAGCTATTACGCGGGATCATTCCCTGGTAAGACGTCTTGAAGAGCTTGGGCAGATTACTGCTGCTGAAGCCGCGGTACACCCTCAGCGCAATGTACTCTACCGGGCTGTTGGGCAGGGCGATAATATGGATGCTGATGTCATTACCACTCCATTCCCAATCGGTGGCTACCTTTTATTATGCAGCGACGGATTGTGGGGTCTTGTGTCAGATGACGAAATGAGCCAAATGATATACAGCGCGCCAACTATTCAACGCGCGTGTCAGGATATGGTGGCCGCTGCAAATGCCGCTGGCGGCCCCGATAACATCAGCGTTATTCTGGTTAAGCTTCTCGGGTAGCCCGGATAAATATCCCGGTTCCAGTATGGGATAGATATCCCGGTTCCAGTATGGGATAAATATCCCGGTTCCAGTATGGGATAGATATCCCGGTTCGATTGGCTTAGCAAATCGACTTGGAAAGATACTGATGCAAAAATCGTCTCAAGACTATTATGCCTTGCTTGGCATTCCGCGTTCTTCGGCGCCGGATGAGATTCGACGTGCCTATCTCAAAGCAGCAAAAAAACTGCATCCAGATATAAACACGGCTCCTGGCGAAACCGAAATGTTCATGGATGTTCAACAAGCTTACCAGGTGCTGTCAGACCCGGTGCGGCGCTCCAGCTATGATGCCAATCTGCCACCCGAAAAGAATACCCCGGCCGCTATTGATAAACGTATTTTGGTCAGCCGGAAAAGTCTGTCACAAATAAAAGAACCTCAACTGGTTTACGTGCTGATTGATATGGAACCATCTCTGGAAATGCTGGATACCATTGGCTATATTCCATTAAATCTTTGCCTGGTATTGGATAATTCGACATCCATGAAAGGTGAAAAGCTGGAAACGGCCAAGCAAACAGCCATAGAGTTGATCCGCAGGCTTAAACCGCAGGATATTTTTTCTGTTGTAGCATTCAATGACCGCGCCGAAGTGATTATTCCATCCAGCCGCCAGTCAAACCCGGTAAAAATGGAAAAAAATATCAGGCAAATCCAAACTTCTGGTGGCACCGAAATATTGCAAGGTTTACAGACCGGTCTGGATGAAATCAACCGCTATTTAAATACAAAATCGGTCAACCACATTATTTTGATTACCGATGGCAAAACCTATGGAGATGAGCAGGCCTGCTACGATCTGGCAAAACAGGCTGCCAACCGTGGAATCAGCCTGACTGGACTGGGCATTGGCAGTGGCTGGAACGATATTTTTCTAGAAAAATTGGCCAACCTTACCGGTGGGACAAGCATGCTGGCCCCACAAGCCAAGGACATTGAAAAACTTCTTATTGAAAAATTTTCAAATCTTTCCAAAACTTTTGCTGAAAATGTCATGCTTTACTATAAATTGGACAAAAGTGTCGAAATTAATTATGCGTTTCGGCTCCATCCGATTACTGACCTTATCCAATCTGGCAGCCCGCTGCGCCTGGGCCCCATCCTCCAAAACTGGCCTTTCTCTGTTTTGATAGAGTTTAAGGTTTCCCCAAAGGAACTCGAATCTGAGTTTTTTACGCTCATGGAGGGTAAAATTGAAGTATCCGCCAGTAATATTCCATTACCGGTGCCCAGCATGCCGATTGAGATTGTCCTGGCTATAAAAGAAATGGACGATAGTTCAGGTACGCTTTACGAAGCAAATCGCGCGGGAGACTATGAGCCGCCGCCCTCGGCTATTATTCAGGCACTCTCAAAATTGACGCTGTATCGCTTGCAGGAGAAAGCCCGTAATGAAATGGCCCTCGGTAATTACGGCAAGGCTACAGAACATCTTCAAAAGTTGGCTACCCGTTTGTTGGCACAAGGTGAACGCAGTTTGGCGAAAACTGTCATATTCGAAATCGAAAACATCGAAACAACAAAAACCTATTCTGAATATGGCGCAAAACAGATTAAGTATGGTACCAGGGCATTATTGCTACCCGAGGAGACAAAAAAATGATCGTATGCCAAAACTGCAAATCACAACAACCGGATGGCTCAATCTTTTGCAGCGAATGTGGTACGCAATTACCACTGATCAATTCGGCTCAAACTCAAAAGTTTTCACCAAACACTGATCAACTTCAAATCTCAGGCCCGTACGCAAATCAAATTCCCAAGCAGACTGGCACCTGGATTTCCCTGCATTTGCTGGATAGCGGCAATATTCTGGCCTTCTCAGAACAGCTCGAGTTTACTCTTGGCCGTTTAAGTGATAACCAACCCATTGAACCAGATGTTGATCTGTCACCGTTCAAAGCTTTCGACAACGGTGTTTCGCGCTTACATGCTGTCATCAAAAATATTGAGGGCTCCGCCATTCTGATCGATTTGGGATCATCCAACGGCACCTACGTCAACGGCATCCGGATTATGCCGAATGTTGAACAACGCCTGCGGCATGGGGATATCGTTGCTCTTGGTAAGCTAAAAATGCAAGTTGTATTATCCTGATAGGTGAATAAAGATGCCCACCATTTTGATTCATATTTCTAACGAGGATCCTGTTTTGGGAGAGGTAGATGCTTTGCCCACCCCTATAGACCAGATTATCAAAGTAAAGAACCCGCGTTTGCGTGATGGCAAGGACCTGCGTTACTTGCAACCCAATGTCACCGAAATGATCCTGCCCATGCTGCGTATTACATTCATTGAAGTTTTGCCTGGTGATCAAGAAGACGAGATCATCGGCTTTGTAAGGGAGTAGAAAATGCCAGAAGAACTTGACCGCCGCCGTATCCTGGTTGTTGATGACGAAGAGCGCATGGTGCGCTTCATTCGTTTGAACCTGGAACATGACGGATTCCAGGTTAGCGAGGCTTTTAATGGAAAACAGGCTGTTCAACGTCTGCGCGATGTAAACCCGGATTTGATCTTGCTGGATGTTATGATGCCAGACCTGGACGGCTTTGAAGTGCTTGAAATGGTGCGTGAGATCAGCAATGTGCCGGTCATCATGTTGACCGCCAAAGGCGAAGAAGATGATCGCGTGCGCGGCCTTGAAAAAGGCGCCGATGACTATGTCACCAAACCGTTCAGCCCCCGAGAACTGGTCAGCAGAGTACGCGCAGTACTTCGACGCACTGAGGGCGCCACAGGCTCCATGCATGGTCTCATCGAAATAGATGAACGCCTGAAAATTGATTTCGACCGCCGGGAAGTCTGGCTGGAAGGAAAAATCGTCAAACTGCGACCTACCGAATACCGGTTGCTCTTCCATTTGGTGCAAAATGCCGGTTGGGTGGTATCGCATGATCAGCTCCTGGCCAAGGTCTGGGGTTATGAATATCGTGATGAGCCGCATTATGTGCGGCTTTATATTAACTACTTGCGCCAAAAACTGGAAAAAGATGCCACTAACCCCAAATATATTCTCACTGAACGTGGTGTAGGTTATCGTTTTGTAGATTTCAGACGAACGGGCAAAGAAAAAGAATAACTGGTATACTCTTATTCTTTCCCTGGTAATCCGAGTTCGATTTGCTAAGCCCACATGTTCGTGGTGGGAAGCAAATCGCATGGGAGAGGACCCCATATTTATGTCAAAGCAGCGTATTTTACTGGTAGATGACCACGAAGTTGTGCGCCTGGGCTTGAAAGCTCTCCTGGATCGTCACCCCAATTTCGAAGTAGTTGGGGAAGCCGGTTCTGCGCGTGAAGCCATCGATAAAGTGGCTGAACTTCAACCCGGCGTTGTGGTGATGGATATCCGTCTGCCAGGCACATCCGGAATTGAAGCCTGTGAGGAAATCGTCCAGCGCTTCCCGGAAACCCGCGTTCTGATGCTGACTTCATACGCTGAAGATGAAATGCTCTTTTCTGCCATCCGTGCCGGGGCTTCTGGATATATTCTCAAACAAATTGGTGGCGAAGAACTGGTGCGCGCGCTTGAAGCCGTGGGGCGTGGCGAGGCATTACTCGACCCGGCCGTTACCCAGCGCGTTTTTCAGGAAGTGCGCAAAGCTGTCAAGGAAGAGGAGGCATCTGCTTTTGCCCATCTCAGCCAGCAAGAAAAACACGTTCTGCTGCTTGTTTCTGAAGGAAAGACCAACCGTGAAATAGCCAAAGCCCTGTTTTTGGGAGAAGGCACGGTCCGCAATTATGTTAGCAGCATCCTCTCCAAATTGGGGGTGAACAACCGGGCCGAAGCCGCTGCTTATGCCGTGGAACACAACTTGAAAGAGTACATCCAGGGTTAAGATAAAGTGCGGACTCAAAGTCCGCATTTTATTTATGGTAATCCCAGTTCTTGTATGGGATCGAAACAAAAATCATGTATCCTGATATTCAACTTAGTGACGGCATCATCCTGTTGCGCCCACCCATGGAAGAAGATGCGAGTGCCATCTATGATGCGGTGATTGAATCGCTTTCTGAACTACATCCCTGGCTAGATTGGGCCACCCCGGCATATGACAAATCCGCAACCTTGCGCCTGTTGGAGCATTTTCAACAGGCCTGGGAAAATTCAACCGCCTTTCAATTTGTGATTACTGGTTTGCCCGATGGGGAATACCTGGGTTCTTGTGGAATCGACGGAATTGACCATAAAAATGAGACCTGCAACCTGGGCTATTGGGTGCGCACCGGCCGCGCCGGGAAGGGGATTGCCAGCCGGGCGGTGCGCCTGGCTGCCCGTTTTGCTTTTCAAAGCCTGAAATTGAAACGCGCAGAAATTTTGGCGGCGGCCGGCAATATAGCCAGCCAGCGCACGGCCCAAAAAGCTGGCGCGCACTTTGAGCAACTCATGAAAGGTCACCTGGTG
Source organism: uncultured Anaerolineae bacterium (assembly GCA_903910795.1). Classification (GTDB taxonomy): domain Bacteria; phylum Chloroflexota; class Anaerolineae; order Anaerolineales; family Villigracilaceae; genus UBA5195. Next base: position 23,377 of record CAIWAX010000428.1, read on the forward strand.
GTGCGTGAGAACCTTCATGACGCTCTTTTGTATTCCTTTACCCCCGCCGATTTCAAAGAATGAATTCTTTTTCGATGGCAAAGGGATTTTTATCCTTCACCGCTGACTTCCTGCCAGACTTTTTTCATGTACAGCGCATCATCTTCCATCACCGGGCTTTCACAGAGAATGCGCCCGCCTGCGTGAACAGTATGCAGCGCCTGAAACAATTCCCTTAACTTCAAATCTGATTCGGCTACCGGCAGATGGTTCTTTTCACCCTTGGGGCCATATTCGATCCCCGAAAGGTGGATATGCAGGCGGTTGAGCAGCGCTTCACCAAGCGCCTTGCCCACCATTTCCAGGTTTGTAGACCACTCTTCATACGAATTCATGCTTCCATCCCCGGGGCGGGCATGCAAGTGGGCAAAATCAATGCACGGCAGCACGCCAGGGATGGCGCGCGCCATTTCCACTGTATCTTCCAGCGAACCCAGCATGGCACTTTTCCCCATCGTTTCGGGACGCAGTGTAACCGGATTTCCAGCGGCGCGCAGTTCATCCAGGCAGCCTTGCAGGCGGGGTATTGCCACTTTCAAAACATCGGCTGCCGGTCTTTCAAAATATGAACCCGGATGAAAAATGATATCGGTCGCTCCGGCAAGATTGCCATAAAGCGCCGCATCCATCAGCCTTTTTCGAGACTTTGGCCATTCTTCATCGTCTGCATTCAGATTGATAAAATAAGGGGCGTGCACACTGACGGCCACATCACTCTGGCTGGCGGCCTGGTTGATCACTGCGCAAGTTTCAGGCGAGACGCGCACCGCCTGCACCCAGCCCAATTCCATCGCATCCAACCCAATTGTTTTGCTGAACAAAATCGAGCCAACCGAGCCACCGGGCTTTTTGGGGGTGCCAATCGGAGAACCCACCGTGCCAAACCGGAAAGAAAGAGACATCAGAATAGTCCTCAACACTACGGATGGATAAAATAGGGAGCCATGCGATTCAAAAGAGGCGGGCCCAAAATAATTACCCCAATCAAAACGGCCGCGCAGGCCGAGATCAAAACTGCAGCGGCGCCAACATCCTTGCCGACTTTCGCCAACGGGTGATGCATCGGGCTGGCCAGGTCAACAACCGCCTCGATGGATGTATTGAAAAATTCGGCCGCCCAGACCATGGTAATCACAAGGATTAATATCGCCCAATCATGGAGCGGGATGTTCAGCCAAAGGCCCATGATCATTACCAGGGTGGTCACCACCGCGTGGATCCATGCGTTTTTTTCATTCCGAATGACATAAGCCCAGCCGCGAAACGCGTGCCCAAAAGAGGCAATACGCGATTTGATAAAATCTATCATAACCAGTGCACCTTTTTTTATTCTCGAATGTCCAGTCCGCCAAGTCCCAATTGGGTTAGTATCTCCGTCTGAGCCTTCCACATGCGGGCCTTTTCTTCAGGTTCAGCATGATCATGCCCCATCAAATGCAGCACACCATGCACGATCAGCAGTTGGACTTCGGATTCAACCGGGTGACCGGGAATCTGAGCCTGGGCAGCCGCCCGCTGGACAGAGATCAGGATGTCACCCAAGTAGCGATTTCCCGTCTCCGGGTCAATTTCATCGGAAGGGAAGGAAAGTACATCCGTGGGGCCGTCTACGCCCATCCATTGCAAATTCAGTTCATGGAGCTGCTCGTCGTCGCTCAGGACGATGGTCAGGTCAGCTTCCACTGGCGCGGATTGGTGCTTTAATGCGGCAGAAGCGGCTTTTTTCACCAGTTCGTCCGCAATATCTGGATTGAGATCATCAATCTTTTCGAGATAAATCATTTCGTCTCCATTTTTTCGTCACCGGGAATGGCGGGCGGCTCAACCGGAGTATTGACTTCGGAGGTTGGATATGCAATTCTGGGATGATAAAGCCCTGTCAGTGTGGTCACAAATACTTCAGTAATAACAGCCAGATCCTTAAGAGTGAACCGCGTATCTGCCAGTTGTCCTTCCTTCTGGCAAAAATCAATAGTCTTTTGAACAACTGCGCGAATATCTTCATCATTTCGCGGCCGGTCGGAGCGGGTACGCGCTTCCACATTATCAGCCAGCATTAGGAGCGCGGTTTCACGGGAGCGCGGCCGCGGGCCAGGATAACGGAACTTGCTCTCATCCACCTTGCTGGCATCACCACCTGCCTCGCGTACGGCCCGGTTGTAATGATAACGCGCCAGCAACGTGCCGTGATGTTCCAGAATGAAGTCGATTATTCTGCGCGGCAGCCGGTATTTGCGTGCTAATGTTACGCCATCTTTTACATGCAGGATGACACTTGCGGCAGCCGCCTCGGCAGCCACATCATCGTGTGGATTAAGGTTGTTGGCCAGTTGGTTCTCAATAAAAAACGATGGGTTGGCAGCTTTGCCAACATCATGGTAAAGAGCCCCCACGCGTACCAACAGGGTATCCATTCCCAACTTTTCGGCGGCCTGTTCCACCAGGTTGGAAACCATCAGACTGTGTTGATAGGTCCCGGGCGCATTCCGTAAAAAATATTGCAGCAGCGGCGAGTCAGGACGTGACATTTCGAGCAGACGCAAACCAGTGGTAAGTCCCAAATATTCAGCCAGAAAATATTGAAGCATCAGCGCTACGCTGGCAGATGCGATCCCATTCAAAAGCGCAGCTCCAGCCAAGGTAAGGTATCCAACCCAATCCAGGTTGCCGGCCGGTAATCGGTAAGCGGTGATCACTGCCACCCCCGAAATTGCAGAAACGATTGCGGCCCAGGCAAAGGAACTAATTCGTTGGCCCTTGCCAAGCATAAGCACACCGGTCAGGGAAGACAGCAAGTAGAAAGATGTCAGGTCAACCGAATTCGTCAGGTTAAAGCCAGCCAGTATACAAATTGCCAGCGAAAGCATGATCGCGCCTCCTGGCCCAAAAAGCGTGGCGATTAACAATCCAAACGCCGGGAGGGGAAAGATATAGGGCAAAATGGCACGATTGGGAATAATCAATCTGGCAGCGAAAATGAATAAGATGAACAGAATGCTAATCAATAGCAGGCTGCGATTGTCATTGTAATAGGCGGGTCGCCGCCTCACATAATAGATCCCCAGGAAAGTCATAACGGCCATCACCATGGCCGCGGCGCCGATGTAATCAAAAATAGGGCTGGAAGGGTGTATCAGCCCCATGATTTTTAGTGCTTCAATATTTGCCGCGGTCAATACCCTGCCCCTCGGCACAACAATTTCTCCCGCCAGATAACTTTGCGTGACGGGTTCCACTGTTTGGCGAGCCTGTAAACGGGCGGCATCGGTCAGTTCGGGGCTAAAGAAGCTGTTTGAAACGATAAATGGCGTAACAAGATCCACAACAACAGCGGATTCTGTATCGTTCAAAACAAAACTGACACTTGAAAGCACCCCCGCGCGTACGCTTTCAATATTGTCTTCGCGCACCGGGGAGCGCACGATCTGTTCAAGAACGCGCAATGCATCTTGTTGAACTGAGGCCCAGCGTGCATCGGATAAAGACAGGATGGCGTCAATGGATTTTGCGTCAAGTCCCAGATCAGATAATGCGGCCAGGCTGGTATGTTTTTGATCAGAGGTGGTGCCAGTATCAGTGCGTGTACTCGAAATTTCGTCCAGTGCATTGTGCAGCCGGGACATCTGCCGGCGAGCAATCACTTGATCTGGTGCCGTGTATATGGGCGAAACTGCCCGCTCAGCGGCATCGCGCGCCAGGTTTGTACGCACATCGCTGATATATTCAGTATTCGTGGGGGCTTGCAAATCGGTTGGCGAAACCAGTCCTTCGCGTAATGGCAGCGAGGTTTGCCGCAAGGACAACGGCAACACAAGCACGGCAAAGGCAGCCAGACCGGTTACGATCAGCAAAATCAGGGCATACAGATCATGCCTTTCAATCCGCCGCCACCACAGAACAGGGTCTGAATTCACAATTTATTTCTGCAGAAGCTCTCGTACAAGTGCGCTGACCTGGTCGCCAGGCGCACGCCCGGCCAACCTGGGCAGAAGAACCTTCATCACCTTGCCCATATCAGCCGGCCCCACAGCGCCGGTTTCTGCAATGGCAGCTTGCACCAGGGCGAGCAGCTCTTCGGGGCTGGGGGCCTTCGGCAGGAAAGCCATCAACACATCAATTTCCGCCTGGGCATCTGCTGCCAGATCATCACGACCGGCCTTTTTGGCTTCTTCCAGGGCTTCCTTTCGCAGCTTGATTTCTTTTTGCAGAATAGAAAGTACCGCGGCATCATCAATAGATATCCGGCGGTCAACCTCAATTTGCTTGATGGCCGCCAATGTCATTCGAAGAGTGCGCTTGCGTACCTCATCACCAGATTTCATAGCTTCTTTTACAGCGTTGTTAAGTTCTGTTTTCATGTCCATAGAATGATTATAACCTTTTCAGATTTTTTAATGATGCTGTCGTGACAGCCGCTTACTTCTGATTATGTAAATCCTTAAATTATTAGAATTTATTTGCCTGTAAGTACCGAAACTTCCTGTTTCGAAAAATGGCCTGCCAATTGCTCATATTCGCTGCGAGTTCGTTTAATAGCCGCGGCAAGCGCAAAATCAAAACCCGGCCGGCCAGGATCGTCAAGGTTCATCCAGGCGTGCGAATCCTTGGGGAGCAAAGGCAACATGAAGCTATTAAGGACCGGGATGAAGGAAAGCGCTTCCAGAGGGTAATAGAGTTTGCCTGAATGTAGGCGAGCATTTTGAAGCACAAAGGCTGATTCTGGGTCAATTCCATCCGGCAGAATCCCGGGATTTTCTTCCCGCCACAATGCCACATAATTGCTGTGAGCATACAGATCCTGTACGGTATGGGTCAAGCGGCCGAACGCCTGACGGGCTTCAGAGGCCCTACCATCTTGCACAGCAGTCAGTGTCAGGTGGCGCTGCTCTTTGCAATAGGCATCTCCGGCTGCAAATGAGTTACTGTCATAATGAAAATGATCATGCGCCACCTGGTAACGCAAGGCATCCTGCTCCAGGTTGGCAACAATAATCTCATCTAACGCCTGCTGATGAAAAAATAAACCTAATGCCTTACTGGTGATTTCACGATGATATTGTTTTTTCATTTGGCTTCTTTGAGGAGATAACCTTTATTGTTCCTTTCTTTCAGAATAGCTGTTGCCAGAAAAAATACCAATTGCCTGCGCATTTTTTCATTATACGCTACTGTCAAGCCGCTTATCAAGCCAAACCAAACCTCTGTTAATGCAGCCAGACGGTGGCTTTTTGATAGCATGATTTATTTTGTTCAAAAAAACGCAACAGGGTATCCCGCACATAACCATGTGGGCATTATAATTGCGCACATGCCAATCATATATACCCAAACCGGGGACGAAGGCAGCACCGGTCTGCTCGGCGAAGGCCGTGTCCCAAAATTTGACCTGCGCATTGAAGCACTTGGCGCTTTGGATGAAGCCACCGCTGCTCTGGGTCTGGCTCGCGCCAGTGCCAACACACCGGAAATTGCTCCTTTGGTAGTGGAAATTCAACGCGATTTATATAGGTTGATGGCCGAGGTCGGCGCTACCCTAGAAAACGCTGGAAAATTCCGCACTATTGACCAGGAGCGTGTCAAATGGCTGGAAAGGCAAACCGAGGCCATTACCGCCGAAATTGAGGTGCCGCGCGAGTTTATCCTACCAGGTGAAGTGCCCTCCAGCGCGGCCATGGGATTGGCCCGTACCATTGTGCGCCGCGCAGAACGCCGGGTGGTGGAACTCCAGCACGCTGGCGGACTCGAAAATATGGCCCTGCTTGCTTATCTCAACCGGCTGTCATCGCTGTGTTTTGCGCTTGAATTGCTCGAGAACCGTAACGCCGGAAAATCAACCCGAATGGCAAAGGAAAAAAATGACCGGGACCTATATTAACGTTGCCGCAATCCTCGTTGGCAGTGCAATTGGACTTCTGTTTGGCGCGCGCCTGTCGGACCATTTGAAAAACACTGTTATCGCAGGTATGGGATTATTCACCTCCGCGGTTGGAATGCAAATGTTTCTTAAAACTGAAAACGCCCTGATCGTTCTCGGGGCGCTTATCTTCGGAGCCATCCTGGGAGAGTGGTGGGGCGTGGAAGATGGCATCCAAAAACTGGGCGCCTGGTTGGAAAAAAGGTTTATGGGTGGTTCTCAGGATACCTCAAGCAAGTTTGTGCGTGGTTTTTTAACTGCTTCCGTGCTGTACTGCACTGGCCCGATGGCAGTGCTCGGCTCAATTAGCGATGGTCTGAAGGGTGATTACCTGACCCTTTCGATCAAATCTGTCTTGGATGGAATTATCTCAATCGCATTCGCCTCCACGCTGGGCATCGGAGTAGCTTTTGCGGCCCTGCCAGTTTTGATTTATCAGGGTGCCATCAGCCTGCTGGCTTCTCAGCTAAATGCCGTGGTTAACACAAGCATGATGAACGAGATGACCGCCACCGGCGGCGTGTTGCTGATAGGGATCGGTCTCAGCAGCCTGCTGGAAATTAAAAAAATCCGGGTCGGGAATTTTTTACCGGCCCTGGTCATTGCTCCAACCCTTGTTTATATCCTCAGCGTCATAACTTTTTATTCAAAATTAATCCGCTAAAAAGCCAGGTAATAAATTTTTATTGGAACATTTGCGCCGCCAGATGTACATCTGGCGGCGCAAATGTTTCTTCGGTTTAGGTTATTTTTCTTCCGACACCATAAAAGTCAGTTCGGTGAGGTATGTTTCAGGATTAGGGTCAACAGCCGGATCGTTGAAATACCATTCCACGCGGGCATCCCACCATTCTGCACCGTCTTTGGCGGCTGTTTTCCAGGTGATGCCATTTTTCGCAGCCCACTCGATCATGTCCACATTGGCCTTGTAAACGCCTTTGCCCCGGTATGAACCAGTGTAGGTAAGACAGGCGTACTGTCCATCCGGCAGGGTGTCTGTCAACACACCAGCGCTGCCTGGGATGAGATTATCAATGACAAAACCAACATCCATATCCAACTTCGTTGACATATCCGTGGTCAGGTAACGAATGATAGCTGGCTCGTGAGGAATCCCCTGCCCGGCCAGCCAATTGTGTACTTTTGACCAGGCTGGCTGCAAAAATTTTCCAAACGGGATAGGGGCCTGTAACCGTACTGCGGCATAGGCGTGGGCGTCACGCTGTTCAATCCTGGGCTGGTGTTCTTTCCATGCGAGCTGATTCTCTGCCAGGGCGCGGCGCAGTTTTTCAAGTACATTTGGCCCGATTCCATGTAAATTGCGGGTTTCCGCTTCGCTGAATTGGCTCAACTGTGCCAGGTTCGAGATTCCGGCTCCAGCCAACGCTCGCAGAGCGGGTCGAGATAACCCGGTTGGCAAATTTCCTTCGATTTGGGTTTTTACACTCATAAAATTATCCTCCGGCCATGGCACCGACAATCCTGAAGCGCTCACTACCTTTGGCCACCGCCTCAGGCAGTGGCGATTCGGGTGACTCAAGTGAATAATCTTGCCCGCAGGCAAAAAAACGAATGTAAGGCCTTCGTTCCAGGGTAACCTGATCGCGGATGGTTCCACGCAGCATCGGATAACTGGCTTCGAGCGCATCCAGCACCGTACTCTGGGTGACAGGCTCGGTAACCAACAGTTCCACTTCGCGACCGACATTTGCCAGGCGCTGTAGGTGGGTGGGAAGTAGAACACGGATCATGGCAAAATCTGTACCGCAACCGAAAGCACAGCCGGTAAATCATGAACAATGGCTGTCCAATGATCACCGGAATCCGCCGAAGCATAAACCTGCCCGCCAGTTGTGCCAAAATAAATCCCACACGAATCCAGCGTATCCACCGCCATGGCGCTCCTCAAAACATTGACATAACAATCCTGCTGGGGTAAACCGTTCGTCAACGCTTCCCACTCACCACCACCACTGCGACTTCGATAAACCCGCAGCTTGCCTTCAGGTGGGTAATGTTCAGAATCACTCTTGATCGGCACCACATAAATCGTTTCCGGTTCGTGAGCATGGACTGCGATCGGGAAGCCAAAATCGCTCGGCAAATTTCCGCTCACTTCCCGCCACATTCCACCCGCATCATCGCTACGCATGACGTCCCAATGCTTTTGCATAAACAATACATCCGGGCGGTTGGGATGCATAGCGAGATTATGCACGCAATGGCCAACTTCGGCCGTTGGGTCGGGTAGTTCATCTCCCGAAAAGAGGCCGTGGTTGATCGACAGCCAGGTTTCGCCACCATCATCACTGCGGAAAGCGCCCGCAGCAGAGATGGCAACATAAATTCGTCGGGGATTGGTAGGGTCCAACAGAATGGTGTGGAGACACATCCCACCCGCACCGGGCTGCCAGAGCTGTCCCTTGACATCTCGCAGCCCAGGCAGCTCCTGCCAGCTTTTCCCACCGTTGGTTGATCGAAACAAAGCCGCGTCTTCCACCCCGGCATATACTGTATCCGGATCAGTTAACGAAGGTTCCAACCGCCAGACGCGTTTGAAACCCCACGGATGCTGGCTGCCGTCATACCACTGGTGAGTGACGGGGCCGCCCGCATACTCAAACTTGTTGTCCACCGGCGACCATGTCAGCCCGCCATCATCTGAGCGCTGGATTAACTGCCCGAACCAGCCCGTAGATTGGGAGGCATAGATCCGGTTGGGATCAGCCGGGGAACCGTTGATATGATAGATTTCCCAACCCGCGAAGTGCGGACCGCTGATTTCCCACTTTTGGCGTTCTTCATCAGATGTCAGGATAAAAGCGCCCTTGCGTGTGCCTACCAATAATCGTACGCCTCTCATATTTTCTCCTATCTTGATGAAATTGCCTTTTATGCCTGATCGTATGCGCGTTGCAGACCGTCAATCTCAATTTTACGCATTTGGAGCATAGCCTGCATCACTGCCTGAGATTTCGCCGGGCTCGGATCGCCCATTAGCTTTCCAAGAGCTGTTGGCACAATCTGCCAGGAAAGACCAAATTTATCTTTCAGCCAGCCGCATTGGCTTTCTTCGCCGCCTGTTGAGAGCTGGCTCCAATAACAGTCAACTTCCTCCTGAGTATTGCAGCTCACAAAAAATGAAACCGCCTCGGTAAACTTGAAATATGGGCCGCCATTCAATACCGCGAACTCCTGGCCTTCCAATCTGAAACTGGCAGTCATGATTGTGCCGGGCACACCCGGGCCAGCTTCGCCGTATCGCGAAACGCCAAGTATTTCTGAATCTTTAAAAATCGAGAGATAAAAATTCATAGCTTCTTCAGCATTGTTATCAAACCACAGAAAGGGGGTAATTTTTAACATGTGTGTTTTTTCCTTAGCGCCATGCACCCAGGATTGCGCCAAATAGCACGAAATTGACCAGGTGGTTGCCAACTTCAATGGCCCAGATTTTTAGACTTTGCCCGGCAAAAAGTTTATTAACCAGGTAGGTTGGGGCTACGAAACCCAGCCAGAGCATGAAGCCGGTTCCAGCGCCAGTCATCAGATTGGTGCCGCCCATTAAGCCTCCCATGGCATTGACCATCAAAGCCATCGCCACCGCCTGGACAAACGATGAAAACACGGTTAACCCCCAGACCATGCTCATATTGGCTGATCCGGGCTCGGCTTTCTCAGGCGTCCCTATCCCTTTTCGCCAGACGGGATAAAAAGTTTTGGGGTTATACCACAAAGAACCGCTGATCATGCTGACCAGCACACATACCACCACTGCGAACCAATTGACCGAACTGAATGACATTTTAGCCTCCGTTGAATAATCAGGACAAATTTACACTTATTCATCTATTATAACTCGAATATTTGTTCTATTCAAGCTGTTTATCAGATCAGTTTCGAATTTTTTTAGTTGAGAAAACCCTTGACAACAGTAAATAAACATTGTATATTTACAGTATAAATATACAATGTTTATTTACTGTAATCCTGGTTTTGCCCGGGAAGGAGCAAACATGGCCCGACCACTAAAGACTGCTCAACAGGCTGGCCTGCAAGAAGCCATCAAAGCCACTGCATGGAAGCAAATTGCACAATACGGCGCCCCAACCCTTTCTCTACGAGCCATCGCCCGTGAATTGGGGATCACAGCTCCAGCCATTTATAACTACTTTCCGCGCCGTGACGATCTGGTGACAGCGCTGATCATTGATGCTTACACTTCTTTTGGCGATTCGCAGGTGCAAGCGCGCGATGCCATGCCCGAGAATGATCTGACCGGGAGAATGCTGGCGATCGGAATGGCTTACCGTGTGTGGGCCCTGGGTCAGCCCCAGCGCTACCAGTTGATTTTCGGCACGCCCATTCCGGGCTATGAAGCGCCGATGGAGAGAGTGTTGCCTTCGGCTGCTCGCTCGCTCAGTGCGCTGGTAAGTGTTGTGGATGCCATGCGGCTGGCTGGTAAGCTTAATGCGCAGGATTTTCCTGAGGTTAACGAACAATATAAATTTAGTTTTGATATGTGGAAGAGCTACGGCGGCAACTACGACATTTTAAGCCTATCGGTGGCGGTGCTGATTTGGGCCCGGGTGCATGGCATTGTTTCGCTCGAAATTGCCAATAATCTGCCGCCTTTCGGTAAGGATGGCAACGCGCTATATATGTACGAACTAATGAGCCTCATTCGCCAGTTTATCATGGAATAATCCCGGTTCCTGCACGGGAACGAATAGTTTCAAAATGACTAGCAGTTTTCCGACCGGGTTTCTTCTGAACAGCTTGCTGCTCCTGCCTATCCTGTTATGGAACTGGCAACTCTATTTTCCCATCCCCTACTGGCCCGGGATTTACCTGATCTGCGCATTCCTTTTCATTCTTACGCATGTTTCGCATACCGCACTTGTGGTTCGAAACTCAAACTGAAGTCTTCTATCTAAAAACTGGAGGTGTTTTGATGAAAGCAATCTTGCTGGACGGTTCAAAAGAAAATGACAGCATGGGCGGACGTATGAGCGCGGCCCTGAGCCAGGAACTTCAGGCGCGCGGTTGGGAAACGGAGATCATCGTCCTGCGCGATCAAACCATTGGCAACTGCGCCGGTGATTTCTTTTGCTGGGTGCGCAACCCCGGGGTATGCAATGTTAATGACGACAATCGCAGGATTGCCGATGAAATTGTCAATAGCAACTTGATGGTATACCTGACACCGGTCATGTTTGGCGGGTATTCATCGGGGCTCAAGCGTATTGTAGACCACCAGATCCAGAACATCGCGCCGTTCTTTGCAAAGATCAATGGTGAAACGCATCACGCCCCGCGTTATACCAATTATCCAGATTTCCTGGCGCTAGGCTGGCAAGATGAAGCTGACACACAAGCCGAAGCGGTTTTCCGGCAATTGACAACCAGGAACGCGATTAATTTCTATGCCAAAAATGCGGTCAGCGCGGTCGTTCTAGCAAATCAGACCGGCAGTGAAATTCAGGCTGTGTTGAGCGGCTGTTTGGATCAAATCCAAAACGGCTGTGGAATACTGGCGGTCAGAGCCAGCGAGGTTGTAAACCTGCCTGCTGCTCAGGCCTCACCCTTCTCACCTGCCATCCGTCGGGCGGTGCTACTGGTCGGCAGCCCGCGCACAAAAAAAAGCACCTCTCACTCGTTGGGCGGCTACGTATTGGAACGTCTGGAAGAACATTCGATCCAGACCGAGACCATTTATCTCCACACCATCCTGAAATCAACGGAAAAAATGCAAGCCATGTTCGACGCAGTTGATCAGGCGGACCTGCTGCTGCTGGCTTTCCCACTCTATGTGGATTCGCTGCCTGCGCCAGTGATCGAAGCACTGGAGCGCATCGCAACCCGGCGCCATGAGCGAAAAACAGGCCAAATGTTTGCGGCAATTGCCAACTGCGGTTTCCCAGAGGCACACCATAATGACACGGCCCTGGCAATTTGCGGAACTTTTGCCCGGCAGGCCGGGTTTATATGGGCCGGTTCGCTGGCTTTAGGAGCGGGCGAAGGCATGGTGCACGGTGGACGGCTGGATGAGATGGATGGGCGTGTCACGGTCCTCAAGCAGGCGCTTAAGCTGGCGGCTGAGGCTCTGGCACAAGGGCAGGCCATTCCCAACCAGGCTCAGGCGCTGCTGGCAAAACCGTTCATCCCGGCCTGGTTATACAGGCTGATGGGAAGCTACGGTTGGCAGCAGCAGGCCAAAGGCTGGGGCATGGCTGCAACGCTCAAGAATAAGCCATATGCGCATATTAAAGAATAAGAAACTCTGGTTTGTTGGTAGTTTGGTCTTACCCGGATATTTTTATAATCAAGCCAGGAAAAACTGGCAAATTATGGAGAGAAAATGAAAACAGAATTGCATGTAATTTTTGGCAGCGGCCCATTGGGCAAATCAACAGCCCGCGAACTGGTTCGTTTGGGAAAACAGGTGCGGGTGGTCAACCGTTCCGGGAAAGCCAGCGATCTTCCGGCAAGCGTGGAGGTTGTGGCCGGGGATGCGTTCAATATCGCCTGGAACACTGAGGTGACGCGCGAAGCGTCTGTGGTGTACCAATGTGCGCAGCCCATGTACACTGAATGGGCTGAAAAGTTTCCGAGTTTCCAGAAAGCCATTCTGGAGGCTGTGGCGCAGAATGCCGCGAAACTGGTGGTTGGTGATAACCTCTATATGTATGGGGATACACACGGGCAGCCCTTGCGCGAAGATATGCCCTACCAACCCCATACGAAAAAAGGCAAGGTGCGGGCCGAAATGGCGCGGGCTGTCATGGATGCACATGCCAGTGGCAAGCTGCAGGCAGCCATTGGGCGGGCCTCCAACTTCTTTGGTCCGGAGGATCACGCCGTCACGGATATCACCATCCGCCCGGCGCTGTTGGGCAAGACGATCAATCTGCTTGGCAGGCTGGATCAACCCCACAGTTTTTCGTATGTGCCTGATTTTGGCAAACTACTGGCTACACTCGGCACACATGACGAAGCGTTTGGGCAAATCTGGTTTACGCCCAGCCCTGCTCCAGTAACCCAGCTTGAATTTGTAAAAATGCTTGAGGTGGAAGCCGGCAAGCCGGTCAAGTATATGGCGGCTGGCGCACTGATTTTGCGCGCGTTGGGATTGTTTGACCCAATGATCCGCGAGACGGTTGAAATGCTCTACGAATGGACTCAGCCTTTTGTCATGGATACCAGCAAAGCCGAAAAAGCCTTTGGGTTGAAGGGCACGCCGCTGCCCCAGGCGCTCAAAGAAACGTTGGCCTGGCTGCGTGCAGATATAGCCCGCCAAACCAAATAATACGTAGACTGAGTCAAGGAAATTTTCCAATGTCAAACATCTATAATGGTCGTTATACTGCCAAAACCGAAAAACCGTTCGTTGTATTCTTAATTGGGATGCGTATCAACAAGTGGTGGCGCGTTGACAAGTGGTGGCCGGTCGCATCTGTCATGACACCCATGCTGGTTACACTGTTTACACATCCTGAAAAAGGCTTTTTACACGCCGAATATTTCTGGAATCTCAGAGGCCCGGTGATCATCCAATATTGGGAGTCGTTTGAGGCGCTGGAAAAATTTGCGAGGGATCCTTCCGATGCGCACCTGTCGGCCTGGAAAAAATTTAATCAGGCGATTGGCTCGGACGGCAGCGTGGGCATCTGGCATGAAACCTACCAGGTGAGCTTTGATCAATATGAATGTGTATACGACAACATGCCCGCATTTGGCCTGGGGGAAGCGCTGGAACATATTCCGGCGGTTGGCAGCCGGGAAACAGCCCGCCTGCGCTTAAGCGCCAACCAACAGCGCTAAGGTTCTGTCATTTTCGATATAAATAAATATTCAGGAGGCGAACGTGGAATCAACAGAATATCAGCAAGATGAAAAAGATGTTGTACCGATGAGCGTGGATGGTGAATTGGAGCCCGAAAATAAAGAAGTGGCTGCCGGGACACAGGCCATCGAAAAACAGGCAGTTGGTTCACTGGCGGTTGGTTCACAAGCGGTGGGCGCTCTGGCAATCGGAGCGCTGGCGCTTGGCGCTTGTGCCATTGGGATTTTGGTAATTGGCAGGTTAATGATTCGCCGGCTGTCAGTTGATCAATCCCGGTTGGGCTCGATTGAAATTGATCAACTGACCATTAAGCACCTGCGGGTTGGGGAACTTATCATGATGGAAGAAATTGGAGTATCTTGAGCAGGCAGATTTAATGTTCAAAAAGCTATTTTTAGCTGCCAATGGGCAAAAAATGGGTCAAAAAGCTTCGAAAAGTGCCTGAGTAGTCGTTGAAGAATTTGACGAGAATTGCCCGGTAAATATTATGTGAGCGCTATTCGTTCGCTCTTGCTCGAATTCACTTGTGCTGTGATACAGGCAAAAGCTTCTGCCTAAGCAAATTGGCTTGAACTTATCCTATATGTTGATTTTGCGCCTACTGATAATAAATGGCGGCTTAATTCTCCTGCCCGCAACTCAGCCCTGTTCCAATTCCTCCCAGCGTGCATACGCCATGGCCAGTTCATCTTCAAGTTCTTTCAGACGGGCGGCGTCACGGCTGATTTCAGCGCTATCTCGCTGGTAAAAAGCAGGATCAGCCATGGCGGCACCCAGTTGGTGCTGCTCTGCCTCCAGCTTTTCAATTCGCGAGGGTAAATCTGCAAGTTCTTGTTTCAGGGCTGCCAGCGCGCGTTGTTCCTTGTAACCTGGTTTGCGCGAGGATTCAGACTGGCCCTGGCTTCCGATCGGCAGGGCAGAGGTTTTGCGCGCTTTCTCTTTTTCTTCAACGGGTTCCGAGCTGACGCTTGGAGCCTGGCGCTGCCAGTCATCATACCCGCCAATAAACTCTCCAATATTTCCATTGCCATCCAATACCAGCGTGCTGGTCACCAGGTTGTTTAAAAAGGCTCGATCATGGCTAACCAGCAGCAGTGTGCCCGGGTACTCCAGCAGCAGGTCTTCCAGTATTTCAAGGGTGTCGATATCCAGATCGTTGGTCGGCTCATCCATCACCAGCAGATTGGTAGGCCGGGCGAACATACGGGCCAGCAGCAGCCGGTTGCGTTCACCACCGGATAAGGCGCTGATAGGAGCATGTACCCGGTCACGGGTGAATAAAAAATCTTCGAGGTAGCCAATCAGATTTCGGCTGCGGCCATTGATCGTGACAGTATCACCGCCCTGACCAACATTTTCCAGGATGGATTTACTGTCATCCAATTGGGCACGCAACTGGTCAAAATAAGCAATTTCAAGGTTCGTGCCGTGCTCAATGTGGCCTTGTTGGGGCGCCAGTTCGCCCATCAAAATGCGCAGCAGAGTGGTCTTCCCGGAGCCGTTGGGGCCGATAATGCCAATTTTGTCACCGCGCTGGATAGTGGTGGAGAATTCACGCACAACGGTCTGCTTATCGTAAGCGTAACTGGCGTTTTTAGCCTCGATCACCAGCCGCCCAGAAACCCTGTCAGCCTGGATTTGCATGCGCACTTTTCCGGGGTGATCACGGCGTTCCTGGCGAGCTTCACGCAGCCGTTTCAGCGCGCGCACGCGGCCTTCATTCCGGGTACGGCGCGCTTCAATACCTTTACGGATCCACTGTTCTTCCTGGGCGAGTTTTTTGTCAAAGAGAACATTCTGTTCTGCTTCGGCTGAAAGCATGCCCTCTTTGCGCTGCAGGAAGGTTGGGTAATCGCAATTCCAATCGAACAGGCGGCCGCGGTCCAATTCTATGATGCGGGTGGCCAGTTTTTGTAGGAAAACCCGGTCGTGGGTGACAAAAACCAGGGTACCGCCCCATCGTTTTAGAAAATTTTCAAGCCAGTCAATCGATTCTATGTCCAGGTGGTTGGTAGGCTCATCCAGTAAGATGAGATCTGGGGCCTGGGCCAGCCCGCGCGCCAGCAGCACTCTGCGTTTCAAACCTGCGGAAAGGTTTTCAAATTTTCCAGTCGGATCGAGCTGCATACGCGAAATGACCTGCTCAACCTGGAGCTGGCGCTGCCAGTGGTCTTCCTGGCTAATCCCGATGGATTCGGTCTCCAAACCGGCGGTAACGATACTGCTGACAGTGCCGGTTAATCCCTGTGGAACTTCCTGGGGCAAATATGCAACACGCAAATTCTGCTGCCTGGCAACGCTGCCGCTATGTGGCAGCAAGTCGCCGTTCAGAAGTTTTAGCAGGGTAGATTTGCCCATCCCGTTACGTCCCAACAGGCCGATCCATTCGCCGCGCTCAATTTGTAAATTTATATTTTCGAGGAGTCGTGGTCCACCAAACCCCAGACTAACATCCTGAAGACTGATCAATGCCATAAGAAAATTTCCTTGTGGTAGAAAATATACTACGAAACCACAAACATCGCCAAAGGTATAAAGGGTTTAAAATTCTTGGAGATTTAATGGCAATAACCGTGATAAATCATCAGGCAAAACCGCCAGGCAATGTTTATCGTACCATCTTGCTTGCTTTGATTTTTACGGCGCTCTCGTAATTTGCAAAAAATATACACTCCCCACCAACTGCATGCGGGTTTCGGAGACCAGGGACACAATGGGTATGAAACCTCTGCTTTTGGACCTGCTTTTCCTTTGAGGCCATTGCGTCCGTTGTGTTTAAAAGGATTTTCCCATTAAAAACGGTAGAGCCATTTTATAAAGAACCATCGAGGGAATTGACAGAAATCGGGAGGGCCGAAAATTCCGATCCTGGATTTTCGGCTTTATAATTGAAAGGATCGATATTATTTGATCCTGTTTTTCCAAGCAAACCTGAATCCAGCCAGCACATTATTTTTCAGTAATTTTTTGTTCTTTTTTAATGGGATTGGAGCAGGTACTATGGGCGAATTGATCAGGTTGTTATTGGTCGAAGACAGCGAACAGGATGCTATCCTGCTTGCTCATGATTTGCGTAAGGCGGGATTTGATCTGGAACTGGAACGCGTACAGACTGCCCCGCAAATGCAGGCTGCCCTGATTTCGAAAAAATGGGATGCAGTGATTTCCGACTATAACTTGCCTGTTTTCAGTGCGCCCAAAGCGCTTGAAACCCTCAAACGGAGCGGCAATGACCTGCCGTTCATTATTGTATCCGGCACGATCGGTGAAGCTACGGCCGTAGAAATTATGCGCTCTGGGGCACATGATTTCCTGATGAAAGGGAATTTGAACCGCCTTGCTGAAGTGTTGCGCCGTGAAATTCGTGAAGCGCGTGGCAGAGAGGAGAGGCGACGTGGAGCGGTGGCTTTAACGGCAAGTGAGCAGCAGTTGCGCTTGCTGTTTGAGCGCTCGAACGACGCCATTTTTATCGTTGAGAAAAAAACAGGACGCTACCTGAACGCCAATAAAGCTGCCGAAAAATTGACAGGCAGGACTTTGGCAGAGTTGTTAACCCTGACAGTAATGGATATTACTCCGGGCGGTGTTGAATACCGTCTCGAACTGATTTCCATTTCTCAGGAAACGCTGGAATTTAAAAACGTGATTTATAACCGGCCGGATGGGACAAACCGCATTGCTCACCTGACATTCTTGCCGATTAACGATGAGCGCGCTTATGGAATTGCACATGATGTTACCGAACAACTCCAGGCTGAAAATGCAATGAAGCAACGCGCCCAGGAATTGGAATTTTTGTACCGCACTTCAATCGAGATCAATTCACAAAACGAGTTGCTGCCGTTACTGCAAACCATTGTGGAACGGGCGGCTGGTCTGCTTAAAGCGAATATGGGTGGTTTGTATCTCGTTCGGCCTGAGCGTGGCAATATACTTGAATTAGTTGTTGCTCACAACCTGGCTCCCAAATATATCGGCACAACCCTGAGTGCAGGTGAAGGGGTTTCCGGTCTGGTTGCCAAAACCGGAAAATATATCATGATTGATGATTACAAAACCTGGTCAAACCACGCTGCGGTTTACGAGGATGCGCCTTTCCATCGGGTGTTGGGTGTACCCATGAATGTAAAAGGGCAGGTTATCGGAATCATTACCATCACTGACGATGAAATTTCTGGTTCATGGAACCCAGACGAAGTCCGTCTGGCAAGCCTGTTTGCAGATCAGGCTGCCATCGCAGTTGAAAACGCCAGGCTGTTGGATGAGGCTCAGCGCGAGTTGACCGAGCGCAAACAAGCTGAGGTGGCCCTGCGCGAAAGCGAAGAACGGTTCCGCGTGATTGTCACACGCGCGCCATTGATTTCCTTCGTAATTGATCCCAGTGGATTTTTTACTCTTTCAGAAGGCAAAGGCCTCGAGAAGTTGGGTCTCAAGGCCGGTCAGGTTGTAGGCCAGTCAGTTTTTGAATTGTACAGGGATTACCCCGAAATAATAGAAGATATGAACTCGGCTTTGGCTGGTGAACCACGTCATCGGGATACACAGGTTGGCAAGAGTATATTTGAAATCAATTACATACCCATTTTGGGCACAGACAACCGGGTCAGCCATGTAATCGGAGTGGCCTTTGACATCAGCGAGCGCAAGCAAGCCGAGGAATCATTGCGTGAGAGTGAAAAAAGCTATCGAGGTCTCTTTAATAGTGTCACAGATGCGCTTTATATCCAGGATCAGGAAGGGTACTTCCTGGATGTTAACGATGGAGCAGTTAGTATGTATGGTTACCCCAAGGAAGAATTCCTTGGGAAAACGCCTGAATTTTTGGGGGCGCCGGGAAAGAATGATATAGACGCCGTGGCAAAAGCTGTTCAAAATGCATTTGCGGGGAATGTACAACAGTTTGAATTTTTGGGAATTCGTTCGAATGGCAAAACATTCCCAAAAGAGGTGCGTCTCTTTCCGACAACCTATTTTGGAAAACAAGCCATTATTGCCCTGGCTCGCGATATTACCGAGCGCAAGAAAGCAGAACAAGAACTGCGCTCCACCCAGGCTTTTCTTGACCATGTCTTAACCGCCATTCCACTTGGAATCAGTGTTTATAACTATCAAACTTCGCAAGCGGAATTTGACAACTCCATCAGCGCGGCTTTTAACGAGATGAGTATGTCAGAATACAATGCCATGTCTGTTCCTGAGCGTAGTGCTCTCACACATCCCGATGACCGCGAAGGTCAGACTGAGTTTATGAAAAACCTGGTGTCGCTTAGAGATGGCGAGACCAGGCAAATTGAATTTCGCAGTTTTGGGAAGGATGGTTCCTGGCATTGGTTCAAATACCTTTATTATGTGTTTGATAGGGATGAGCAAGGGCGGATTTCCCGAATTCTTTCTGTCGTGGATGATGTCACGGCCAGCAAACAGGCAGAAAAAGCCCTACAGCGCCAGTTGAAGGAATTGACTACGCTTCATAATATTGCCCGGGGTGGAATACAGGTAAACACCATAGATGAACTGGTGGAGCTTGTCACCCAGGAAGTTGGTAATACGTTTTATCCCGATAATTTTGGAGTGCTCCTTCTGAGCGAAAACGGCAAGGAATTGAAGGTGCACTCTTCATACAGGGGACTGACGAGTAGTGTCTCAACGGTGGTTTTGTGTGAAAAATGTGTTTCAGGCCAGGTCATCCTGAGCGGGAAACCACGCCGGATTGTCAATGTCCGTGCTGAACCGGACTATGTTGAAGTAACCATGGATATTCGTTCAGAATTATGTGTGCCAATCAAGACCGGGGGAGAATCTTTGGGCGTCATCAACGCTGAGAGTAAGCAGATTGGCTTCTTTTCGGACGATGACGAACGCATGCTGGTTACCATTGCCGGTCAAATGGCGGTTTCCATCGGGCGGCTGCGCTTATTTAATTTGGAGAGGCAGCGCCGCCAGGAGGCCGAAACCCTGCGTCAGGCCACGGCTGCGCTTTCCACATCCCTGGATCTCGATCAGGTGCTCGAGTCGATCCTGACTTCGTTAAAACAAGTTGTGCATTATGACAGTGCTTCCGTTTTCTTACTGGAAGGTGATCATCTGATTATCAGAATTGTGGATGGAAACATTAAGGCCGGGAAACTTCTCGGTAGAAGTTTCCCGGCAACTGATCCTCTTTTTCAGGAAGTCAAGGCGAAATGCATGCCCATCATCCTGGATGATGCCAGCGCAAACCCACATTTTGAAGGTTGGGGAGATACAAAAATTGTGCGCGGTTGGATGAGTGTGCCACTAATCACGCGCGGAGTGGTGATTGGGGTAATCACCCTTGATAATTATCAGTTTGCTGCCTACAGTCAGGAGGCAGCTTCTATGGCCCAGGCTTTTGCACACCAGGCTGCCGCAGCGATCGAAAATGCCAGGTTATTTAAAGGCATCCAGAGTTCGCTGGAGGAATTAAATCAGGCCTACGAATCAACCATCGAGGGTTGGTCCAGGGCCATGGATTTACGCGACAAGGAAACGGAAGGTCATACCTTGCGGGTGACATCCATGACCGCCAAACTGGCCCAGGTAATGGGGATCAGCGGTGATCAGTTGATGCACATCCGACGCGGGGCTTTGCTGCACGATATTGGGAAAATGGGTGTTCCGGACCGCATCTTGCTTAAACCGGATAACCTTTCGGATGATGAACTGCTCATCATGCGCCAGCACCCGAAATTTGCTTATGATATGCTGTCGCCTATTGATTATTTAAATCCGGCGCTTGAAATTCCATACTGCCACCACGAACGATGGGATGGGAAAGGTTACCCGCGCAGTTTGAAGGGTAAGCAGATTCCACTCGCGGCGCGCTTGTTTTCAGTGGTCGATGTCTGGGATGCGCTTACCAGTGACCGTCCATACCGGCCGGCCTGGACCCAACTCGAGGCGATTGAATATATCAAGGAACTTTCCGGGGAGCATTTTGACCCTGATATTGTGGATAAATTTGTGGAGATGATCGCGAAGATGCCCCCACCCACAGGGCACGTGACAGCGGGCTAATGGAAAGTACCCATAAGTTCGGTATGGATAAAATCCGGAGGTCTGCAGACGGTTAAGTGAGTTTGCCTCCCAGAAAAGGAACTGTATGAAGAGCCTGATTGAAAAAATCAAGTCTATTTCCATCATCCAGATAATCGCGCTAATTTTGATCATCGGGGGCATTGCCATCATGATCCCTAAGGGCAAGGGCATGTTCGACTTTTATAAGGAAGCGAGCTATGCTGCCGAGAATAATTTCCAGGCGGGGAACCTGTCACCAGATTTAATCCGCCCATGGATGAGCCTGCGCTATGTGGCTGTCGCGTACGCCGTACCCCAAAAATATTTGTTTGATGAACTACACATACAGCCCAAAAAGGAAACCAGCCTGATCGGATTGGCAAGGCTCAACCTGCAAATGCAGCTTGGTACCGTGGATGGACAGCCAGCAATATTAAAACATGTCAAAACCGTAATCTTGGCATATCGTGCCAACCCGGTTATGACTGGTCTGATTGAACAAAAGGTTGAGGATTGGATGAACGTGGCTTATATTGCCAACTCGAGCGGCATTCCGGCAGATTCAATATTGCAGGCGGCCGGCATCACCCCAGTCGGAAATGCATATAAACCACTTGGCTTTTTAAGCGATGAAACCCATTATAACGGTGGAGTGAAAGCCCTGATAGCCGCCATACAGAAGATTGTCGATGCCCAGGGCATGAAGCCATGAGCGGTATTGATTTAAGTTCGCTGGCCATCAGTTGGATGGCAGCTTACGGCGCGCCAATGGTGACGGGTATGTTGTACCTGGGTGGGCTGGGTGTTCCGCTGCCCAGCACTTTAATCGTAATTGCCGCGGGAGCCTTCATCCGTCAAAATTTGCTGGATGCGTATTCAACCCCGCTGCTTGGCTATCTGGGAACGATTGCAGGCGATGGTTCACTGTATGCGGTTGGGTATTTTGCCAGTAGTTGGCTTAATCAACGCTTCGGGCAGACTTCCTCCTGGAAAAATGCTCAAAGACTATTCACCCGGCGGGGGGGAACTGCGGTGTTTCTGACACGCTGGTTATTGACCGCCCTGGCTCTGCCGGTGACGTTGATTGCGGGTAGCAGTGGTTATGGGTTTAAAAAGTTTTTTACCTTTGCAATGCTGGGCGAACTGACCTGGGTGCTGGTCTATGGCGGATTGGGTTATGCTTTTGGAAGCCAATGGGAGTTAATCAGTGACTTTATTTCCAACTTCAGCGGATTTGTGCTGGGTGCCCTGGCGCTGGGTGTGGGTATTTATCTGCTTTTGCATTTCAACAAGAAAAAGTAATTCAGCGAACATTCGCCGTAAAACAAGCTTGCTCAATATAAGGATGTGGATATGAACGAACGCAAAGAACTGATCGCCATCCTGCAGCGCTCGCGCGCAAAGATGTTATCGCAACTGGATGAAATCGATCTAAATCGCAAGATCTATCCGCTATGGACAATCCGCGAAATGCTTGCCCATTTATCCGGCTGGGATGATGCCGTGATCGCATTTCTCCAGTCGCTGATGGCAGGCCAAATTCCAGCCACACCCGCCTCGCGCGGGATTGACGCCTACAACGCCGAGACGGTGTCCACTCGCGAGGGATTGGATTATGATCATATCTATCGCGAGTATATTCAAACCCGTAATATCCTTCTCAACCTGCTTCAAGAAATACCCGAAGAGAAAATAGACTTTGATTATGTTTTACCCTGGGGTGAGCATGGTACACTTGCGGACATCATTAATATTTTTGGGCCGCATGAAGAAGAACACGCCGGAGATATTGAAAAGATCATCGCCAACAGCAAGTGAGAAAATCGTGACTGCCCATCTACCGCCTGCTCTGAAAAGATGTGGGTTTCAACGAACGAGGAAACATGGATCAGAATTTTGATGTTCGCGGATTTAATCGTGACGCATGGGACAGCCAGGTAAATTCAGGTGAGAACCCATGGACAAAGCCAGTCAGCTCAGAAGTAATCGCGCGCGCAAGGAAGGGCGATTTTTCGGTACTTTTGACCGAAAACTTGCCTGTACCGCGCGATTGGTTTCCCGATTTCAAAGGATTGGATGTGCTGGCGCTGGCGTGCGGCGGCGGGCAGCAAGGCCCAGTCTTTGCCGCGCTAGGAGCAAATGTCACGGTTTTTGACAACTCGCCGCGCCAACTGGACCGCGATCGTGAGGTGGCAGAGCGCGAGGAATTATCAAATTTACACACTGTGGAAGGCGATGCCCGTAACTTGGCAGTCTTTGCCGATGAATCTTTCGATTTCATCTTTCACCCGGTTTCCAATGTTTTCATACCAGAAGTCCGCCCAATTTGGAAGGAAGCCTATCGCGTTTTACGGCATGGCGGAAGCATGCTGGCTGGGTTTATGAATCCGATCTTTTATTTGTTTGATATGGATAAATCTGAAATAGGGATCATGGAGGTCAAATACAGGCTGCCGTATGCAGATGCTGACCATCCTGAAATAGTTGAACGGCACCGCGCTGGCAACTGGCCGCTTGAGTACAGCCATTCTTTGACTGACCAATTGGCGGGTCAAACAGATGTGGGTTTTCACATTACCGGCCTGTACGAAGACCGGCACAATGGTACCGAAATCAGCACCTATACACCAACATACCTGGCAACCCGGGCGCTGAAACCATAAGGGCTTGTTCCTGAAAGCAGATATGGAAACAAAAAACGTAACTGCTCACCCATGTCTTGGTTTGGGCATAATCATACTGAACGATTTGCTAACATCGTCCCGATGCCCTTGCGGGAGCAAATCGTGGGTACTTTCCATTCGGGAAAAATGTGGGTATAAGAACTAAATTTCGATGGTTCGCCGCGCAAGTTGTGTTTTCGCACAGCGGCCCGAATTGGGCCGCTGTGCGAAATCACTACGAAAAGTACTGTCTCCCCCTTCCCTTTAGGGAAGGGTTCTTTCACCTCGCAC
>CAIWAX010000429.1 GCA_903910795.1 uncultured Anaerolineae bacterium
CGCCCTTACACAACCATCGCGCGCCCATTCCAGACTTCGGAAGTCTTAAAGACTTCCGAAGTCTCCGGGGAGATATACCCCCCAAAAAAAAGGCCGGTGACCGACCGGCGGTAGAGGCGGGTCTCTCGTGATAGCAAAGATTTTCAGCCCTGCCTGACCATGCCAGGCGAGTCAACCTGCCCGCACGAAACAGCGTCCAGATGCGCGCCCATTCCAGACTTCGGAAGTCTTAAAGACTTCCGAAGTCTCCGGGGAGATATACCCCCCAAAAAAAAAGGCCGGTGACCGACCGGCGGTAGAGGCGGGTCTCTCGTGATAGCAAAGATTTCCAGCCCTGCCTGACCACGCCAGGCGGGGTGCGCGGAACAGGATTCATCCCCCGCCCGGCTGTAACGGATCAAAGAAACCAATTAAATATACCGGGTTGGCCCACAGGCTTGTATCCCCGAAACCGCACTGGATGCCTTGGCTGTCTTCCTTTGTCGAAGCAATCATATAGGCCTGACCACCGCTGGTCAGCCGGTCTGGAAAGCCGGTATAAGTCTTGACCAATTTGTCATCCACCAGAACCGTGAAGGTATGCTCTTTCGCAATCAGGGTCAGGTTTACTTTACCGCTTTCCCTGCCATTCCCGAAATGGGCGCGCCCCATATTATTCCATTGCGCACCCTGGCTGTAAGACGTGGTTACATAACCATTCGTGGAGAGATACATCAAATAGGCGTCCCCATTGGGTTGAATGTGAAATGCAAAACCGCAGCCCGAATAATTCGGCGAGTTGGCCGAACCGGCCCAGGTTAGATCGGTGCGCAGGATGAAATCATTGGATGGGGAGGCGTCAAGGTTAAACCAGGGGCTGTCACTGGCCTTCCTGGTCAGGTTCACGTCAGGTTGGAGTGCGAAAAAGCCCCACTCCTTTGTGGTGATGTAACCGGCTTCATACAACTTCTGCAGCTCGCTTTGCCCAGCGGAGTAGGCCTGGGTGGCTGCCAGGTCGGGAGTGGGTGTCGGGCTGGGCGTGGGGCTGCTGGTCGGCGTGGGCGGTTGGGTGGCGGTCGGCGGGGGAAAAGTGGCCGTGATCAGGATGGTTTTAATAATGGGGGTGGGTGTCGCGGCCGGGCGGCAGGCTGAAATAAACATCACAACCAGTATGGTTAAAATGGCGGATCGCGTAAATGCGGGATGTTTTTTCATTTCGCATTCCTCAAAAGCTTAAACCGCGCGATGTCAGGTAAATCCCTGCCAATGCTAATCCGGATTGGTCCATAACTGGGTGTTTTCGAACTGGCAGCGGGTGCCAAAATCCTTGTTTGTTCCCGAAATCACTGTATAGGCCAGCTCGCCGCTGGTCAGTTTGTCTTTAAATCCGCTGTATTTCCTGATAAATTTGTCATCCACCAGGACTGAAAAAGTGTTGCCACTCACAACCAGGGTCAGGTTGTGTTTGGCGCTGAGTGAGCCTTTGCCGTAATACGCATCGCCCATATTGACCCAGTTGCTGCTCAAATTATGCGCCGCCTGGAGGTAGCCGTTCATGGCGATATATATCACGTAATGATCTTTATTGGGCTGCTCGCGAAAGACAAAACCACAGCCGGAATCGTCCGGGGTGTTGCTGGCGCTTTCCCAGCTCACATCCGTGCGGATGATGAAATCCGCGCTGGTGCTGCTGGGAACGGGTTTCCAGGAGTACCAACCCAACTTGGCCCATTCATCTGAATAGGAGATCAGGCTGTCATGCCTCCAATTCGTGGTGCTGATAAAGTCGCCATCAAACAGCTTCTGGATCAGCGCCTGCTGGTCGGCAGATTCCTGTGTGGCGGCCAGGTCGGGGGTGGACGAGGGTCTGGGGGTGGCGGTGCTGGTCGGCGCGGGTGTGAGCGTGGCCGTGGGCGGCATAAAGGTGGCCGTGATCAGTTGGATGATAATGATCGGGGTCGGTGTGGGCGCGGGTGCCGGGGTTGGAAGCATTCCACAGCCAACCAGCGCAAACATCAGCGCGAGGTTCATACCAAGGTTTACCGTTTTTGATAACATTTTATCCTCCTTGTTAAAAAAATGATTTTCCTGGGCTTTAAAGTTTTACTGTTTATATGATTGAGTCCACTGCAAAAAGAGCTTTGACCGCAGAGCACGCAACACCTGCCCTGGCGGACGGTGCCAGGGAGAACGCAGAGATTTTTTAAAGAATCAGCATTATTAAGCTCAGCGGTTAAGGATTTTTCAGTAAAGTCAGCATAGCAAAAAAAAACCGCCAAAAAGTGCCATTTTGCAAGTCGAGGGTATCAGGTACGAGGAGAGGTGCGAAAGTGTAGGGGCGCGGCGGGTTGAACAGCCTACGGGGTGGGAATAAAGCCGGTCATCATCCCCAGCAAACCACCGCCTTGCAGACAGCCCAGCACGAGCGGGACGCTCGTCAAAATCAGGGCCAGGCGGGTCTTACCCCGCGCAAATGCCACCCAGGCCGCGATCATGGGCAGGATGTTCAGAACCGGCAGGGCATACATCGTGGTCCAAAAATCCATCTTCAACCCCGCGCTTCCGTTCAAAAGCACCCCAAACACCAGAAAGCCAACCGGAACCGCGCTGAACACCAGCCCGAGAAGCTGCGAAACGATCATCCAGACCAGCGCCCAGATGCGCGCGCCCTGGCCGGACGCGCCCTTATCGGGCGCGGGATTGCTTGCGGGGTCTTGCATGTTTACCTCCAAAATGGATGATGCGGGTTACGGCAGGCTGGTGCGGTTGCGGCCCTCGTTTTTGGCGCGGTACAGCGTTTGATCGGCGATGCGGAACAGCTCGGGGGTATTCGCGGCATGGGCCGGGTAGCTGGCTACCCCGGCCGAAAAGGTGACCGGCGGCAGACCGGCGGAGCGCTCCTGGAGCATGCCATTGCAAAGCAGCCGGAAGGATTCGATGCGTTGAAAGGCATCCGCGGCGGCGCTTTCTGGCATGATCACCATAAACTCGTCACCGCCGTAGCGGCAGGCGATGTCGCCGCCCCGAAAGTGGGTCTGAAAGGCTATGCCCATGGCGCGCAGCAGGTCATCCCCGCAGGTATGCCCGTAGCGGTCATTGATCTCTTTAAAATGATCCAGATCCACAATCACCACGCTCAGCGGGCTGTCGCTGCGCTGCGCGCGCGCCACCTCGCGCGTAAAAATTTCCTCGATGTAACGCCGGTTGAACAGCCCCGTCAGCGCGTCGCGGATGGACTGTTCGCGCAGCTCATCCTTCAGGCCCTCGATCAGCAGGAGCTTCTCCTCTAATTCACGGTTGGCCTGCGAGAGGGCCCGTTCGATGTTCTTGCGGGGCGTGATATCGCGCAAGATGATCAAGCGTCCGGCCAGGTGATTGGGTTGTGCAGACAGCGGCAGCAATTGAATATCATAGAAGCGCGGCTCGGGCCCGGTCTGTTCCCATTCAATCGCAAGTTTGTCCGGGCCTTTGAGTTGGATTTCCAGCCCGCTGTCTGTGGGCAGCAGCTCGCTCACCGGCAGGCCGATCCATTTTGAATTTGGCTGAAGGTCGAATATTTTCAGCGCGGCGGGGTTGATGTCAACCACCCGGTTGTGATAATCCAGCATCAGCAGGCCGTCCAGCATGTGATCCACCAGAAACTCACGCGCCACCGGGACGATATCCAGAAAATTCAGGCGCGCGATGATATAGACCAGCACGGCGCCGGTCGCGGCGAAACTGATGGCGGTGATATCCAGACTCGGCAGGGGGTTGATGGGCGAAACGTACAGGCCAAAGCCCACCCACGGAAAGATGGATGCCAACAATAGCCACAGGTTCTGGTAGCGGTACAGCTCGCGGGTATGCCGGATGAAACGCAGCAGCAGGGTGGTGCCCAGCAGCATGACGGCATTGATATAGACCACCGAGACCCAGAACCAGGCACCATGCAGGTAAGTAACGTGCCCTTCAGGGGAGGGTATAAACCCGCTCCAGATCTGGTGGTGCAGGTCGTTGGTCATCACCAGCAGGATGGTGATGACCGGCATGATGAACAGCAGGGCAATCTTGCGAGGTGTGACCCATTTCTGGTGCTGGGTGTAGCCCAGCACAAAGATCAGGAACAGGGGCTGAGCCGTCCACGAGCCCAGGTAGCCGATGCGTGACCAGAAGATATTCCCGGCCGGGCTGCCGGAGAAGACCTCCATGAACCCGCAGAAGTTCCACTCCAGGATGGCCAGCATCATAATGAACAGCGCCAGCCCCCCCGGCCCGCTGCGCCTGTGCCAGATAGCGCTGGCCGCCCAGGCTGTGATGAGCATGGTGAATAGATATACGATCTCGTACACAAGGTCAAGATTCATCGGACCCCGTAGAAAAAAATGAAAAAAAGAAAAGGAAAAATGAGAAAAGAAGCTACACCCATAAGAATGTACAACAATACTATACACTATTTTGGGTATGCCGGTCAAATGACAGTGGTCGAGGCGGGTCTTTCGTGACAGCACGAGAATCCATCCCGCCCATCGCAGCGACCGCCAGCTGAAACCAGCCCAGACATCCGAATTCTTTAAGAATTCGGATGTCTTTTTTCCCAGCCGCACCCGGAATTCGAATCTGTTGTAGAATCAACCATCAGGTTTCATCCAAGAGGGAACATCCATGCCCACACCCGCAGCGCAGTTATGAATACCATCAGCCCACAGGATTTCGTCGCTAAATGGAAACGCGTCACTTCGCGTGAACGCCAATCCTACCAGGAGCATTTTATCGATCTGTGCAATATGCTGGGACACCAGACCCCCAATGATTATGACCCGACCGGCACGCGCTTTGCCTTCGAGATGGGCGCGAACAAAACCAGCGGCGGCCAGGGTTGGGCGGACGTCGCCAAGCTGGGCTATTTCGGTTGGGAGTACAAGGGCAAGGATCACGATCTCGATAAGGCTTACGAACAACTGCTGCGTTACCGCGACTCGCTCCAGAACCCGCCCGTGTTGGTGGTTTCGGATATCAATCACATCATCATCCGCACCAATTACACCAACCTGCTGACCCGCACCATTGACCTGACTCTGGATGACCTGCTCAAACCCGAGTCGCTCAAGCTGCTGCGGGCGGTATTTTTTAATCCCGATGAGTTAAAACCGCATGAAACGGTTGCCACTGTGACCGAGGAAGCCGCGCGCCAGTTCTCGCTGCTGGCCGGCAATCTGCGCAAATATGGCGAAAACCCGCAGCAGGTGGCCCATTTTCTGATCCGCCTGTTATTCTGCCTGTTCGCCGAGGATATCGGGCTGCTGCCCGAGCGCCTGTTCCCGCGCCTGCTGGATCAGACGCGCCGCAATTCAAAAGACTTTGCCGGGGTGCTGGGACAGTTGTTCCATGCCATGCAGGGCGGCGGCTTCTTTGGCTCAGACCGCATTTTGCACTTCAACGGCGGGCTGTTTGATAACGACCTGGTGCTGCAACTGGACAGCGACTCGATGGACATCATTGCCCGCATCGACGCGCTGGATTGGAGCGCGATTGAGCCCTCCATTTTCGGGACGTTGTTTGAGCGCGGGCTCGACCCGACCAAACGCAGCCAGTTGGGGGCGCATTACACCAGCCGCGAGGACATCACCCTGATCGTGGAGCCGGTGCTGATGGCGCCGCTGCGCCGCGAGTGGGCGGTTTTGAAAACGGAATGTGCAGCCGTGAAAGCCGAGGCCGCCAGCGAGAACGAGAAGAAACGCGCCCTGGTGACCGAAAAGATTGGCAAAAAACTGCGCGCCTTTGCCGACAAAATCGCGGCCACGCGCGTGCTCGACCCGGCCTGCGGCAGCGGCAATTTTCTGTATGTGGCCCTGCAGCTCCTGCTGGCTTTGCAGAATGAAGTCATCAATTTCTCGGATGAGATGGGCGCCGGGCGCTTCTTTATCACGGTTTCAACCGCCCAGCTTTCCGGGATCGAGATCAACGAGTACGCCCACGAACTGGCGCAGGTCACGATCTGGATCGGGCACATCCAGTGGATGGTCTCCAACGGTTACGGCCTGCCGCAGGAACCGATCTTGAAGAAGATGGATAACATCTTGCAGATGGATGCCATCCTGGCCTTCGACGCGGACGGCAAACCGTTCGAGCCGGAATGGCCGGAGGCGGATGTGATCGTCGGCAACCCGCCGTTTTTGGGTGATAAGAAGATGCGCTCCGAATTGGGTCATCCTTACGTGGAAGCTTTGCGCGAGCTTTATGGTGATCGTATCCCCGGCCAGAGTGACCTGGTGTGCTACTGGTTTGAGAAGGCGCGTGCCATGATTGAGAGTGGTGAAATTAAGCGTGCAGGTTTGTTGGCAACGCAAGGCATTCGTGGTGGGGCAAATCGGATAGTCCTTGACCGAATTAAAAATATTGGCGAAATTTTTTGGGCACAATCTGACCGTGATTGGATTTTGAACGGAGCAACGGTGCATGTTTCTATGATCGGTTTTGATAATGGTGAAGAGATAAATAAGGAATTAGATGGTGATATTGTCGCTTTTGTTAATTCAGATTTATCCGCGAATGTGAACCTTACATCGGTACAAAAATTGCAAGAAAACTCAGGCATAAGTTTTGTCGGAACTCAAAAATCTGGCCCATTCGATATAAGTTTTGACCAAGCTCGTAAAATGATAGATAAGA
>CAIWAX010000430.1 GCA_903910795.1 uncultured Anaerolineae bacterium
CGTGCTTTTGCGCGGTTAACTTGTGCAAATACCACGCGCCCCTTGCCAGGCAAGCGGATATCAACGAGGGGTTCCTGCTGACAGGCTCCAATACAGCCCGTTTTTGCCAGGATCACACCCATGTTTCGCCGGGCAATGATCCTTTGCAGAGTATCGTAGACAGCATCTGCTCCAGCAGCCAGGCCACAGGTGGACATGCCCACCGTAATTTTTACCTGCTGTGGGTATATGCTGGATTCTCCCGCCTGCCGCAGCTCGTCCAGATCAGAAATAGAGTTGATCTTCATCTTTTGGCCTCGCTGTATTCGGCAAGGATTTTATCCAACGCTTCGAGGGTCAACCTTCCGTGTGTCTCTCCATCAATGGATAAGGCTGGAGCCAACCCGCAGGATCCGAGACATCGAACACCCTTGAGCGTAAAATTTCCATCTTGCGTGGTTTCATTCTCTCCAATACCTAGTTTTTGCTTCAACCCATCCATCAGAGATGTGGAGCCCTTGACGTGGCAGGCTGTTCCGTCACAGATATGAATTTTATGTTTTCCTGCTGGTTTAAAGGTGAAAGAGGCGTAAAAGGTTGCCGCACTCATCAATTGTGCAAGGGGAATTCCCATTTCGCGCGCTGTCTTGCGAATTTCATCCTGTGGC
This sequence comes from uncultured Anaerolineae bacterium, assembly GCA_903910795.1. Taxonomy (GTDB): domain Bacteria; phylum Chloroflexota; class Anaerolineae; order Anaerolineales; family Villigracilaceae; genus UBA5195. Next base: position 648 of record CAIWAX010000430.1, read on the forward strand.
AGGTAACCAAACTGCTCAGTAATTTGATGGAGAGCTGCTAAAACAGCCCCGCTATCTGGTTTCCGATATTTTTGAGCCGGGAGCATAAGTACCTCAAAAAGAAATGCCTGATTCTTAACGATATTGAACGCGCATGATAAAAGTCATGCCCTGAAGATTAGCTGTTGAATAACCTTCAGGGCATGATCTGGACTAAATTCCGAGTCCCTGGCGGCGTTCCTTGAGGGCTGCCACTAATTTTTCAGCAGCGAGTTTTGGATCAGGTTCGACGATGAAGTAACCACCCAGTAAATCTTTGGCTGTCTGGGTCAAAACCTGCACGACTAGCGGGCTTCCTGTCACAGGTGGCACAACACCGACATGGGTGGGTAAGCCCATTGCAACAGCCCACGTTCCAATTGAGAGCGCTTTTTCCATCGCGGCTTCGGGGGCGGTTGCGACAACCGGCAGTTGGCTGACATCCACGCCCAGTTTGTTAGCGATGGCTGTCGCGATCGAAGCGGCGCGTGAATTATCCACGCATGAACCGGTGTGCAGCGCCAGTGGTAACGGTGCATTCAAGCCCGCCGCGTGCCCTAGTGCCGTCAAAACGGCCTTGAGACCCGGCCCGGCGTACTTCTCAGTGGCTTCGGGGGTAAGCAAACCGTGGCGTGCGAAAGACCCGGCTGCGCAGCCCGTGCAAAGGATCAGGATATTGTTGGCGGCAAGCTCCTTGACAAGTGTCACATAGAACTTGTCCTGCGTGATTTTGACATCGTTGCAGCCGGCAAATAGACACACACCCAGTATGTTGCCATTGACGATGTTATCAATCAGTGGCTTGAGTGGGTCATTGGCATCCAGAAGGGACAATACACTTAATATACTTTCTGCAGACATGCCTGCCATGGCGTTATTGCGACTTTCGGGGATATTAACCTTGGCGGGATCGCGTTTCTTATAAGCCTCAATCGCCAGCCGCAAGACTTCGCGAGCCTTCTCGCCGGCATGCTCTTCATCAAATTCTATGTGTGTGGCACCCGGGATCTTGGTGATGGGCATGGTGGTGATGATGGCGGTATGGAACCTTTTTGCCACTTCGGGCAGGCTGGGCATGATGCATTGATAATCGACAACGGCTGCATCCAGCGCGCCAGTAACGATTGCGAGTTCTTGCGAAAGAGAATTTGTCGCGTAGGGAATACCATGCCGCATCAATACTTCGTGCCCGGTGCAGCAAATGCCCACAAGGTTAAACCCTTCACTGGCTCCGGCAGCCTTGGCTTCATCAGCCATCTTCATCGCTTCCGCAACCATGATTTCGCTCAAAACCGGGTTATGACCATGCACAGCCACGTTGATCGCGTTTACCTTCAAAGAGCCCAGATTGGCGGTTGACATCACCGGCGCAGGCGTGCCAAATAAAATGTCCGACAGATCGGTGCCCATATACATGCCCGAATAGTCAGCAATTGCGCATTTGATGGAAGCCAGGAGTATATTAATCGGGTCAGCATCCACGCCGTTCGTGGTGCGGTGCATGATTTCTGCCACAACCGAATCCAGTCCAAGCGGGACGATACCCAACTTCTCAAACTTTTCCATGCGAGCCTTGGTGATGGTTGTTTTCAGCCACACAGGCGCTTCTTCGCGTTCTGAAAACTCTTCAAGGCACAATTTTGCCAATTCGCCGGCCAATTGCTGGTCAGTTTTATCTTCACGAGAAATTCCAACCCGATCCAGCACACGATAAAATTTTTGCTGATCCCGGATACCGTAATCCGGGGCTTCGCCGCGGCTCCACTTCAAGAGAGTGTGCGCCAGGTGCTTGGCATGGGCGGAATGGGAAGAGGTGCCGGCTGCAATATTTCGCGCCAATCCACGAGCGACAATTGTGTCTGCTGATGCGCCACAGATGCCAAGTTTTGGGCCGGTGGTTCCAAATGGATCAATGCGGCATGGGCCTTGCAGACAGTGCCGGCAGCATAAGCCTGTTTCACCAAATCCACACTGTGGTTGTTGTTTTTCGTATCGATCCCATACTGTATCAATGCCCATTTCTTTGGTGATTTTGAGCATTTGAATTGAATCAAGACTGATTGAGCGTTCCATAGTAGTGTGCCTCCAGAAAATAATCGCTTCGATAGAATTATGCGGATCGAATGAAAGCTGCCCTTATTCTTGCTGGGCCTGGACGAGGGTTTCCTCGCCCAGTTGGTTGGCTGTTGTCAGAGCGGTACTGGCGCGCTGGCGTTTTTGATGCGCAAAATCATCGCCCTCTAAAAAAAGTAGCGCCCCTTCTGGACATGCGCTCACGCAGGCCGGGGCACTTCTATCTGGGCATAAATCGCATTTTAGAGCCATAATCTTACCGTCTGGTGATGTGCCGCGCGCAATCATGCCAAAAGGACACATCATGACACACATTCCACAGGCGATACAGGCATTTTTCCCGCCAACGTTTGTTACAGTATCGCTGGCAGACCGGTGCATTGCCTGTGGAATGCAGGCAGCGATGCAGGGCGCTGGATCACAATGCCGGCAGGTCATGGGGATTTTGAAAAAATCAAATGATGACTTTTCCACGGCCTCGATATAAAGGCGCGGGTGCGGCGGAAAGGGTTCCATCATTGCGCCGATCAGGTTCTTGCTTTTGGAATGCTCCACCGCGCATGCTAATTCGCAAGACTTGCATCCCGTACACAATTCGGGACGAACATAGATCCTTTTCATGCTTTTCCTCCAATGTTACTTATTGATATTTTGCATGTCTGGTTGTCATCTAACCGGGTTTCTGCATCAAGAGCAATAAATATTATTTGAAATAGCACAGATTTTGTTGTCTTATTCCGTAGCAATAACGAGGAACAGGTACAGGGAAAGATATTATTAAAAGTTTACAATTCGGGTGAGCCACCCACAAGACCCGTTAGAGGGTCTGGCAGGTACCCGTTAGGGGGGTAGATACAAGGTTGGGATGATTTTATATCGGGAAAAAAATAATGCCTGGTTGAAGGATAAGCGCGGGTGAATATTACAAGAGTCCCCTTGAGTTTGCATGCAGTACTGCCTCGATACGGTTACGAGCATCTAATTTAGTCAAAATCTCTTTTAAATAACCCTTTACCGTATTTTCGGTAATGTGCAGTTGCAGTCCAATTTCCTTATTGGTCAATCCCTGAGCCACCAGCCGCAAAATCTCCATTTCGCGCAGGTTAAGTCCGTCCAGTGGTGGCTGCTGGCGATGCACAAAATTGGTCAATACATCGGCTGCCCGCGGATCGAGCGCCGCATGACCCTGGACTGCTTCGAGCAATTTATCCTGCAAATGTAAATTTTCGGCATCTTTCAATAAATAACCCCTGGCGCCGGCTTGCAAGCAGGTTTCAACAGAATTCTGGTCAATAAAAGCAGTCAGGATCAGCACAATGGTTTTTGGATAGGCCTGGATGATGCGTTTGCATAACTCCGCCCCACCCATATCACCCAGTTTCAAATCCAGGATGACAATGTCCGGGTAAACATCACCGATGATTTTGAGCGCCTCCGCCCCGTTGGCAGCTTCCCCTGCTACCACAAAGCGCGAATCAGGCTCTAGCAGTGATCTTAAACCCTGACGAATGATCCAGTGATCGTCCACAAATAAAACGCGAATGGGATTCATGATTCAACTGCTCCTGGCAGAGGGAAACGGGCTCTTACACGGGTGCCGCTGTCATCATTATTGGCAATTATCAAGTCCCCCTGGGCCTGTTCGGCCAATTTACGCATGGTGACGACACCAAAATGCAGGTTTGCATCACCCAGGTTGGGATCGAAGTTACTCGCCAGGCCGATTCCATTATCCAGTACCGTCACGGTGGCAAAATCCGCATCCGAAGTCAGGCTGACAATCACCCCCGAGGCATTGGCATGTTTGCTGACATTTGATAGTGATTCTCGCACGATGCGGTAGATTGCTTCGTTCAACAAGGCAGGAAGCTGTGGAAAATCCGTAGAGATAATAATGGTGGTTTCCACACCGGATTTCGCCTGAAATTCATCGATTTGGGCCTGTAGTAACGCCATCAGGCTGTCGCCTTGCACCGGGTAGGGGCTTCGCAAAGCAAATATGGCACTGCGTAGTTCGTCGCTGCTACGAGATGCCATCCGCCGGATCATTTGCACATGGTTCTTATCTTTTTCAGTGAGGCGCAAGTTGTTCATGCACCAATCAGCTTCAAGACCAATTGTGAATAACATTTGGGCAACCATATCGTGCAAATCCTGAGCAATACGCTGCCGTTCACGAGTACGGGCAAGTTCTTTCGCCTGTTCGTAAAGCCGGGCATTTTCAATAGCTATTGTGGCCTGAGCTGCAAAAGCCATTAAAAGTTCTTCGTCTTCGGTTGTAAAATTCCTGCTTTCAGGTGCATTTCCAAGAAAAAGTGAACCGAGTGCATTCTCGCCGCGCATTAGCGGCACCGAAAGAAAGGCCTTGATCTTGGGGTGCCCCTCCGGGAATCCTTGACTATCTGGATGGATTCCAACATCGTTGATCCTGATTGGCATTCCGAGGCGAAAAGGTAGACTGAGCAAACCTTTACCGCTGGGCCTCCCTTGAGGTTCGTAAGGCCAACCGCTCACTTTGAAATATTCAAAGCTGTTACTGTCAACGCTCAATACCAGCAACCCACCCATCTCAGCATTGAGTAAATGTGTTGCAATATCCACAATTTGTTCAAGCAGAGGTTCCAACTCTAATTGGGCCGCAACTGATTTTGAGACCTCTATTAATTTGGTCAACTGGTCTACGCGCTTGGCAAATTCGATTGTGGGATGGTCTGGTTCGCTCTGCATGATCTGGCCTTTACCTATGCTCAATTTCCAGCAAGTTCTGCTCAAAACCCGAATTGAATTCAGGAGATCACATAGTATTCGTCAGAATCCTGAATTCAAACAAGTATAAACCCGTCCTTTCAATAATTTTGTCAGCCGATGGGATGACAAAAATCACACTTAGGTGAAGTTAGGAGCTGTTTTTTATATCCTTATACTTGATGGGATTTTAGTTTACGCAATTTACCCTCTATCCAGAAACCAGCTCAGGCCATCATTATTATTAGCTTCCCCCCAGAAATGCGCTGTATTTTCTGATATCGCTCATCTCTCAAATACATTTATACTTGAACCCCACCAGAAAATGGCGAAAAAACTTTCCGGAGCTAATTCATGAAACCCCAAGATGCTTTCTACCCGATGATTCTGCTTTTCCTGGCAGGATTGGCATTGGCTGCCTGTTCGAACCCAACTCCACCTGTTCCAACCGAAACTGCCGTTGTTCCAACTTTCACCTTGACCCCTGCACCCACAATGACACCTACGGCAGTCCCTACGGTTGCTCAAACCGCTACTCCAGTAACATTCACCGATCCCTTCGCATACTGTTCCGCAATTGGACAGATCGATGCTCCCGATTCCCGCTATACCGGCCCTAAAATGAGTGCTGCGCTATTCAAAGATTATCTGGTTGCAGCCGGGTTGCCCCTCAACGGTGATTACCCTGATGTATTTAAGCAAATGACCATCTGGCGTTGCATGGACAACCAGGTTTACGCTTGCAATTTTGGGGCGAACATCCCTTGCGATTCCAAGGCAAATACCGATAAAAGCCCATCCCAGGCAATAGTTGATTACTGTAAAGCGAACCCAGCGGTGGATTTCATTCCTATGGTGGTAACGGGCCACAATATGATCTACAGTTGGAGTTGCGTGAAAGGTTTGCCAGTCTTGGGAACCGCTGACAAGGTGGATGCTGCTGGTTATCAAGTCAGTTTCTGGACACTGATCAAGCCAGGAAATTAGCAGCAAACATATTTATTGATGATGATACAAATAGCGTATAGCCAACTCGGAGCGCAATTATCTTCGAAGATTGTTTGATTTCCTGAGTCAATAATTCTTTGGCAATTCCCCTACCGGCCAAACCACCAGGTATAGGGCGCTCCTCCCAGGGTATTTCTAATTGTCTAACCCACTTCTAACTATCATTGACAGAAAAGGCGTTCTCACGTGGAGAGCGCCTTTTCTGTGTTTATTCATGGGTGGCTTGTCGGCCACCCTTTTTGGAGCGGGGATTTTTATGGCGCAAAATTGAACTTGTTTGGATTCAACCCTGGATAACCGCGTATGAGTCTGGTGGCTGGACACGGTGATAATCACAGTTGCTGTTTTTCTTCAATTGTGCTTGCACGTGGAAAGTACCGCTTGCTTCATTCCTCGGTGCTTTCCATGTTGTCGCTTCTCCCCTTCAAAATTTCCAGGAGAGCTGTCTGTTGTTCAGCAATCTGATGCACTTCCGCCGTTAGTGTATGTATAGCAAGAAGCGTATTGTGATCGCTTTCCGCGCGGGCGTCACTGGCAGCGGCCTGGATATTTTGTCCGACAATAATGATAGGCAGCAGCACCAATTGCAAAAAGGTTTGTGCAATCCAGGCCACGATGATAATGGGGTCGTGCGACTGAATTGCTGCTGGAAGTGAAATTAAAGCAAGGAAA
>CAIWAX010000431.1 GCA_903910795.1 uncultured Anaerolineae bacterium
CCCACCGCCGCCACCGCCGCTTTCATCAGCCGTGTTGCCACAATTTCCTCCATTCGAAGCATTTGTTTTTACTGTTCCATTCATCGAATTAAAGCTTCGTGAGTAAACCATCACAATTCCGCCCCCTAATCCCCCGTCACCTCCAGGTGTATTAGGGCTGTTTTGCGGAGCCTTTCCTCCGCCTCCTCCACCACTTCCCAAATATATACTCGATAAATCAGCCGGACCGTATGCGCCTCCTGGTTGTCCACCGCTATTGGAACCTGTCACCCCAATACTGCCGTAACTGGCACCACCCCCACCAGCACCAGCACCACCTCCAGTCATTCCCTGTCCCCCAGCACCAGCGCCACCATTTGGAGAGGAATTCGTTTTTTCAGAATTTCTGGGCCCTTGATAGGTGGCGCCATAGCTTTCTCCATAACCTCCACCAGGATAATTTGGGGAATAAATTCCTCCTTTTCCTCCTCTGTATCCTATTGAAGATGTGTTTATTTGACCGTTGATTACAGTATTTCCACTTACCCTCATGGCTAATAATCCACCCGTGCTCCCATCCCAAGCATGTGCAGTCAATGTTCCGCTGGTTTGCACCGTAATATTGTTGTATTGCATTACACGCAAAACTTGTGCAATTGAACTTCCACCTACCGTATAAACATTAGTGAGATTTTTGCTCAAGGTTAGTGTATTTCCAGCCACACTTGCAATTGTTCCAAACTCGTAGATTCCTGCGCCGGTTCCCTGCATCTGGATCACGAGCACTTCCTGCCCGGCGGCGAAACCGCTGGCGCTGGACAGCGCCAGGTTGAGCTGGCCGCTGCTGGCTGTAGATGCCAGGGCCGAGCGGGTGTTATCGGTATATTTTGTCTCACCATTATTAACGGTCAGGTCACCATCTGCACCGGTGCCAAACACGCCAAACGGAGCGCTCTGGCCGCTAAAATCCACGCCGTATTCGCCGACGCCTTTCAGGGTCGTGCCGGGTTCATCGTACAGGTAGAGCGGGAACATGCGGCTGGGGTCATCTGCCAGGGTGTGCGTGAAGGTAACCACATCGTTCTGGTTGTGCGGCCCGCTGACATAGACATACTGGTTCCAGGGCTGCAAGGCGCTGACCTGGTAAGCCGCGGCTGTGCCGGACGGGGTCAGGAGCGTGCCGGTGATATGCACGGGCACGCTGGCGTGATTGGGATCGCTGGTGCGCAGGGTCAGGGTGTAGGCAAAGGGCCCGGCGGATTGCCCGGCCGTGTCGATGGCAATATTAAAGGTGTGTGTGCCGGTCGGGCCGAGGCTGCCGGAGTTGCCGCCGGTGACCGTCAGGCCGCCGCTGGCACCGGTCAGCGTGTAGCGCAGGTTGCCCAGGCCGGTGTTGGCCAGGTTTAACGTGGCATGCAGGGTCGTGCCGGGTGTAACTGAACCGAAATTCCAGGGATCGGGCAGCAGCATGACGCTGGTCTTGCCGACCTGCCAGCTGCCGGCTGTCAGGCTGGCTTCGGGCAGCGGGTCGGCGCCAAAGGAGGCCAGCGGGCGGGCGGAACTGTCGATGATGTCGCCCTGGGAATCGGTGAAGAAGGCCAGCAGGGTGGTGCTGGCGGGCGGGTAGGTGGTGGTGTCGATGTTGACAGGCACAACGGTTGGGCCACTGGGATAATCCTGGCTGAAAGTATCCTCATGCAGAACCGTGCCAGTAGAGGTGATGTATTCCACGAACAGCTTGCCAGCGATGATGGGCGTGGGATGCGGAGCATTGATCACAAAACGCGCCTGGCCCGCGCCGGTCGAGGAGATATCCACGCCAGGGTCAGGGATCATCTGTCCGTTCAAGCTGGAGATGTCGCTGTTCAGGTCGGGGATCAATGCCGCGGATGGCAAGATGAAACGGTGGTTGCCCTGCGGGTCGTTGTAAGAAACCACGATGACGGGGGCCGCCGGACTGACAATCTTTTTGGTGTACTGGAAGGTGTCGCTGGGGCCGACGATAACCTTGGCTCCTGCGGAAACGCGCCCACCTCCACCAATGGTGTTGTTGGTGATGGCGACCTGGCCATCTGGAGAATACAACACAGCTTCGATGCCATAAGCATCATAATTGCCCAAGTTCTGAAAAACCATCCGAAGTGTGCAGTCATTACCGGTGCATGAGGAGGTATAACCGGCAATTAAGTTGGGAGAGGGATGCGACGTTGGGTCATCCGGATTTGTACCCAGAAGAATTTCGGTGCGGTCATTATAGCCATCCATATCCCGATCGGATACTATTCGCACAAGCGCGGAGGTATTTGGCGCAGCAATGGTATCCTTGAACGCACCTGTGTAATTCAAACCATCTGAAAGGTAAAAATTCCACCAGGATGTGCCAGTCAGCGCATGTTTGCAAAACACCTGTGTGTTCGAAGGCGGCGCAATGCTGGCATCCTGTTCGCAGCGCACCGGTATGCTGGTTTTCCATTCGGGTGTAAAAATTGCCAGCAGGTTGCCATTACTGTCTTCGATGGTTGGGAAATATC
>CAIWAX010000432.1 GCA_903910795.1 uncultured Anaerolineae bacterium
CTTGTTCGCGTTGATCAGTAGTACTTACACCCTTGACGGTGTTCTGGATGTAGATTTTACCTTTACCGCCAATCGAGTCGGCCAGGGCTTTGCATGCGATCTGACCGCCCTGTACGTTATTGGAATTGATTGCTGAGAGCGGGAATTTTACCGGTCCGTTGACATAATCGCCGTTGCCGATCGTTGTGTCCACCGTCAGGATCGGGATACCGGCATCCACTGCCTTTTGCATGGGGGCGATCATGGCTTGTTGATCCGTAGGCGCAAGGAACAGGAACTTCAAATCGCCTCGGGCAACCATGGCATCCAGCATTGGTGTCTGCACAGTTGTGTTCCACTTCTCAGGAACCTGTGTAACCAGTTCGTTTCCAAACAGTTTCGCGGCTAACTCGCCACCGCGCTGCATCGTGAAATAGAAGGGATCTTGCACGCCAGCCAGGAAACCAAATTTGCGGCCAGCACTCTTGGATGTAGCGCTGGAAGTACCTGCGGTATAAATATATTTTGCAAAATCGGGGTTATCAACGTTGTCGCGGGTGATCAAAGCATAACCGGTCTGGATGGCTGGCGGTATGGAAGTTACACCATTCAAATAGGCCACACCCATGGCAACGGCCATATAACCCATATCGTACGGTTTCTGCGCAATCACGAGGTCAACTGTCTTGGCCTTGAGCATCTCGATGGCGGTGGTCGTCGCATCGAAAGCAACAACCTTTACCTTGCCGGATAGACCCATATTCTGTACAACTTGTCCAGCACCCTGGGCGCTGAAGACGTTTGTACCGAAGATGCCGGCCAAATCAGGAACCTGCTGAAGCTTGGCCTGAACCTGGGCCTGGGCCTTGGTCGGATCATCATCATTGAAATCAACACCGATATAGGTGATGCCCGGATAAGCCTTGAGAGCTTCCACGCAACCTTGTTCGCGTTGATCAGTTGTGCTCACACCCTTGACGGTGTTCTGGATGTAGATTTTGCCTTTACCGCCAATCGAGTCGGCCAGGGCTTTGCATGCGATCTGACCGCCCTGTACGTTATTGGAATTGATCGCTGAGAGCGGGAATTTTACTGGCCCGTTGACATAATCGCCGTTGCCAACCGTTGTATCCACCGTCAGAATCGGGATACCGGCATCCACTGCCTTTTGCATGGGGGCAATCATGGCTTGTTGATCCGTAGGCGCAAGGAACAAGAAGCTCAAATCGCCTCGGGCAACCATGGCATCCAGCATTGGTGTCTGCACAGTTGTGTTCCATTTTTCAGGAACCTGCGTAATCAATTCAATGCCTAAATCTGCAGCAGCTTGTTCCGCACCGCGTTGCATCGTGAAATAGAAGGGATCCTGTACGCCAGCCAGGAAGCCAAATTTCAATTTCTTTGCACCAGCGGCAGGGGCGGTTGTAGCGGCAGGGGCAGTAGTCGCCGCAGGAGCCGCAGTCGCAACAGGAGCCGTAGTTGCGGCAGGCGCTGCGGGTGCAGCGGTATTTGCAGGCGCAGCCGTATTAGCCGGTGCTGCCGGAGCTGGGGTAGCTGCCGGAGCGCAGGCACTCAAGAACATACTCAGTGCCAACACTACACTTAATACTTTGAACAGACGTTTGGATTGCATGAAATTCTTCTCCTTGAATTGTGATGGATAGAGAAAACGACCAATTTATTTATTCGCATTTGGTATATAACACTATTTTGTAACGATCACCTCCTGTGCACCTTTGTATTTTGGGTAAAAAATATTTTTACCCAATTTATTCTTCTCCGTTTACGCCCATCCAAATTGAATCTGTGGATGAGTCCTTCTGTACTCGCCAATTAGGTGAAGAATAATTGGATTGGTTTGGAATGGTCATACAGAGATTGTGTAACGGAAAGAAAATTGGATAATGAAGAAACATAGACTATCGCTTACCCGACAATAATGTTTCATCTAGCAAAACAACTATCATAGATAATAGCACCAATAAAATATACCGTCAAGATTATGCAAACTTCAAACATATTATTTGCAAACTATGTTCTATGTCGAACATTTTGAAGTATAATCACGCAATATGAAAGTCAAAAGGTGAGATTAGGATAAGCTATGGCTACTAAAGAGCGATTAGAACAAATAGTGAATCTGATTAATGATCACGGCTTTCTTACGGTGATTGAATTAAGCCGCCTTTGCGCTGTAACAGAAATGACCATTCGCCGTGACCTGACAACTTTGGATAATGCCAATCGGATTCAACGGGTGTATGGCGGCGCGACAGCTTTGCGGCTGGATAATATCAATGAAGCGGATGAACTTCCCTTTACAGACCGCCCCGTTGGGTCACTCCTCGAGAGGATTAATGTCCTCATCGCAACATCCGTCAACCCAAAACATGATGGCGCCTTGCTCCAGAGGATTACAAAACGAAAAATCCCTATCATTGCGGAATCGCAGGCAATTCGTCCTGAAGAAACCGTGGTAGCTGTGGATAATTTTCAATCCGGTTTGGAATTGGGGCGTTGGGCTGGAAAGTATGCGGTTGAACATTTCCAGCGGAAATTGTATGTTCTGGATTTGACCACCTTGCTTACAAACGCCTCTCTGCGCAGCCGCGGCTTTATTGCGGGGCTGCGAGAAATACTCTCAGATGCTGAAATTCTGCTTTCGATCGATGCTCAATCACGATTTGATATTGCTTTTCAGATGACCCTCGATGCTCTGGCGGTTTACCCTAACTTAAATCTTATTTTTGCGATCAACGATACACTTGCACTTGGCGCGATCAGTGCTTGCCAACAAATGAATATTTCCCCAGACAGCCTGATGATCATTCCCTTCGGATTAGAGGGAGATTTAATGAAAAATCACATGTCTTCCAAAGGTTCATATGTTCGTGCTGGAATAGCAATGTTTCCTGAAATCGTTGGCCCTTGCTGTGTCGAAGCAGCTATCGCCGCATTTAACCAACTGGAATTGCCAAATCAAATTATCACTCCCCACGCAATCCTGACCGCTGAAACACTGCTGGATTATTACAAACCGACTGTGGATGGTTGGAAGATAAACTGGGAGACCGTTTACGAACAACTCGAAATCCCATTACAGTTAAATCCTGAACATTGGCCGGAAGGTACCGTCTTTCCCAGGCAAATTGGATTCATTATTCCTTTTAGTGAACATGAATGGTACAAGAATCTTGCTCGAGCTATGGGGGAACATGCCAAAATTTATCATATCAATTATGAAATTGTGGATGTTGAACAAAATATGAAGGCAGAGGTGGATCAACATCGCCGGTTAATCGCCAAATTAGCTGCAGATCAGGTACTCCCGGATGAAGTGATTTTGCTGGATGGTGGGCCAATAGTAAATTATTTGGCTGAAATTTTGGTTAACCGTGAAAGACTGACTATTATTACCAATTCGATGGAAGTGTTTGAAATCCTTAAACGCAACCCTTCCAATACGCTTATTTCCACAGGTGGCGCTTACCGTAGCAGCAGCCAGTCTCTTGTTGGCCCACCTGCTGAAAGGACATTACATGGATTAAGAGTCGATAAATTATTTCTGATGATTAGCGGAATTTCGCTGAGCTTTGGTCTTTCACACACAAATATCTCGGAAGTCACCATCAAACAAGCCATGATCCAATCTGCTCGTGAGGTGATTTTATTGGCAGATAGTACCTTTTTTGGGGTAGATTCCTTGGTGCAGGTTGCCCCGCTAACCGTAGTGCACAAGTTGATCACTGATGAGGCTTTGCCAGCGAGTATACGTCTTGACTTAAACAAGCTGGGAATTCAAATTTTGCTGGCGGATGGACGTTAGGATTTCATTTTGATGATTGTTCTCCTCCCAAAATCCATCATATGCGAGATAGCAAGGAAGGGGAAAGGATTTCCGAAAATTGGAAACCCTCTCCCCTTCTAATTTCCATGTTGCTTGTACGCAAATACATACAGCCGGGTTAGCCCAATTGGTAGAGATCTTTCTTTTGGGCGCTGCCAAGGTAGTTTATTATTTTTTCCTCAACAACTTTCTGAACCGCTTTTGCACCAATCTCAATATCGGCAGCCGGAAGAAGGTTCAAGCCAGCCTCGGTGGTGCGCTCTTTTCTTCCTAATGCAGCCAACATTCCTAATTCCAGATCAGTTGCAATGTTCACCTTACTCACTCCACCCCCCGAAAGTTGAATGGCATTGTGAACCATCTCAGCCGGTGTACCGGAACCACCGTGCAGCACCAGAGCGACATCTGTCAGGGCGCGGATAGCATTCAATCGCCCAATATCTACCTTGGGTTGGCGAACAAGGTAAACCCCGTGGGCTGTGCCAACTGAGACTGCCAGCGCATCCACCCCTGTTTGGGCTACAAACAAGGCCGCTTCTTGTGGGTCGGTATAAAGTTCCTCATCAACATCGCTTTCGATAAAATCGGCGGTGCCAATTTTCCCCAGTTCGGCCTCCACAGAAACGCCGTGTGCATGTGCATATTCAACCACCTGCCGGGTAGTAGCAATATTTCCATCCAGAGGTTGCTGGGAGGCATCGATCATCACGGATGTGAAACCAAGGTCAATGGCTTGTTTAATCAATTCAAAATCCTGGGTATGGTCCAGGTGCAGGCCAATCGGTATTGTTGGCTGCAGTTCATCTACCTGTTGCCAAAAAACATGGGCAAAATCCACCAAATTCGATTGGTACCAACCCAATTCCACCTGTGCAATTTGCACAATTGCCGGAGATTGCAGATGTTCCGCTGCCAGCAAAACCGACCTGATCATGGCGGTGTATCGCGGCGAGAAGGCCCCAATCGCGAAACCGTTTTTCTGTGCGGGGGCCAAAAGCTGCTTTAGGGGAATGATATTTTTATAATTTGCTTTCACGGAATTACTCCTATTTTTTACTCAATTTTTCTGCCACAGACTGGCAGTCTCATCCCATCGCCAGTCAGGGTCATTTAGATATAAAGGCAGGCGCTGCCAACCAGTACCTACCCGCGCAGAAATTTCTTCCCAGGATCGCAAGCCACTCAACGCATCCGCAGCTTCTACATTAAAAGCTCCCACCGCGACCGCCATTGTGACTGCCTGGATGGGGTCCAGACCGCGAAGTATGCCTGCCAGGAAACCCGCTATGGTCGAATCGCCGGAACCGGTTGTTCCAACCACATTTACCTTGAAACAGGGTGCCCAGAATTCCTGGTTATCCCAGGCGTCCAAATTACGCGGGGCTGCAGATCCCATTTTTTCCAATTCAGTTTTGCCTGAACTGCGTAAATAAATACCTCGCTCACCGAGCTTGATCACTATGATACGGGCACCCATCTCCATCAGTTCCGTGCTCAAGTCACTCAATAATGCCGGGGTAACCTGCTCAAGGAAGTTTCCAGAATGGTTGAACAACTGAAAAATATCCCGATGTAGCAGCCAGAGAAGCTCCTCAATGCTTGGGAGGAATATATCCACTGCCGGCAGCACGAAGCCCAGAATTTTTCGCCAGTCGACGCTGCTTGCTTCGGATGCCGGATCTGGATAACACATGTCCAGCGAGGTGGTGGTGCCGGAAGCTTTGACACGCCGCATCATCTCCGCTAATTCAAACCCATCCTGGGAATACATACGGCGCATAATCGGTGGATAGCCAAAATGGAATAAACTGGTTTGCCCGATAAGGTCATATTTCACATCTTCAAAGCCAAAGGCATGGTTGGCCCCAGGGTTGTGTAAGAAAATTCGATCCGATCCGCATATACTAATGATGAGAGAATAAGAAGTTGAGACTTTTTCATCCACAATCATGTTCTCAGACAAACCTGGACCGTATTTTTCGATGGTATTCAAGACGGCCTGGCCGAAAACATCCTTGCCGACCTTTCCCATTAAGTGCATTGGTATTCCCAGTCGGTGCAAGGCCAGCCCGGTGTTGGAAACCGGGCCGCCGGTACAAATAGTAGCCTCGCCAACCTCAATCAGCCGCCCAGGTTGGAAAGCTTGCGCAAATTCCTGGGCCGTAAGAGTGCCTATGTTTGGGATAATATCCAGACATATATGCCCGGCGACAATTGCCGAAATGTTTTTCATTTCCCCTTCATCTGGTAATACTTGTTGTAATCACCCACCAAGAGATGAATGGGTTCTTCATCTTCTTCAATGGTTGGAAACCGTCCAATTGCTTGGAAAAAGCGGTTGTCACGGTTATCATCGTTGACAAGAGAAACCTCTCCCACCAGAACCCTGCCTTCTCCCCAAAATTCATGGTAGCAGTGCTGTTCGAGGGTAACACTTTCGCCAGGAATTAGCGTGACCACATCACCCGCATTAATTGAGCGCCGGCAGCCATCTACGCTTAAATTTATAGAACCAGTCTTTACGAGACTCTCGTCCGCTGCCGCCGGGTATAAGCGCAAATTCAATTTTCCACCACCGCGGTTGATGATATCCTCCATTTTAAACCAATGGAAATGGAAGGGCGTTTTCTGACCGTCATTAACTACCATGATCTTTTCTGCATATAGCTTACCGCTACCGGATTCCAAGTTTTTGGGATTGCCATTCCGCAGTGTGAAAAGGAACAGGCCGAATTTTGAAAAATCCCCCAGCCCAAAATCGGTGATATCCCAGCCCATTGAATTTTCTACTATTTCATTAACTTCAGTGCCTTTTTCTTGCCAATCCTGCGCGTTCCAATAGGCAAAAGGCGGGAGGTGAAAACCGTGTTCACGGATGAATATGTCAGCAGACCGGATAATTTCATTGATTTCTGAGCGCTTCACGATAACTCCTTCAGTGCGGGATGGATTGTTTAATGAATTATAGCTTTCCTTACCGGTTGGAGCAACCTTCTCCAGCCTGGATGTGGGGGTGTTTAACGAGGAAGGTTTCATTCCATTACCTATCTCTACCGAGAAGGTATAACCATGCCTGTAATTTCATTGCAGGTGGCACTGGTAGAAGAGATGATTTTGAGTAGAAGGTAAAACTTCCCGTCTTTTTGAAAGCCCGGTTTACTCCAGATTTGCATGATTGGACAACATAAAATCGGGAGAAACCTTTAGTTTTTGAACCAGCTTTACAATCATAGCATCCACCACGAGTAGCATACTCTGTTCAAACAAGCTGCCTTTGGGTTGTACGGATGCGCTGTCGGAAATAACCAAGACTTTGTAATCTGCCAGACTGGCAAGGGTCGAAGCGGGGGAAGCGGTTATTAGCCCTAATTTGACGTTGTGCTTCTTGGCTTCGCGGGCCAGAAGGTAGACACCGCTTGTTTCGCCAGACCCTGATCCAATAAGAAGCAAATCGCGGTCAGAGATCCCAGGTGTGGTTGTCTCCCCAATGACGAATACTCTCAATCCCAAATGCATTAATCTCATTGCAAAACATCTTAGTATAAAACCTGATCGACCAGCACCGGCAATAAATACACGGTTTGAGCTGATGATTGCTTCCAATAATTGGTTAACCTGTCCATTATCAACTTTTGACAAAGTATTGCTAATTTCAGAGATCATTTGTTCATAATAATTATTTTCCATTTTGCAACTCCTCTAGCAGTTTGTCGGAGAGAGCGTAAAAATAGGCGCTCCCAAAAAGAAATGCGTCTCAAAAGCAAGAAAATAGCGGTAAAAGTAGTCTAAACAGCCGATTTCATAGGTAACTTTTCCTAAACTTCGAGCAACAGGCGCGTTAATAGAGCACTTGGGCTACCCATATTGAGTGCATGCGCTTCAAATTGAACGCAAGACAAACCAGGCACCATTCGCCAGCAACATTTTTTAGACCACGCAAGGAAAATTGGCGGAATCCCATTATCTCTTTGATGATGCCGATCACAGGTTCAACGGTACATTTTCGCAAACGATAAATTTCTTTGCCGATATCGGTTGCGAGTTTATAAGCCATCTTCTCTTTCGGGCTGGCATCCGCAGCTGGCTTATCTGGAAGATTGCCAAGCAAATCCTCCACGCGCTTGTAATGCGCCTCACGACCCGTGGCGATGTAAGGTTCGATGCCGCGTTCTTCAGTAGCTTCAATATTGCTGGCACTGAAATAGCCATTATCCATCGCAACGCTTTTCGGCTGACCTAATTCTGTTGGAAACGCATCCAATGTAGGTTCCGCTTCTTGTTTATCGTTTGGATGATTTGACAGCGATGTGGCAACGATAAACATGCTGTTTTGGGTAACCGCCACCTGTGCGTTGTAATGCTGGTCATAACCATTATCCGTGCTATTTTTCATAATACGAGAGTCAGGATCGGTAAAATTGTACTGATCTTTATCGCTCGGGCCTTCTTTTGGCGGTTTGGGCTCTTTCCCGCGTGGTTTCTGGTGTCGCTTACGGGCTTTTTCTTCTCGCTCCTTCATTTTTGCATCATATTCGGCTTTCTCAGATTCATAACGCTCTTTGGCACGAGCATCCAGAACGGCTTTGGCAGTCGCTAGGTTTTCCAGACGCTCTCGACGAAAAGCTATTTCATCTTGGATCACCAAACCTTCGGGCAGCTCCACATCTCCTTGGTCGGCTTGTTCTCCTATTTCAAACAGACGCGCAACTTCTTCTCGCAGAGTCGTTTCTAATTCTTTCAACCGTCCGTAACTTACCGCCTTGCTTTTTGAAGCATCTGCATGAATCTTGCTACCATCCAAGCTGAGGTTGCCAATCTTCAATACTCCTGAAAGTTGCGCCAGAAGAAGAATTTGAACAAATAGCCCTTTCAGCTCCGGTAAAAACGTTTTTCTGAAATTTGCAATTGTGTCGTGATCTGGGTGCAAGCCACCGGCAACAAACCGAAATCCCAAATCTTCATACGTAGCTCTTTCTATTTTCCGCGAGCTGAACTTACCAGTAGAATAACCGTAAAAAATCACTGCCAGCAACGCTTCGGGAGCTATGGCTTCTCCACCTCGAACTCCATATCGTTTGTAAATCGGGCTCAAATCCAGTTGGGCAACCATATCAACAACAAATCTTGCCAGATGATTTGCTGGAATTGCTTCTCCGAGACTGATCTGTACGTTTGGCGTCGCTGTGTAATCGGGCTTCGTAAATTTTCGCGTCATTGCTCAAGTGTACCAATTTTTTAGATCTTCAATTACTCCGACAGACTGCTAGACCAGTTCAAAACTCCCCTCGCGGCCGGGGAGTTTTTTGATGGCGGAAGCTATGATGGTGAAAAGCCAAATTAACCTCAGGAGCAATCCATGGTCCGACCCCTTCCCGCTCCGCCCTCAGCCGCCGCGACTTCCTGAAACTACTGGCGGCGGCTGGCGCGACCACCGCTTAACAATGGTTTTCCCTGCCGACCTAGAATCGCGAATCAACCTGGGCTGCGCTCTGGAAGTATCAAAACCCTTGACACTTTAGTAATTTTACTCTATATTTAGATTATACATAATAATATTAGATTAAAAAATCTAAAAAGGATAAATATGGACACTAAGGAACTGATCCTTCAGACTGCTATAAATTTGTTTAATCAACACGGCACTGCCAGGATTTCCACCAATACGATTGCCGAAAAGACCGGCATCAGCTCCGGCAATCTTTACTATCACTATAAAGATAAGTCCCACATAATCCGGGAAATTTACGAGCGGATGATGAATTCCTGGGAGAAATCTTACGGCCGGGCAGAAAATAGAAGCATATCCATTGAAACCTTGAAAAGGTTTATTGAAGATAATTTCGAACTACTTTGGGAATACCGTTTCTTTTATCGTGAGACCGTTGCCTTATTGAATACCGATCCGGCTCTCCTGGAACGGCATACGGCTGTCATCAAACAGCGTTTCGAGCGACAGCGAGCTATTCTACAGCAGGCCGAAAAAGAAGGGCTTATCCGTTTTCCAGAACCAGCTGTACGATTGGATGAGGTTCTGACGATTGTGTGGATCGTTGCCAACAATTATCTGCTTCACCTCGAGTCGCTGGGCCAGGCTGTTGATTACCACGATTTTGAAAACGGCTCAGAACTGATTTTGAAAATTTTACATCCATATCTTGTTTGAATATTCACCGAACCCGTTCACACAAAAGGAGTAAGTCATGAACAAAACCACTTCCAACCTCAAATTATCCCGCCGCGATTTTCTTAAACTGGCAGCGGCAGGTAGTGTCGTTACCGTAGGAGGATACGCTCTCTACGAATTCGCCCCCTGGTTGAATTACGAAAGTCAAGTTACGAAAACCTGGACGCCATCTCAAGATTCATCCAGCGCAGACGCGAAGTTACGAGGTCTCGTTCATTTTGCGACTCTCGCCGCCAACGGACACAACACCCAGCCATGGAAATTTGCGCTTAAAGAAAACACCATCGAAATCCACCCAGACTTTTCCCGGCAGTTGGCCGCGGTTGACCCTGGTCATCGCGAACTATGGATCAGCCTGGGCTGCGCGCTTGAAAATTTGACGGTCGCCGCCCGCGCCTCCGGGTTTGCCCCCGAAGTAACCTATCCAGATGCTGCCGATTTCATCCACATCCAACTGAAGCCCGATACAGCCCAGAGCAGCGATTTATTCAACGCCATCCTCCTGCGGCAGAATACGCGCTCTGAGTATGATGGTCAACCGGTTGAAACCGCCGCCATTGAGCAGTTGACACTCGAGCCCGGGGTGAGTCTCCAATTTATCACAACCCCGGCTGAGTTGGAAACCACGCTTAATTATGTCAACCAGGGCAACCTAAGCCAGTATGCGGATACGGCGTTCGTTGACGAGTTGATTGCCTGGCTTCGTTTCAATAAAAAAGACGCTATGGCCGTGATGGATGGCCTGTACTCGATCTGCTCAGGCAATCCGGAAGTGCCGCGCTGGTTGGGGCAGATGTTTGTGGCAGGCACCAAGCCTCAGCAGCAGGCGGATATCGACGCAAAAAAACTGCGCAGTTCATCAGGTGCAGTGTTGGTGGCTTCTACCGCGGATGACAAATCCAGTTGGGTGCGTACCGGGCAGGTCTACGAGCGCCTGGCGCTGAAGATGACCGCGCTCAATATCCAATCCGCCTTCCTAAACCAACCGATCGAAGTAGCCAGCCTGCGTTCACAATTCCAGAATGCGATGGGTATGGGCACGTTCCTGCCTCAACTACTGGTGCGCTACGGTCACGCCCCTGCCCTGCCGCGTTCGCTGCGCCGAGGAGTCGAGCAAGTCATGCTCTAAGTCCTGGACAAGTCCGAAGAGGTTGTCAATGAAAAAACTCGCCATAAAATTAGGAACCTGGGGCGCCGCGCTGGGCATACTGGCCGGTTTGGTGGAACTGGGCTTTGGCACCTACATCCGAGCCTGGATTGGAGACAAGCAAAACCCGGTATTCCTGGGAATCGTGACGCTGCTCTTGAGCAGCCTGGCACTCACTGCACTGCTTTTCGCCTCGAAACAAACCCCCACTACCAGGGATGGCAGACTGGCAATTTTCCTGGGCGTGCTGCTGCCCGCACTGATTTGCTTTACGACCGTTGGGCGGCTCTGGTACCTGCCGGGCAGTCTCTTGCTGGCAGCAGGCGTACTCCTGGCAAAAGAATACTGGCGGATGCCCCAGACCACAATTTCAACGACGGAGCCTGGAAGGGCCTGGCGGCTGATGGTCGGGATGGGCAGCCTGATCGTTCTCCTTTCGATCGGGCTGGCTTTTTGGCAGAGTTCGTTTGGTTTATTCCAGGCCGAAATTCCAGTGATGACAGACCGCCTGCGCGTCGAGGTGCTTCCAATGGATTTTGTGCGCCGGACAGCTTTTACCCATGTGGCCAGGTTGGTCGAAAATGTCGAATCAGACCCAGTAAGGAACATTTATCTCAGCTTGATCCTGGGGGCTGGGCTGGCTTTCATCGCCAGCGTGGTTTCATCGCGTTTGTTCAGCGGAATCGGCGGCAGCCTGATCCTGCTCGGTAACCTGCTCTTCCTGGCCTGGCTGCCAGGGATTGCGTCGCTGGCCCAATACGCGACTGGCTATCTCGGCCTGCTACTATCCCTGGGCTGGGGATGGTATCTTGGCACCGCCGGGTTGATTTTGATTTTGAGCGCTGTTTTCTGGAAACGTGTGAAGTAAACACTATCCACTTGACCAGTTCAAGACTCTCCCATGGATGGGGGAGTCTTTTTTGTTCACTGGTTATGATTGAGTCAAGATTATCAAGGAGAAATTCGATGAGCAAACATATTCTGATTGTGTATGCCACCCGGGCCGGTTCCACCGTCGAAGTGGCGCAAGTGATCGGGGAAGTGCTGGGCGGGCGCGGCTTTGAAGTGCAGATCAAATCAGTCAAAGAGAATCCAGCCGTCGATGGCTACCAGGCTGTCATCATCGGCAGCGCCATCCGCATGGGTAACTGGCTCCCCGAAGTCGTTGATTTTCTCCGAAAGAACCAGCCCAAGCTCAGCCAAATTCCAACCGCCATCTTCACCTGTCACCGCCTGAATACCGGCGAGGATGCTGCCAGCCGTGCGGCCCGCGAGGCTTACAGCGCGCCCATCCGCCAGATTGTAAGCCCGCAGGCCGAAGCCTTCTTCAGCGGCACACTGGATCATGCCAAACTAAACTTCGTTGACCGCATGCTGGCCCAGGCCGTAGAAAAATCCACCCTGACCCCCGCTGGTGATTTCCGCGATTGGTCGCGCATCCGCAGCTGGGCGCAGACTGTTTTTGATGAGGAGAGACCATGAAATTCCAACCTGCCTTGAGAATTATACTGCCGCTGATCGCCACGCTCGCGCTCTTTGCTGCAGGGATGGGTCTGTTCGATCCGGCGCCCGGTAAACCAACCACCTTCACCAGCCAGCGCGGCGAAACGGTGCTGATCAACGGCCACGGTTTGTACTATTACGATACTGTCAGCAGCGCGGCCCAACAGCAGGGCAACGACCTGGTGACCCTGGTAGTGGCCACACCCTTGCTGGCGTTATCGACCTGGCTGGCATTTCGCGGTTCCCTGCGTGGACGCCTGCTCCTGACTGGCACGATCGGTTTTTTCCTGTATACCTACCTTTCAATGTGCATGCTGACCGCGTTCAACGCGCTCTTCCTGGTCTACGTGGCACTCTTCACGCTCAGCCTGTATGCCTTCATCCTGTGTATGATGTCCTTCGATCTCACCAGCCTGCCCGGACATTTCTCTGAAAAATTACCCCGCGGCTGGATTGCCGCCCTGCTTTTTACCATCGGCGGTTTTCTGACACTCGCCTGGCTCGGAAAAGTGGTGCCTCCGCTGGTTCAGAACGTTACCCCGCCGCTCGAAAACACAACCACCTTTGTCATCCAGGCCATGGACTTGAGCCTGATCGTGCCGCTGGCTATCCTTGCCGGGGTCCTGCTCCTGCGCCGCAGCGCCTGGGGCTACTTGCTGGCCTCCGTCTTTGTGATGAAAGCCATCGCCCTCGGGCTGGCCGTCAGTATGATGTGCATCAATATGACCCTGGCCGGCACCC
The DNA here is from genome assembly GCA_903910795.1 of uncultured Anaerolineae bacterium. Lineage (GTDB taxonomy): Bacteria > Chloroflexota > Anaerolineae > Anaerolineales > Villigracilaceae > UBA5195. The sequence goes on from CAIWAX010000432.1 coordinate 13,402, forward strand.
CTGACAGCCTGACGATCATGGTGCCTTTCCTGGTCATCACCATTCTTAACCTGTTTGCAGCAGGTTCGCTCCTAAAGCATGTTCACTAAAGGAAATTCCAATGTACAAAATTCTGCACATCTTCAGGGCCATCATTCTCATCTTCCACGGCCTGATCCATCTGATGGGTACCATTGTCTACATGAAGCTGGGCAGCCTGGAGGGTTTCCCGTACAAAACCACCATTTTGAACGGACAGATTGACTTGGGCGCAAATGGGATGTCCCTGTTTGGCGGATTGTGGGCGCTTGCCGCCCTGGGATTTATGTTGGCTGCTTTGAACCTGATGCTGGGCTGGAAGGTTAGACAACCGCTGCTTGTGAGCGTGACCCTCTTTTCGCTGGTACTGACCTCCCTCGATTGGGAAATTGCCTTCGCAGGCGCGATCATCAACCTGGTCATCCTGACAGTTCTCATGGGCAACTCGTTGACCCGATCTTTGCGCCCACGCCAAAACCAATCAATCTAGATGACTGATTATTTTACACTCGTTCTTATTGGTGCGCGCCCTGGCAATTCAGCTCGACTTTTCATCAAGTGAATGATGCCCTAATGAACCCGTAAAGATAAGGGCGCTTGGATTTCGACGGATGGAGCAAAATATGAACGAATCTCCCGCGATAAACCGGTTTTTTAACACTTTGGGACGTCAATTTGCTTATTTCTATGCCCGCCGCCTGTTGCACTCGGAAATCAACTGGGAAGTCGAGTTGCCCGTGGGCGCAAAGGTCATCGCTGTTAATCACCCCACTACGACTGATCCTTTCTTGCTAATGTCGTGGCCATTCGAGCCTATCTTTATACTCATTACTGAAGATGCCTTTAAGGTGCCCGGGGTTGGTCAATTTCTTCACCTGGCAGGTCACATTCCGGTCTATGCCAACCGTGGACGTGAAGCGTTTAATACCGCTTTGAACTTGTTGCGTAACGGACAAACTGTAGGCATCTTTCCGGAAGGGGCTTTAAGCCAGGAAGATGGTCAACTGGTGACAGCACACAGTGGAGCCGTAAGATTGGCAGCTGCAGCGAAAGTACCGATTGTCCCCGTAGGCATAGCCTTAGATCGACACTTCGTCTCCTCGCACCAGCTCAATCAGTTTGGTGTCAAAGAGCAGATGCGCTGGTTCTGCTTTGGAGCGTATGAAGTATCTGCAGGCAAGCCTCTGGTCTGTGATCACGCAGCCGATGACCAGGTAGCAGTCACACAGTCGACAGGCATACTCATGCAAGAGATCAATCTCCTAAAGAAACGCAGCGCTCAAAGACTCCTTGATTCTAGTTGGCCCCTCACCGATCTTCGGCTTAACTAGCCATTTGACCAGTTCAAAACCCTCCTCAGGAAGGGGGATTTTTCTTTAGGCACAGGCTACGATAAAGATAAAGGAATACAGCCATGTCCATCAAAACGGTTCTTTCTTTTGTGTTGCGCTATGCGCTGATCTTTGTTCTGTTCAGTGTGTTTTTCGTCGCAGGTTCCGGGGCAGTCGCAGGGAAAATGCCGGCCGGCGCATCGGAGCCCGGGTTGGTTTCAGACGGTGTTGGCCTGTTGATCATGGTTGCCGTGGAAACCCTCGTACTCACTGCTCTCATTCTCACTTCACGATGGGGCGGCTGGAAACTGGCAATCCTGCTATCGTTGGCCTATTACGGCGCTGTGACCTTCCTGATGCAAATCGAAACCTGGTATTTTCTTTCAAATATCACCGTCAGCCCCGATTTGCTACCCGCTTTGTTCATCATGCGTATTCCAGTCTCGTTTGTGGTCATCCCGCTGGCTGTCTGGATTTTGGGCAAAGGCAAGACTCAAACCGACAATAAACCCAATCATGCCCTGGTCATGCCCATCCGCCAATGGGTCTGGAAGTCCGCGCTCATTGCGGCGGCTTACGTCACACTGTATTGGAGCGCCGGGTATTTCATCGCCTGGCAAAACCCCGAACTGCGAGCATTTTATGGACAACCAGGCGAGGCCCTGCCTTTCTGGACCCATACCCTGAACACCTATCACAACGATCCTGGCCTATTGCCCTTCCAAATTTTGCGGGCTATGCTGTGGATGGTTTGCGCCTTACCCATCATTCGCGGCTCGAAGGTCAATCTTTGGTGGACGGCCCTCCTGGTTGGAGCCATGTTTGGCTTGCCGCAGAATATCGGCCACATCATCTCCAACCCGCTCCTGCCAATTGCCAGTATGCGTCTGAGCCACATGATTGAAACCACCTCATCCACCTTCGTTTTCGGGATGATTGTGGCCTGGCTGCTTCACCGGGAACACAAATCAATCAAAGATTTGTTTGGGCTGGATATAAACCGAGATGAGAATGGAACAACGTCAGGCCAACCAATTTCATCACCAAGGGTAACCTTCTAATTCGAGAATCACAGAGTTGATCCCTGGTTATCACCTTCAAGAAACCAACCACTCAGAAAGACGCTGTGTAATGGAGAAAAATATGTCACTGTCATTTCAAGAAACTGGGAACCCGTCTGCGCCAACGATCGTCTTCTTGCATGGCGGCGGAGGCGCGGGCTGGATGTGGGCCCCGCAAGTTGAACAACTGGGAGAATTCCACTGTCTGGTTCCTGACCTGCCCGAACAAGGCCAGAGCGTTTCTGACAAACCTTTTAGCATAGCAGGCAGCGCTGCCCTGGTGGCAGACCTGATCTGCACTCACGCCCACCATGGGAAAGCCCATCTGGTTGGGCTTTCAGAAGGCGCCCAGGTGGCAGTAGCCCTGATGGCATAATCGCCGGAATTGGTGGAAAGTGCCATATTGAGCAGCGCCTTGGTGCGCCCCATTCCCGGCTCAGCGTTGATCACCCCTCGAATCGTTGGATGGTCGTACCGTTGGTTTGCAGCGCCCTTCAAAAATAATGATTGGTGGGTCCGTCTTAATATGAAGTACGCCGCCGGCGTCCCCGAGAAATATTTTCAGGAGTTTCGCCGGTCGTTCCAGGGATTGAACGAGTCTGGTTTTACCAACCTGATGATCGAAAACCAACGTTTCCGCATCCCCGCCGGGCTGGAGCGGATCCAGGTGCCAACGCTCATCGTTTGTGGGCAGAATGAATATGCCGCCATGCAGCAATCGGCGCGTGATCTGGCAGGAGCGCTGCCAAATGCGCGGGCATATACAATCCATCACCCCGGCAGGTTGTCACTGGCTGAAGAACATAACTGGAACATGACCGCCCCAGACTTATTTACCGCTATGCTGCGCGCCTGGTTGAATGGGCAGCCCCTGCCCGGCGAATTACAACCGATAACATATTGATCCGGGTGCGCCTGGCAGGTTTTGGCCAAACTGGTGAAACACTCGCCGACTTCCAAATTGACAAACTGGGTTGACCAGGACGTTGTGACCTAGTTAAAATAATAAGGACCACGGTAACGCCTGCTCTTAGGCCCTAGCGAGTTACGAAGATAATAAAAGGAGTAAAACAATGCGTCATCACGAAGGTTTCACGAAACAGTATCGTACAATTGGTAAAGTATCTGCTTGGGCTGTATTCTGCCTGGTGGTGTTATACGTACCAACGACAGTTCTCGGTTTTCTCTCCCTTAAGTCGCCTCAAGACCCGATCGGTGATCCGTACTTTTCGATTATGGAACTCCTAATTCTTCTCATAGCGCCATTGATGGTCATGAGTATGGTCGCAGTTCACGCTTATGCGTCTGAAGAAGCCAAAGCCTACAGTTTTACAGCGCTTGTCTTCATGATTATTATGGCATGTATTACATCCAGCCTCCACTTTGTAGTTTTAACGGTCAGCCGTCAGATTGAAGCTACTGGAATAACATGGGCTTCTCTGTTGTTTTCTTTCAAGTGGCCTTCGGTAGTCTATACCCTAGATATACTTGCATGGGATTGGTTCTTTGCCATTTCAATGCTCCTTGCTGCGCCTGTATTCAAGGAAGGCAGGCTTGAGAAAACGGCGCGGCTCATCATGATTGTGGCTGGCGGTTTGAGTCTTGTGGGGTTGCTCGGTGTACCGCTGGCAATTATGAACGTTGACTATTGGCTCAATGTCCGGAATATTGGGATCATTGGCTACGCTATGGTGTCTCCTATTGCGTTTCTGCTACTAGCGATAATTTTCGGACGCACCCAACCAGCGTCGGGATAGACCAGACGAAGCATCAATTGTTCAGTGGGTAACATCGCGTCCTCAGGTATGGCCATATCCTTTCGGGATAAAAGATCGCCTGCGATCTTGATTGGGTGCACCGGACAAGTGCAGGGCAACGCTCATCAATGCGACTCATTTGAGTGAGTTTCATCTATGTAAAAAGACGAAGATGAACACGAACAAGATCGCACGATAACCCAAATTACGGTTCATACTTCTACCATCGTTTGTGGGCAGAATGAATATGTGCCATGCGCCAATCGGTGCGTGACCTGGCAGGAACGCTGCTAAATGCGCGGGCGTATACAGTCCATCACCCCGGCAGGTTTTGGCCAAAGTTGGTGAAACACTGTCCGGTTGACCAGTTAATAACTCCCCCAGAGATGGGGGAGTTTTGGTTAAGTAAAACTTATCATAAGGTTGTAAAAAAATCCTGACAATTGGAGTTTGTAAAATGAAAAACATTTCTTCGAGATTATTCAACTGGTGGTCCATCCTCGCCATCACGGCCGTGTTTGGCATTCTTTACATGACTGTTTTACACCCTTGGATGAATCGCTGGGGCATGAGCGACAGTGATTTAAATATGACACTGGAAGTCGACACGGCCGTGAGTGGGCAGGTCATCACCTCGACTCGCGGGATCACCATCAATGCGCCGGCAGCGGAAGTTTGGAAATGGGTGGTGCAGCTTGGCCAGGAGCGGGCCGGTTTTTACAGCAATGACTGGCTCGAGAACCTGGTTCTGGCCGATATCCACAACTCGAATGAAATCCATCCAGAATGGCAGAGCCGCCAGCAGGGTGACAGGGTCAATGGCGCTGGCGGGGCAGTCTACGGGCAGAGCTCTTTCTGGCCCGTCCTGATGTATGAACCGGGCAAAATTATTTTCCTTTGGGGCGGCATTAGCGTGCTGCCGTTGGATTCCCAAACCTCGCGGATTGTCACCCGCACTTATGCGGCCCCTGCATCTCCAGCAGCCCAGGTCGTGAGCGCATTTTCTTATGATTGGATGCACTTTGTCATGGAACGCGGCATGCTTTTAGGGATCGAGGCCCGTGCCGAAAAAACGTCTGGAAGCAGGGATATTTTACAGGGACTGGCCGCCCTGGGCTGGGTTCTCACAACCATCGGAATTGGGCTGGTCCTGTTCGTGCGCCGTCGAAACTGGTGGTGGGGGTTGATGGCACTGGCTTATGCTGCCGCCATCCTCTTCTTCACGGGTGATGGGTGGGCTTCTGCCGCTGGCTTCTTGTGGTTCGGGATCATCACCGCCGGGTTCCTGGTCTGGGGCTCGCGCTGGTGGAAAGGTTTGGTAGTATCGATCATGGCAGTGATCACCATTTTTGTCCTCTCAAACGATCCACATACCGTGTTCGGGCTCTTTTTCCTGGCATTGAGTTTGCTGGCTGTCATGATCGGCCTGACCCGCCAGAGCGGGTTGAAAGCAGCCCCGTTTCCCGCTAAACATATTTCTCCAATCCAGTAGAAGGAGAAATAATGAATCACAACCTGTCCAAATGACCAGTCAAAAACTCCCC
>CAIWAX010000433.1 GCA_903910795.1 uncultured Anaerolineae bacterium
ACTTTGAGCCTTGGCGGTAAATTGGGTTGTTTTTGGTGGAAAAGCCTTTCCGAAATTGTTGTTGATACAAATCTTAAGAATGGAATCTGCGAAGTTATTCTTTTACAAGCCCTAAGGCGCAAAGAGCGCAAAGAAAGGCTTTAAACTTCCATGGCGTTCTCAAGAACGCTTGACAACTTGTTCAAATAGCGGCGCAAACCTTTTCACCGCAGAGAACGCACGAGAACGCTGAGTTTTTTAAGATTTTCTCTGCGGTCTTGGCGCGCTCGGCGGTAAATTTAAAAAAAACTGCGTTCTTGAGAACGCCATATTTAAACTTCGCGTTCTTCGCGTCTTCGCGGTAAATTTTATTTTTTTTACGAGGTAGCCCATGTTGATGGAAAAAGAAAACACCCGCACAACCGCAGCCGCCCTGACCGAACGGCCACGGCGGCTGCGCGCCACACCCGCCCTGCGCGCCATGCTGCGCGAGACAGAGTTGAACGCGCGCGATTTTATCTACCCCATGTTTGTGCGCCATGGCCAGGGTAAAAACGAGATCAGCTCCATGCCGGGCGTCTTCCAGCTCTCGGTGGATGAGGCCGTGCGCGAGGCCGAAAGCGCGCTCAAGCTGGGCGTGCCGGCTGTGATCCTGTTTGGGCTGCCAGCCGCCAAGGACCCCATCGGGCTGGAGAACTTCGCCGAGCATGGCATCGTCCAGCAGGCCATCCTCGCCATTAAGAAGGAAATACCTGAGATGGTGGTGATAACCGATGTATGTCTATGCGAATACACCGATCACGGGCATTGCGGCATTTTGAACACCGGCGCACATTATCATGCCGGTTTGCCCGAAGGCTATGTTTTGAACGATGAGACGCTGGAGGTGCTGGCAAAGGTGGCCGTTTCGCACGCCCAGGCGGGCGCGGACATCGTCGCGCCCAGCGGTATGCTGGATGGCATGGTGGCGGCCCTGCGCGGCGCGCTGGATGCCAGCGGCTATGAGCATCTGCCGGTGCTGTCTTACGCCGTCAAGTATGCCTCGGCTTTTTACGGCCCGTTCCGCGAGGCGGCTGGCGGCGCGCCCAAGTTTGGCGACCGCAAGAGTCACCAGATGGATCCGGCCAACCTGCGCGAGGCCTTGCGCGAGGCCGCGCTGGATGTGCAGCAGGGCGCGGATATGTTGATGGTCAAGCCGGCCCTGGCCTATCTGGATGTGATCCGCGCGGTCAAGGAAGCCTTCCCGCAACTGCCCCTGGCGGCCTATAACGTCAGCGGCGAGTACGCCATGATCAAGGCCGCGGCCGCCAACGGCTGGATCGATGAAGCCAAAGTCACGCTGGAGACTCTGACCGGTATGAAGCGCGCCGGCGCCGACCTGATCCTGACCTATCACGCCCTGGATGCGGCCAGGTGGCTGAAAGCGTAAGACCGGTTTTTCTGCTGGTTTGGATAGATCATAGTAGGAGCGCAGCGGCGCTGCGCCCCTATTGAGACCTGCGCGCATTTGCGAATCAAAATTACGAGCCAAACTATTTACTGGAGATGATGAGAATGACAACTGTTTCCCCCCACCTGAGCGGACGCGCGGCAGCCGAGCGCGGCCTGCACAACGATCACATGCTGCATGCCGACTTCAACATGGCGCCCTTCACCATCGCCTGGGAAGTCACACGCGCCTGCGCCTATGCCTGCGTGCACTGCCGCGCCAACGCCATGCACACCCCCGACCCGCATGAGCTGAACCACGCCGAGGCCCTGGCGCTGATCGACCGCATCGCCGAGTTTGGCAACCAACCGATCCTGATCTTCACCGGCGGCGACCCGATGATGCGCAAAGACCTGCACGAACTGATCGCCTACGCCAACGGCAAGGGCCTGCGCTGCTCACTGACCCCGACCGCCACGGCCCTGCCGACCATCGAACGCCTCGAACAGGTGCGCGACGCCGGCGTCAAGCGCATCGCCCTCAGCCTGGACGCGCCCACCCCCGCAATCCACGACGCCTTCCGGCAGGTGGAAGGCTCCTGGCAGCGCACCATGGACATCCTGCACCGCGCCCAGCAAATCGGCATGAGTGTGCAGGTCAACACCACCGTCGCCAAACACAATGTCGACATCCTGGATCAGATGGTGCCCTTCATCCAGGAAGTCGGCGCGGTGCAGTGGTCGCTGTTCTTCCTGGTGCCGACCGGGCGCGCGCAGGCCAGCAGCATGATCAGCCCCGAACAGCACGAGAAAGTCTTCAACTGGCTGTACGACCTGTCCAAAAACGCGCCCTTCGACATCAAATCCACCGCCGCGCAGATGTACCGGCGCGTGGCTATCCAGCGCAAACGCGCCGAGCAGGGCGCCGGGCAGGAGGTCACCTTCCAGGGCGCGGGCTTCCAGTATGCAGACGGCCTGAACCGCCCGACGCGCGGCGTCAACGACGGCAACGGCTTCCTGTTCATCTCGCACATCGGCGAAATCCAGCCCTCCGGCTTTCTGCCGGTCACGGCTGGCAACGTGCGCACGGATGACGTGGTGGCTGTCTACCGCAACTCGCAGTTGTTCCGCGACCTGCGCGACAGCAGCAAGCTCAAGGGCCGCTGCGGCATCTGCGAATACAAGGATGTGTGCGGCGGGCAGCGCGGACGCGCCTACGGCGTGACCGGCGACTATCTGGAAACCGACCCGGCCTGCGCCTACCAACCCCAGGTGGCCTGAAGATGGACAACGCTGAAGAACTGACCCACCGCAACCTGAACCACTACGCCCTGCTGGCCTTCAAAGACGCCTATTGGGCGCAGACCAGCGCGCAGCGCGCCGAATTCCAGCGCGAATTTCTGGCCGGTCTGCGCGCCACGGCTGGCAAAACCGATATCTATCAGACCACCGAAAGCGGCCTTGACCTGCTGATCTGGTCGGCTGTGCTGGCGGATGAAAAGCAAGCCGCGGCCGTCTTTTTCGAGAAGTTCGCGGCGGCGCTGGCCCCCTTCCGGCACCTGCTGGAAGTAAAGGAAACGCTGTGGGGCTTCACGCGCCCGTCGCAGTATTCCCGGGCGCGCTCCAAACAGGAGATCGACCCCTTTGCCGAGACGCGCCAACCCTACCTGATCATCTATCCGTTCAGCAAGACCATCGATTGGTACCTGATGAGCCGCGAGGCGCGCCAGGGCATGATGAATGAACACATCCGCATCGGCAAGCAGTACGATGACATCAGCCAACTGCTGCTGTATTCCTTTGGCCTGCAGAACCAGGAGTTTGTGGTGGTATACGAGACAGACGACCTGCCGCGCTTCTCGGAGCTGGTCAACGAGCTGCGCGATACCGAAGCGCGGCGCTACACCCTGCGCGACACACCCTTACACACGGCCATCTACCACCCGGCCGAGGAGACCCTGGCCTTATGGAAATAAACAGCCGCTTCCTGCGCGCCGCCCAGCGCCTGCCAGTCGACGCCACGCCGGTCTGGTTCATGCGCCAGGCGGGCCGCTACATGCCCGAATACCGCGCCATCCGCGAGCATTACTCACTGCTCGAAATTTGCTACCACCCCGAACTGGCCGCCGAAGTGACCCTGCAGCCGGTGCGCGCCCTGGGCGTGGATGCCGCCATCCTGTTCGCCGACATCCTGCTGCCAGCCATCCCGCTGGGCGTGGGGTTGGAGTTCGCCAAAGGCGAAGGTCCTATACTTGCCAAGCCCGTCCGCAACATGGCGGACGTGCAGGCCCTGCGCCCGGTGCATCCCGAAACCGACCTGGGCTATGTGCTGGAAGCCATCAAGCTGCTGCGCGCCGAACTGACCGACATCCCGCTGATCGGCTTCTGCGGCGCGCCTTTCACGGTGGCGGCCTACCTGGTGGAAGGCGGCTCATCGCGCGATTTTCTGAAGGTCAAGCAGTTGATGTACAGCGACCCGCAAGCCTGGCACGCGCTGATGGAAAAGCTGGTGGTGGTACTGAGCGAATACCTGCTGGCGCAGATCGCAGCCGGGGCGCAGGCCGTGCAGGTCTTTGACTCGTGGGTCGGCGCGCTCAGCCCGGCGGATTATGAAGATTACGTGCTGCCCTACTCGCACAGGCTGCTGCAGGCCGTGGAGATGACTGGCATACCGGTCATCCACTTTGGCACGAACACCACCACCCTGCTGCCCGCCATGAAACGCGCCGGTGGCACGGTGTTGGGTCTGGACTGGCGCCTGCCGCTGGATGACGGCTGGAAGCTGATCGGCTATGACCGCGCCGTGCAGGGCAACCTGGACCCGGCGCTGCTGTTCGCGCCGCTGCCGGTGCTCAAAGCCGCCGTGCGGGATATTCTGCGGCGCGCGGAGGGACGCCCCGGCCACATCTTTAACCTGGGTCATGGCATCCTGCAGAACACGCCCGTGGAAAATGTGCGCGCGGTGGTGGAGATGGTGCACGAATTTTCAGCCGCCCCCGAACGGGCCGGATTGGCATGAACTGGAGCGGGCTGGCGGCCGCCGCGGCGACTTTCTTTGGCGTGTGGCTGGGGCATGTGGCCGTGCGCCGGGTCGAGTTTATCTCTGCCCGGCTGTGGCCCCCGGCGCTGGTCTTCATCCTGCTCGGGCTGGCGCTGGAAGCCGGTTCGCTGGTTTCGGCCTCACAGCCGCTTTCCATCGCGCTCGGCATCCTGGGCATGACTGTGTTATGGGACGCGCTCGAGCTGGCGCGCCAGGCCAGGCGCATCCGCATCGGTCACGCCCCGGCCAACCCGCAAAATCCGCGCCACGCGCGGATTTTGAAGGAATGCCCGGCAGCCACGTCGCTGGATGTGTTGAAACAGAACTGATCCTGTCATTTCCAGCGAGCGTTTTCCAGCGAGCGCGGCAATCTCCCCAAATGTTAGGAGATCGCCACGCCGTTGGAAGATTACCAACGGCTCGCGATGACAAACGTCTCAGGATAAGTAACCTATGAACTTCACCGGCATCATCCTTGGCATCGCCACACTTTTCATCATCGGACTCGGGTTCGTGTGGGTCATCCGCGGCGAACGTTATTTCGGGCTGCTGTGGTGGCCGTACATCCTGGCGCTGGGCGCGCTGCTGATCGTGGGCGCGCTGCTCCTCCCCAACGATTGGGCTGCGGCGCTGCTGGGCGCCTTCGGCGCTTCGCTGATGTGGGGCGCCACCGAATTCAAAGAACAAAGCCTGCGGGCGCGGCTGGGCTGGTACCCGGCCCAACCGCGCAAAATCCAGCCACCCTTTGCGGACATCATCAAGAAATGGAGAGCACCCCACCTATGATCGGAGTTCTAGTAATGGCCTACGGCGGCCCCAACAGCCTGGAAGATGTTGAACCTTACCTGATGGATGTGCGCGGCTACCGCCCGACCTCGCCGGAGATCATCCACGAAGTGCGCGAACGCTACCGCGAAATCGGCGGGCGCTCACCGATCCGCGAACGCAGCGAGGCCCAGGCCGCGGCCCTGCAAACCGCGCTGGACGCGGGCGGGCTGGGTTTCAGCGTGTATGTGGGCATGCGCCACTGGAAACCCTTCATTAAGGACACGTTGGCGGATATGTCGGCAGCCGGGATCGAGCGGGCGGTTGGGCTGGTGATGGCCCCGCATTACTCGCGCCTGAGCATCGGCGCCTACTACAAACGCCTGCAGGAAGCCGGATCGTCGATCCAGGTCGCGCCGGTCGAAAGCTGGAACCTGCTGCCGGGGTATCTGGAGGCTCTGGCAGCGAATGTGCGCGCGGCGCTCGAGCGCTTCCCGGCCGACGAACGCGCCGGTGTGCCGGTCATCTTCAGCGCCCACAGCCTGCCCGAGCGCATCCTGACCTGGGGCGATCCCTACCCCGCGCAACTGCGCGCCACAGTGGCCGCGCTGGCCGAACTTCTGCCCGGGCGGGAGTACACCTTCGCCTTCCAATCGGCGGCCATCTCCAACGAGCCCTGGCTGGGCCCGGACGCGGGCAGCTTGATCGCAAAATACGCCGCCGAAGGCCGCAAGAATATCCTGCTGGCGCCCATCGGTTTTGTATGTGAACACGTTGAAGTGCTGTATGACGTGGATGTGGTTTTCAAAAAACAGGCCGCGGCGCTGGGCGTGCGGCTGGAACGGATCGAGATGCTCAACACCGCCCCGCAGATGATCGCCGGGCTGGCTGGTCTGGTACGTGAAAAAGCAAAGGAAATGCAATGGAAAGTACCCATAAGTTCAGTATGGCTGTGAAAAAAATTGTGATTGTGGGCGGCGGGATCAGCGGTCTGTCAGCCGCCTTTTACGCCCGCAAAAAAGACCCGCAGGCCAGCATCAGCCTGTTGGAAGCCGGGCCGCGCTGGGGCGGCAAAATCGCCACCGAACGCGTGCCCATCGAAGATGCCCACGGGCTGGCGCCCGAAGAGGCGCGGTTCATCATCGAGGGCGGGCCGGATACCTTCCTGGCTACCAAGCCCTGGGCCGTGGCGCTGTGCAAGGAACTCGGGCTGGGTGAACGCCTGCACGGCACCAATCCGGCCAACAAAAGCACCTTTGTTTTGCATAATGACCGGCTGCTGCCGCTGCCGGATGGACTGGCGATGATGATTCCCACCAACGTGCAGGCCATCCTGCAGAGTGGGTTGGTTTCCTGGCCGGGCAAGGCGCGCATGGGGCTGGATTTCCTGCTGCCGGTACGCAGCGCCGCGGGCTACACGGATGAATCACTGGGCAGCTTTGTCTCACGCCGCCTGGGGCGCGAAGCCTATGAGAACCTGATCGAGCCGCTCATGTCGGGCATCTACGCCGGGGATGGCGACCAGCTCAGCCTGGCCAGCACCTTCCCTTACCTGCGCGACCTGGAGCTGAAGTACGGCTCGCTGGCGCGCGGGGCGCTGGAGATGCGCCGCAAGAGCGCCGCCAGCGGGCAGGCCGCCCAGGGTTCGCGCTCGGCCTTTCTGACCCCCACCAGCGGATTGATCGAGATCGTCGAAAAATTAATTGAGAGTCTCACTACCAGCGGCGTGGATCTGCGGCTGAATACAGCCGTCAAATTTCTGGACCGCCTGCTGGACAGCAAGTGGATCGTGGGTCTGGCTTCGGGCGAGAGCCTTAACGCGGACGCCGTCATTCTGGCCGCGCCGGCCTATGCCAGCGCGGAACTGTTGAAAGGCCTGGATCCAGCCCTGGCGGAGAGGCTGCGCGGCATCCCTTACGCCTCGACCGCGACAGTCACGCTGGCCTATCGCCAGACCGACCTGCCCCACCCGCTGAACGGCTACGGCTACGTCATTCCACGCAGCGAAGGGCGCCGCGCGCTGGCCGCGACCTTCACCTCCACCAAGTTCCCGCACCGCGCCCCGCAGGGTTATGCCCTGATCCGCGTCTTTGTCGGGCGGGCCGGGCAGGAATCGGTTGTGGAAACCTCGCAGACCGAGACGTTGCGTGCAACGTCTCTACGGGCGCTGGCACGCGAAGAACTGGCGCTGAGCCTGGGCATCCAGGCCGAACCGCTGGTTTCGCGCGTCTTTATGTGGGAAAAGGCCATGCCGCAGTACAACCTGGGCCATCCCGAGCGGCTGGCGCAGATCGATGCCGCGCTGGAGCAGCACCCCGGGCTGGCGCTGGCCGGTAACGCCTATCGCGGCATCGGCATCCCGGACTGCATCCACTCCGGCCAACTGGCAGCGGAGAAGGTGGCGTAATTATGAAGGGCAGGGGCGCAGCGCCGTGAAATGTTAGGCTATGCTGCAGACCTGGAAGAAGTAATTATGAAAGGTAGGGGCGCAGCGCGCTGCGCCCCTACCTTTAGCGCGCAGCGCGCCTACACACCGTCGGGATATGAAATAACAGACAAAGGAAAACCCATGAACATTCAAAAATCGATCACGCTGTTTGAAGAAGCCCAGAAAATCTTCCCCGGCGGGGTGAACTCACCGGTGCGCGCCTTCAAGGCGGTGGGCGGGCAGCCGCTCTTCATCGAACGCGGCCAGGGCCCCTACCTGTACGATGTGGACGGCAACCGCTACATCGACTATGTGCTGTCGTGGGGCCCGCTCATCACCGGGCACGCCCATCCACAGGTAGTCGAAGCCATCCAGCAGACGGCCCTGAAGGGCAGCTCGTTTGGCGCGCCCAGCCCGCTGGAAGTGGAACTCGCCCAACTCGTGATGGAATTCATGCCCAACCTCGAGATGCTGCGCTTTGTCAACAGCGGCACCGAAGCCACCATGAGCGCCCTGCGCCTGGCGCGCGCCTGCACGAAACGCGACCGCATCATCAAGTTCGAGGGCTGCTACCACGGCCACGCGGATATGCTGCTGGTGCAGGCCGGTTCGGGCGTGGCGACCCTGGGGCTGCCCGACAGCCCGGGTGTGACCAGCGCCACCGCCGCCGATACGCTGGTGGCGATCTACAACGATCTCGATTCGGTGGAAGCGCTGTTTAAGGCCAACCCCGGCCAGATCGCGGCGCTGATCGTTGAACCGGTGGCGGGCAACATGGGCGTGGTGCCCCCGGCGCCGGGCTTCCTGGCCGGGCTGCGCCGGTTGACACACGAACACGGCGCGCTGCTGATCTTCGATGAAGTCATGACCGGTTTCCGCGTGCATCCGGGCGGGGCGCAGACGCTCTACAATATCCAGCCCGACTTGACCACGCTGGGCAAGGTGATCGGCGGCGGGCTGCCGGTCGGCGCCTACGGCGGCAAACGTGAGTTCATGCAGATGGTTGCGCCGCTCGGGCCGATGTACCAGGCCGGGACGCTTTCGGGCAATCCGCTGGCGATGAGCGCCGGGATCGCCGCCCTGGGCCTGATCCGCGACCCGCAAGTCTGGGAAAACCTGGAGGCGCGCGCGCGCCAGTTGGAGAACGGCCTGGCCGCCGCCGCGCGGAAAGCCGGCGTGCCCGTGCGCCAGACGCGGGTCGGGACGATGTTCACAACCTTCTTCAGCGAAAGCGAGCCAAGCAACTGGGGCACGGTCAAGCTGGCTGACACGGCGCGCTTTGGCAAATTCTTCATGAAGATGCTGGAAAACGGCGTATACCTGGCGCCCTCGCAGTTCGAGGCCGGGTTCCTCTCCACCCAGCACGATGAAGCCATCATCAGCGCCACGATCGAGGCGGCGGAGAAGGCTATGGCGGGGCTGCATCGGGTATAATGGCCGGGGTTTACCTCGTCAATCATGGCCTTCCTACAACCAAAACTCACACCTGCCGCCTGGCTCAACCGCTGGGGTCTGCCAACGTTGGTCATGTTGATCATCTTTGGCTTCTCCAGCGTGCCTGGCGAACAGATGAGCGTGCTTGGCGAACACATCGACCTGTCCGCGCACCAGTTATCGGGCATTCCCACCCAGACCGCCACCCCCACGGAAACAGCCACGCTGACGGCCACCCCGCGCCCCACGCGCACCCCGACCCTGACGCCCACCATAACCCCTACCCGGCCTCCGGCCACACCTGGCCCGTCAGCCACCGTGGGCCCGACACCCACCAAAAAGCCGGCTGCCACACCCGTCCCCAAACCATTCAAGCTGCCAGACTTGCCAGACTTCCACGAACTGAAACCGATCCCGCTGCTGGACTACTGGGGCTGGCTCAAATTCGGGCATGTCTTCTGGTACGCCATGCTTGGCCTGGCCTGCCTGCGTTCCTTCAGGCAGGTGTACGAGCCGCGCCAGGCGCTGAAGTATGCGCTGCTGGCCTGCGCCGCTTATGCCGTACTGGACGAGTTTCACCAGGCCTTTGTCCCCGGGCGTGATCCGCTGCTGCAGGATGTGATTCTGGATACCAGCATGGCCGCCCTCGCCATGCAAACCCGCATCTGGCTGCTGCGTGCCCGCGACTCAATCAAAAAAAGCTCGTAACTGCTGACGGGAAAGAAGCTTTCCCTGCCATAAGAGGTGCAACGCACTTTCCAATTGCGCCAGCACCAGGCCAGGCCAGGCGGCTTGAAGATGAGCAGCTCTCGCCAGCGTGAAAGTGCGTTGCACCTGATTATAGACATTAAGAAAAAGAATTGGTAACTGCTCACGGGGTGGGTATAACGCAAAACTGTAGGTGACTTTTGTATCGGTTAGGGCCTGTAAAAGTATTACTCCGCATTTTGAAAGATTTTGCGGCCGAACAAAGATTAAAAATTTCACCGCGAAGTCGCAACCCACCACAAGCATGTGGGCTTAGGGCACCAAGAAATGCTTAAAAAATCGTATCTACCCACGGGGTGGATGCTTTTTAGCAGAAACCC
>CAIWAX010000434.1 GCA_903910795.1 uncultured Anaerolineae bacterium
GGGATTTATCCCGGCGCGAACCATAATGATCGGCGTTATTTATTCAACACGAGAGTACGTGCCACCTTGTCATGGAAGGTCTGGGTCTTTTGCGTAAAGGCCGCCATGAGATATCCGATCCCGAGGGTCAGCCCGCCCGATACAAAAGTCTTCACAAAAAACCTGGCGGTGGCCCTTCCGAAACCGATCCGCTGGCCATTCATATCCGTCACGATGATCCCCAAAGCCATCTTCCCCAAACTGGCCTGCCGCGAAGATGACTCCATGATTGCGAAATAAAGCCAATTCAAAATGATGCCGAGTATATAGCCCAGGATGGTGGCCGTCGAGTTGATTGTCGATACGGAGATACCCGCCAGGGTCATCAGCATTCCGAGGAAAAAGCCAAATATGCCGCCTATGATGGCCCCCCCCACCACCATGATGACGGTGTCTATTAGACTTGCGCCGACCCTTTTCAAGAAACCCGCGTAATGATTCGGAATTGGAAAAGTGGAATAGCCCAGCGGGGACGCGCTCAGAGTTCCGGAGATGGGGTTTTGACTCAGCCCAATCAAAGACTGTCCACAATTGATACAATAGCTTCCATTTTCAGGGTTTTTGGTTCCACACGATTGACAAAACATGGCGTTTCTCCTTTTTTGAAAAATCACTTTAAACACACTGGACACAAGTGGCCGCGAAGGAAAAACGGGGCGATTGTGTACCTGCTGTCCTTCGTGTTGAAAAGTTTTAGCTCCACAGTTTTCCAGAAGAGCATCGCCAGATGGGCGCTGGAGATTAGTTTTGCAATTTTCGCAAGATATCCATGCGATCAACACCTGAGTTGGAGAAGAAACAATAGGACAGGTCATGCAGATGTTCTTCGCCAACGCCAGGCAGCATCTCCCGGGTGAAGATGCTCAGGGTCTCCTGCAGGGCTTGCACATTATTGGTAAAACCCGGTTTGTCAGAGGCGATTTTCAACCTTTCAGACAGCCGGTTTGCGTATTCAGCCAGGTTGGATTGCACCAGATAGCCGTAAAAACAGCGTTTTTTACATAATTGACAACCCGGCTCCAGATTGCGGGGCTTCAAGGAGACTTCCCCGTAATATTCCAGCCTGAACCGTTGAATGCTGGCTTCTGCGTTCTCGGTGTTTTGTTTTAAGAGCAGGTTTGAAAAAAGATCGGCCAAACAAAATTCAAGCTTGATCAAGGAGCGATGGCCGCCCCGCCCGCCCTGGTAAAATTCGAGCCGCGTTTTCAGAACCTGGTGGGCAAGCTGCGCAAAATGACAATAAATTTCGCCATCGTTAATGGGAGAGCCATGGTGGCTTACATTCATGGAATCTTTCAAGCGCGCCATGTTTAATTTCCAATGGCTGTTGATCGTCTCGAGATCGGCCACCAGCACCAGGTTCAGCCATTCATGAAATGATCTGGTGTCAGCCTCAGAAGGCACATTGATATTTGTGAAAAACGTGCAGGGTTCCTGACAACCTGAACAGGCAGGGAAACGCCGGAAGATAGCGCGTACCCCCAGCCGGTAAGATGCCATTTTTTCATGGACTTTCCGGGAACCCGGGAGTTGATTAAATTCCATTTGCAGATTATCTTTGACATGGTTGACCTGCAGCAGGATCGGCACATCCAATGATTCGTCATGGATTACCGCCTGGCCAACCCTCAAATGCAATAAATATTCCTTTTGCTCGAGGGTTAACCCCATGGTTTCGCCAACAGATTGGCGGTCGTCCGAGGCCACCAGGCGGTGCAAAATCTTCAGGTTGGTATTCTTGATCACGTCCGGGGTTAACTTGGATGGCACCTGATCGACAACGATGAAACCTTCCCCATACGAACGAATCTCGGAGAGGATGTCCGTGAACATTTCGACAGCCTTCCCGCGCGGATTGGCGCTTTCGGCGCTGATGGAGGGCGGGATATTCTTCAACAGGCGGTGGGCTTCCTCAATCAGCGTCAAATGCTGCAAACCGGTCAGCGGCTGGCGGGTTGTTTCACAATATTCGTATAGATTGATAAACAAAAGCGCCATCAGGAAGGCCTTTTCGCCATCGTCGCCAACGTTTTTCAGCTCCAAAACCGTATTTTTTTCCAGCAGCGAGGCGAGCGGGTATGACTTTGGACAGTTCAACATCAAGCCCTTGCCCCCCACCAGCAGGCTTTTGATTCTAGCCTTCAAGGCGGCAGAAATATCCATGGTCAATTCCTGCGCGTATTGCTTGCGCTCCACCACCACATCAATTTGATCGTAGAGGTCCTGCAGGGTCGGCAAATACAAAGAATAATCTTCGGAGGCATCCTTCAGGTAATGGTTGCTGGAGGTGGATAAATCCCAGCCCCGGTTAACATAAATATCCATGATGGCCTCTTCCAGGATATACGGCATGGAGGCATACATTGGAAAACTGGCATTAAAGACCGCTTTCAACAGGTCGATATGGGTCAGCAATGGATAATTTTTAACGAACTCAAAGGGGTTCAGGCGAAATGGCGAGGTCATTTCGTCTCCCAGGGTAAAAACCTGCAAATCCTTTCCGAGCAACTCATCCGCCAGCAGGGAACGATATTCCTGCTTGGCGGGCTCAATCACCAGAAAAGGTGTCGGCGTGCCATCTGACCGTTTTTTTTGATAAACAGCCTTCAACAGCGCCAGGCAGGTGTTGGTTTTACCAGAGCCCGGGATGCCGCAGATAAAGGTGTGGCGGGTAAGATCGTCCGGGCGGACAGAATAGCGCACATTATTCAAGATATTGCGCCCGTGGATAATTTTCCCCAGCACAAACCCATCCGACGGGGGTGGGTTTAAGCCAAAGCCGGCCATCTGCCGGTTGCCAATCCCCGGCACTTCCTGGTGCGGAAAATTGATCACCAGCGAAAGTTCGCCGGTGTGGATCGGCGTGGAGAGCTTGCCAAAGGCTGCGCCCAAAGGATGCGCGGCCTGGTTCGGAAAACTGATGCGCGGGATCTCAAACTGGGCCAGCGCGTTTTTTAGAATTGCTTTATCTTTTTCTTCAATTTCAATGATGCGCATCGGCTCAAAGTAGGTTTCGTCACCCGACAGCACGCCGCGCACAACTGCCTGGGCTTGATGCAGTATCTGCGGGTCATCCGCCATCAGGTAAATGCCGCAGTTCCAAAAGCCCTGGTTCATGCCCTGCTGTAAACGCTGGATATAGCGCTCCAACAACTTCTCACAATATTCAGCCGTCTTGTTGATCATCTGGATGGATTCTGAATTCGAAGTGCTGCTGTTTACAGAAAATTGCAGACCCAACAAGTTACCAAGAACGGGCATCATGACCGGCATGACAACCGGCATCAATGGGACAAAAGATTTGAGCAACTCCGCCACCATCGTTCCCAATTGGATCGCAGTTCCCGTTTCGATCAATTGGGATTTCGTTGTACCCTCTCCAATCGTTTTTTGTAAACCGACACTGACCAGCGTGTGAATTTCCGAAATGAGCGCGCGGCATTTTTGGATAATACTGTCAACCATTTGCTCCTGGATCGGTTCGGCGATCACAACCAGGCCATAATGGCAGCCCTTCAGCGAATTCGTAATCCGCTCCAGCCCCTGCACAAACAATTCGCGTGACTGGTCCTTCAATTTCAGGGATGGAATCCCGGTCAGGCTGCCCAGATACCCGAATTTCTCAATGGGCGCCATGAGTTCCGAGACGATATCTTTTTCGCGCAAGGGTTCGACTGCGATGCCCGGGTAATTCCCGTAAAGTCCATTTTGAAGAATCTTTAATGATTTTGTGGACAGGGTGAGGCTGTCTGAATCCATCTTTTTGATACCCAGATACAGCCGGGTGTTATCTTCCTCCCCCATGGCGCAGAAAACCAGGGCATGCTCGCCATCCCGAAAAGAGCCCAGGATGTTTTGCATATTGATGTAATGCAGGCTGCGCGACAAATCCGCCGAGTGGGTGATTTCTTTGATACGCAGCATACGGATATTGTCGAAAAGATTGTCATCCGGTTTAACATCCAGAAGACTTAATTGATCAAAATGATTGATGTATCTGCGTTCCAGGGCCAATAACAGGGCTTCTTCAAGAACCTGGCCAAATTCATTGATGGTAATCGTTCCGGCGGCCGGCCTGCGCGAGATTGAAAAGTTATCGTTGTTCATGAACGCCTCTTAAGGGATCAAACCAAAAGTAGACAACCCGCTTGCGACAGCATCCTGCTGATCGATCATTCTGATGATGCGCGGGTGCAGGGTTTCAACAATCAACGGGCGGGTGAAAAACCATTTGGAACCGCCCCCAACCAGCAGGACAGTATCCCCTCCGGCCGCTCCAGCGACGGCAAGTCGCAGGGCGTTGTTCAACCTGGTCAGGGTGTCTGAAATGAGGGTGTCGAAATCGGCGCGGTTCATTTCAATCTGAAGCGCTCCACCGGGCAGGCCGGTGAAGCGGCTGGCTGCACTTTGCTGATTATTTCCAAAATTGCTGTTGATTTTTCTTTTGAAATTGTCAATAAAGCTGGTGAACTGCTGCTCGTCAACCTGCTCAGCCTGCGGTAGGTAACGTGCCGTCATCCAATTTCTTAAAAGCAGATCGATCTGATTGTTACCCAAATCGGCAAAATCGCGCTGCCACAATACCCCTGCCGCTGGCAGGCCGCCCTGGCACTCGACCAATGAGATGCGCAGAGCGGATGCGCCCCAATCAATGACAAATGACAAACGAGCAGGTTGGTAGTTTTTCTGAACCAGCTCATAAGATAAAATGGCAATCGGTGCGGGAATAACCATCCAGAGCGGCAAATTTATTTGTTCCGCCACGGCCTGAAGGCCGCCCAGCACATTTTCATCCCAGGCATCACTCCAACTCAGAATAAGCCGGTTCCCACTCTGGCGGTTCATGACACCCGGCTCAAATTCATCCTCCACGCATCGCACCCAGGTCTTTAAAGAATGAACAAATGAATTCCTACTTTCGTCAGCCTGACCGAGGTTATGAATAAATCCAAAATTGTCATTTTTCAGCTCGGGAATTATCAACGGACGGGGAGAGTGAATAAGTTTGTGGTTTTTATCGTAAGAAGCATAAGTGGAATGGAAACCAGAACCGCCCACATCCAGCCCGAAAATTTTGTAATTTCCATTTGGCACAGCAGGTTCAAAGATCACCCGGGGGGAGGCTGCCTGAACATCACTTTCAGACGGCCTGGAAATAGATTCAGCACTTTCTTCAAGGACGATATTCAGCCCGGCCATGCAGAGTCTATTTTGAACATCCTCCAATAGTTGCCGCTCCGCACCATACAATACAGTGACAGATGCAGAGCGCGCGGCGAAAATAAAGGCCGCCGCCACCAACGGCTCCACCTTGATGGCCGGGTAAACCAGGAAAAAACGATTGAGTAAATCCAACCATAAACCGGCGTCAATATCTCTTATGATCAGGTAATATTTTTTGGGCCCCTCCGGGGAAACCGCCACTGGTTGTGGCGAATCAGTTGCTTTGAGGGGTAATGTAGAGCAGGTTCTGGTTTGTTGGCACCAGGCATTTTCTTTAAAAAACAGTAGACTATTACAGCGCGAACAAATCCGGACAGCGTTTTCATCCTGAATCGCCTGGGTCAGCAATTCATGCGCCTGAAACCACCTTGAGGAAATATGCAAATCCGCATAAATCCCATCCCGAATTTCCTGCCGCTGGTTTCCGCCCAGGCAGGCTTCATCGCCTGGCGCGAATTCCTGGAAAACCAGACTGAAGAAACCCTCATTTTTGGAAATTTTGATGTTGGCCGGAAGCGGCCGGCCGGTGGCGTTATCCAAAAACTTTTCATAGAACAATTTGATTTTGGAAATAACGCGGTTCCCTACACGCATGGGAGTGACGCGTATTGCAATCTCCTGCCCCAGGATATGTTCCGCGATTGTAAAATTCTTTTGCTGGCAAACTCTTCTTACTATTTCAAGGAATGTTTTTTGTTCAACATCTGGGGCGAAGAATGAGTAAGTATCGGGGGGCATTGTTTGAACCTTTTCCTTGAATTATAAAAAACGCCTCAATCGTTCAGCCTCATGCTGCATTTGCTCTGCTTCACGATGATACGCCAGCGCTTTCAATTCCCAGCGTTGTTTCTCCAATAAATCCGCCGGGGCTTTGGAAAGCGCGTAACGATATTCCCAAACTTCCACTGCGCGGTCGGCTTCGGCTGCCAGCTTACTTGCCAGGCTGGCGCGATCCCAGGTTTCCTGGCTGATAATTCGTAAATACCCCGGCCCAATCTCCGCAGGGACCCGGCCCCCATCCACGGAGAAAGCGCGTTCAATGATAGCGCCGATGGCATGCCGGGCGGCTTGCGAAACGGGCGGATATCTGTTTTTTTCGTTATTTCCGGCAGTGACAGGACGGTTCGACGGTTTGGAGGAACCTGGTTTCATTTATTGAGTGAGCCAGGCAAAAAAGTCGGGTGCCAGAGCCTGGTACTGCGCCAAAAGCGGCTCGGGGAAATTATTGGAAAGCCCGTCCGCCAGGGCCTTTCTGGATTTTGCATCCGCCTCCTGGCCGGAGAAGAAGGCCGGCGCAAGCTCCTCCATCCGTTGCAGGACGCGCTCCCAGTCCGCCTCCATCTCATCCGCAGCCTGTGTCACTTCCGGGTAGGTAAATTCTGCAAAGGCTGTCTCGGCAAAGGGATAAATCCGGCAGGCGGCAAACAGGATCAGCCGGCCGCTGACTGCATCCAACAGCCACCAATGCCTGGGGGCGCCTTGAACAATTGGATCACGTGGCGTGACCGTGGTAGGTGAAGAAAAACCCGCGTAGGCCGGCGATTTGAATCGCAAGGTTGGCATCGGGATCGAAAGCGTGTGCTCAATCGGGATTTCGGCATCCCGCACGGGGTGATTGTCTTGTTTTTCTTGCGCCGCAGTGAAAGATATGAATGTTGACATTTTGAGAGCTCCTTTTTTTTAACGTGGCACAGGCTGCCGGGTGACCACAGCGGTTCCGCCGACATCCACCCACATTTTTTGAAATTTCTTCGCATCCACAAAGCGCCCGGATCCATTTCCATGATCAAAATTACCGCTGTCATTGATAAAGAAGCCATCAATTTTTCCGGTTTTGGCATCCCGTTGGACGCCGGTCACGACAATGGCGTGGTTTGCATCTTTGTAAAACCGCGGAGCCAGCCTTTTATCCCACAGGACGTAAGCATTTACTTCCGTAATAACGCCCTTGCCCGCTTCAACCCGGGCAGCCAGGTCATCCAGTGAAAGGCCCCTCTCAGATGCTGCCGGGACACCATGCCCCTGGAGGATTGCAACCTGAT
The DNA here is from genome assembly GCA_903910795.1 of uncultured Anaerolineae bacterium. Classification (GTDB taxonomy): domain Bacteria; phylum Chloroflexota; class Anaerolineae; order Anaerolineales; family Villigracilaceae; genus UBA5195. Next base: position 7,305 of record CAIWAX010000434.1, read on the forward strand.
CATTCACCGTCGTACCGCCTTGCTCGCCGCGCGGAGGTTCGGTCCAGCAAAAATGATGGTCGATGGCATATTTCACAATGTCATTTTCGGTGACTTTTTTCCCAAATTGCTTAAGAATATCTTCGCAGGAAACCAGTCCGCAGGTACCCAGGAAGCCAAATTCATTTTGACCCTGCTCATGATTGTAATCTTTAAATTTCTCCACATCCCCGATGATGACCACCTCGCGCCCATCATCGGAAACATCCGAACGACGGGGGACTTCTGATTGTTTCGCCCAATCGTTAAAGAGTTGTTTTGTGGATTCCTGGGCTGTCTCCAACCCCATGTGCTCGGGGCGCTCAAAACCCGAGCCTTCAGGAAATTCGTTGACTTTTGGAATACCTGGCAGATTCGACATTGCTTTTCCTCCATATCCAATCTTGACATGCGCTAAATCAGCCTAACTGAACCAACCCCCAATCAGAGGGTAGCTATAATCACGACCTTTGAAGCACTGCACCGTCGCGACAATTCCCAAAATGCAACCAACCAATATAATAAAAGCACCGATCAATATCAAAATTGCTCCAATAAATAATTCTACCGTCGGTACCCCTAGTGTTATTAGAAATCCCCCCACTGCAATGCACACAATTTGAAAAACCAGGGCCTGCAAGGCCTGTTTACGCAGATAAGGGGAACGCCCCTTAAAAACAAAATACACCACCGCGCAAATCACCCATGGCACCCAGAAAGAGACAATAAAGAGTGAGAGCATAATACTTAAGTGAGTCAGGCCAGCGATGAGGCGTTCTTCTTGTGTTGGCGCGCTTGATTCTATCAAAACTCCTCCTCTTTCCATCTATCTAATTTGGGCTCAAAAGTCTAGAATATTATTGAGCTGGATGGGCATAATTTCTTAAATATTAGTAGAATATTAATAGTATATTGCACTACATAATCAGAGTCAAGGCAGTTTTTTCCATCTTTTCCATCCATCCGGCGCGGAAAATGCTGCGCCCGGATTTTACCGGCTGCCGAAATCCCTGGGCGGCAGCGACATCAGGTCCACATACACTGCGCGCAGTTCGTCATCGCTCATGTGACGGTAAGACTTCCACGGCATATAGCCGGCGCCGATGGCCCGTCCGTGCTTGCTGCCGGTGCGCATCAATTCGATAAAACCAGCCTGCCCCCAGGCAGGCAGCCGGCCGCCTGGGCCGGATGTCAGATTGGGCGGCGCCGGCCATTCTGTTGGAAAACCTGGAATCTCGCCACCCGACATGCCTGCTCCATGACAGACCATGCAAGAGAGCGATAGATACGCGCCGTACTGCGGGGTAATGCCCGGTTCTGGCACAACAGGCCGCGGCTGAGCGTGCGGGATTAGCTCGGCCGGGAGAAAAGTAATGGCATTGGTGACATTCATGACCATGAACCCGGTAAATGACAGCGCACTGGGCGGGACTGCATGATCGACCGGCTTCATACTATGGATATACGCCAGCACCTTGCCAAGGTCGCCATCGCTTAAATAGAAAAATTCGGTGGATGGCATGAATAAGAGCGGCGTGCCATCCTGGCGGACACCGTGCCGGATGGCACGGATCAGGTCCTCATCCGTGAGGCTGCCGCCGATGCCGCCGCGCCCGTTGGTCAGGTTGGGGGTGATCACCTGCCCAATGGCGGGGTTATCCATGTACACCAGGCCTTGCAGTTGTTCGCCGTGACAGGCCTCACAGCCACGGTATTGAAAAATGCGCTTGCCCTCGCTCAGGGAAGCCGCGTCGACAGGGATGGCAACGCTTTCGCCCGCTATTTTATAAATTTTTCGCAGGCGCATCTGTCCCAGGCCGTAGAGCGCCAGGGCGCTCAAAATCAGCAGCCCCAACAGGCCTCCCAGCGCAATGCCAATCCATTTTATGGTTGCCTTCAATCCTGCCTCCATACCAAACTTATATATGCCCTGCGGGTGGGTATTTTCCATACGCCTTCCGCTGATCGCGGACCGGCAAGCCTCAATCCAGGTGCAATCGGGCGGTTTTTCCTTCAATGATTTCCACCCGCAGCACCTTTAACGGTTGCTGCGCCGGGCCTTTGATCACCTGTCCAGCCTGGTCATATCGTGAGCCGTGGCATGGGCAGGAAAACCCCGCGCCATTATCTTCAACAGTACAGCCCAGGTGTGTGCATACCAGGCTGATGGCAGTGATTCCGGCCCCGCTGTTCAATATCACAGCCGGGATATCCGGACGGATCGTCCGCGAACCCGGCGGGTAGGCGGACAGGGCGCCCAAGTCAAATTCGCTGGGTGTTTGGGGGGCGGGCTTGTAGCTAAAAAAGCGAGCCAGGCCGAGCAGCCCAAGCAGCCCACCTGACCAAAACATGAAATGGGTAGCCGCCTTGAGAAAATCGCGGCGCGAAAAGCGCGGGGCAGCGTTGCTGTTGGTCAGTTTCATCGCAGGGCTCCCAGGATTGTCAGGATAAAGATTGTCAGCATGATGAGCACGGCGATGACCTGCGCGATACGGTTCCCAGCCGGGAACCAGCGCCCCAGTTCATCGCTTTTTGTATTGGGCAGTACATACGGCAGAAGACCGAGCACCACGAACACCGACACAGGCATCAGCACCCCGATGATAAAAGGGTCACCCAATGGCAGCAGAACCTGAATCCATAAGAAGAACCACGGAGCCCGCGAGTCACCCGCCAGCCGGCTTGTATCGGAAAACGGCGCGCCAATCGGCGCGGAGAAAAACAGCGCAAAAAGGAGCAGCAGCACCCCGCAAACTGCCATCACCAGCACTTCACGGCGCACCAGGTCGAAGCGCGTGATCACCTGATCCCTGGGACGTTGAAGCGGCGGCGCCGCGAGGCCGCCATCACGCCGCACGCGAAAGGCGTGCCAACCAACCAGGAGCAAGGCAGCCAGCGTCAAACCAAAAACATGCCAGAAAAAGAAACGCGTTAAAGTGGCCGCCCCCGGACTGCTGCCGCCGACCACAAACTGGTACAGACCAGCCCCCAGCCAGGGGATGGTTTTTAATAAATTGGAGCCCACGATCAGCGCCCATTTGATGCCATCATCCCAGCGCAGCATATAACCGCTAAAATCGAGCAGCAGGATCAGCGCAAATAACCCCAACCCGAGCAAATAATTAAACCGTCGAGAATGCGAGTATGCACCGGTCAACACCACCCGCAGTAGATGGATCGTGACCACGATCATCAGCAGTTGGGCCGACCAGAAGTGCAGATTGCGGATCAGGCTGCCATAGGGCACCAGGGTTGTGATGGTTTGAATCGAGATGGGCGCCTGCTGCGGAGTCGGGATGTAATAAACCATCTCCAGCAGCCCGGTCACAAGCAGGATGAACGTGAGGAAAATAGCCAGGCCGCCGGCCCCCAGGGTGTAGCGCAGGCGCGCCTGCAGCGCGGGGATACGCGCCGGGTGTAAATGCTGGAAAAAGTTTGGCCGGACAGGTTTGAGGATGGAGCCTGAGGGCTCCCTTCTGTACTGATATACCAACCCGAATATGGACAGCCCAAGCACACCGGCCAGGATCAAAGCGCCGGGAATTTCACTTTCCGGCAAATTCAGCTTGTCATGCACAGGCAGCGCGGCGCTATTTGTCTCAGAATAGGTCAGCCCGGCGGTCTGGACGTTGTTTAGCTTTAATATGTAAGCGGTCAGCGCCCAGGATTGTTTGCTCGAGATTGAACCGGAGCGCGAAAAAGGCATATTTGTCTGGATATGCTTGTTCAATTCCAGCGCGTTGGAAAAGCGCGCCAGCGTTCCCGGCCCCGCCAGAGCCGGGATACCGCTCGCTGGGAGCTCAAAACTATTGGCGGGATGGTCGCTGCCGTGACAGCCAGACTGCCAGCAGTCGCGGATGCCAGGTGGAAAAGCCGCATTGCGCCACTCTTCCGTCAAACCCTGCCCCCGATCCCCATGGCAGCTCATGCACATGCCCCAATAAGCCTGGGCGCCGTTATCCGCCTGGTTGGGGGCGACGACAGTCGGGGGTTGGCTCAATCGGGAAGATTCAAGGGTAGGAGTGGCCTGCGGGACGGTACCAGATGCAGTTTTGTTCCCAACAAAAGCGACCAAGAGCGCCCCGCAGACCAGCGTAATGGTGAAAATAAGGCTTTTGAAGTGTGTCATTTGTGCATAATTATACAAGCAGAACGGCTGAACTCGGGCATCCAGAAGCACTGATTTGCGCCAAATGTCACAATTGGCTCGGCTGTAAAAACCATTAACCGCGGAGCGACGGTCTCGTTACTTCCTGAACGCGGATCGGTCAGCCATGCCATCCTTTTTCCATCGTAATAGAACGCGGAGCTCGCAGAGTTTGTTTATTTAAAATGCACAGCATACACTTCGTTATACGCAAAGAATAAGCCATTTCTTTACCAGCATGTGCCCTGTGGAATCGCTAAGAATCTCTGTGTTCTGCGCCCTCCGCGCTGAAAAGCTCTTCTTGCAGTAAAGTCATAATTGATATTACGGCCTGCTGATCAAAATGTCGTTACTCATGTTGATACTGTCGTAATACGGGAACCAGTATTCGCTGGACATCTGGTTGAGCGGGAAGCCCATCATCTCGTTGAAAACGCTGCTCGGATAGGTAAAGACCCGCTCGCTGGTGAAGATGTTGACTCCGTTGGTCGAAACGACGCGCACCGGCCCATCCGTCACGCCCATCCAGCGCGGGGTCACCCGACTGCCAGCCGGGATACTGAAGGGACTGTCCGCGGTTTTGACCCCGGCGATGTAGATATCGACGGTGGCGGTCTGGGTGGTGCTCGGGTTGCCGACCAGCACCCACATGCGCATCAAATTGGTGTTGACATTCTTGATGAAGGCATGATCGTAGGCCGGGTACCAGTATTCAGTGGTGAACTGGTTGAAGGGATAGCCCATCACTTCATTGAACGAATTGTTCGGCCCTGAAAGGGTGATCTGGCTGGCCACCACCGGCGCGCCATTTGTGGAAACCACGCGCACCGGCCCATCCACCACACTGGAATAACTCTCGGTAATGAAGAGTTGGCGGGAATGTTGTAGCTGCCTTCCTTGACGGCGCCCACATAGATATCGACTAAGGCAGCCTGGCTGGAGCTGGTGTTGCCAACCTGGATGGAGTTGGTCATGCTGACGCTGTCGTAATACGGGAACCAGTATTCGCTGGTGATCTGGCTGGCAGGGAAACCGAGAATTTCGTTGAAGGAACTGGTTGGGTAGGTAAAGACGCGCTCGCTGGCGAAGATCTTCACGCCGTTGGTGGAAACTACTTCCAGCGGGCCGCCCTTGGTGCCCATCCAGCGCGGGGTAATGCGCCCGCCGGGCAGGATGGTGAAGGGGCTGTCGGCCGTTTTGACGCCGCCAATCAAAACATTGACAATCGCGGTCTGGGTGGTGCTGGCGTTGCCAATCAGCACCCACATGCGCATAGGGTTGGTGTTGACGTTCTTGATGTAGCTGTGGTCGTAAGCCGGGAACCAGTAATCGGTGGAGAGCTGGCCGGTGGGCACGCCCATGACTTCGTTGTAGCTCTCGCCGGAGGTGGCTCGCTGGCTGGTGAAGATCGGGTTTCCATCGGTAGAGGTGACATCCACCGGGCCGGTGACCAGGTTTGGAACGCTTTTGACGCCAAAGGTGTTCTGGGGAATATCCAGGGCGCCCTGGTCGACGCCGCCAATGTTGACATCTGCGCCGAGTGTACGAATGTTGTAGACTTCGCCGCTGGTGAAGCTGCCGTTGCCTGAACCTGGCCCGCCCAACGGGTTGTTGGACAGATCTTTGATCGTATCGTTATCGATCAGGTCCAGCCGCAGAGTGCCTGAACCGCTGCCTGTGCTGGCAGTGACGGTGTAAGTTGCGCCGGAACCGCTCACATTGGTGACAGAGATACCTGTCAGGCCGGTCTTTGTCAGGCTGAAATCGGCGCTAACCACGCCGGTGACGGAAGCGGAGAAAGTCACGGTAAAGTCCACACTGGCGGCGTTGCTGGGGCTGGAGTTGGCGCGCACGATGGAGGAGACGGAGGGGTAGGAGAGTGTCGCCGTTGGGGTAACGGTGAGGGTTGGCGTGACCGTCGGGGTGGTTGTGATGGTGGCCGTATTCGTCACAGTTGGCGTCAAAGTTAGGGTCACGGTTGGGGTGGTTGTGATGGTAGCCGTATTCGTCACAGTTGGCGTCAGAGTCTGCGTCACCGTTGGGGTGGTTGTGATGGTAGCCGTATCTGTCGGGGTAGGCGTCAAAGTCTGGGTCACGCTTGGGGTGGTTGTGATGGTGGCCGTGTCGGTCGGAGTAGGCGTCAGAGTCTCTGTCACAGTTGGAGTGACTGTGATCGTGGCAGTGTCAGTCGGAGTGGGTGTCTCAGTCTCTGTCACGGTTGGGGTGGTTGTGATGGTGGCCGTGTCGGTCGGAGTAGGCGTCAGAGTCTCTGTCACGGTTGGGGTGGTTGTGAGGGTGGAAGTCTCAGTCTCAGTTTCCGTTGGGGTCACGGTGATGGTGGCCGTTTCCGTTACCGTTGCGGTAGGCGTCGCTGTTGGAGGTTCCTGGATTTCAAAACTACCCGCGGATGCTGCAGTTACGTCCTTGTAGTTTGTATCAGTGGATGTAAAGCTGGCGGTTATGGCATAGGTAGCCACAGCAGAAGGCGCGGTGGATGAACCATCATACAGGATATCGCTACTCGAGCCGGTGACAACTGCATCAGCTATCCCATGCGCAGAAACTGTCGCGGTGTGAGGCGAGCCGTCAAAGCTGACTGGTGAGTTGTCGACCTTTAGCACCGGTGTGGCCTTGTCGATCACAAAATTACCCACTGAGGCATCTGTGAGGGTCTTATAGTTGGTATCCAGTGAGCTGAAGGAAGCCGTGACTGCGTAGGTACCGGCGTCGATTGGTTCGGTGCTGGAGCCACCATATTTTATCGTCGTGACGGAACCAGCCACTGAGCCGGAAGTTACTAGCGCGGTATGGATTGACCCATTGTAGGTTTCCGGAGTGTTGGTGATTGTCAGTACGGGTGTGGCCTGGTCGATTGTATAGTTACCAGCTGATGCGCCCGTTACAGAAGCGTAGGTGGTGCTGTCGCTTGGGTTGAAGTCCACCGTCATGGCGTATATTCCGGCGTTAGTCGGTACAGTTAATGAGCCATTATAGTAAACGTTCTGGATCGTGCCCAGCACTGTAGCGGAAACACTGGCGGCGTGTGACGAGCCGTCATAGGTGGGTTCGTTGGTTACGCTGAACCCGATTGTGGTGAAAGTGACCAGGCTGCCATAGCTGGTGCCGCCCGCATTGGTGGCATAGGCGCGCACATAATAGAGTGTGTTGGGCGTCAGGCCAATCATAGAGCTGGTGAAGGCGCCGGTGGCGCTGACCGCGCCATCGGTCGTTGAGCTATCCAGGAGTGTGGGCGGGTTGTTGGTGCTGCTCCAGACTATGCCGTGCTGGGTTGGGTTGGGCAAGCCCAGGTTGGTGACATTGCCGTTGCCGGTGGCTGTGGCAGTGCCGATGGCTGTGACGGCCTGGGTGGTAACCGCCACTGCGTTACTTGTGGCAACGTTCAGGATACCGGTGGTGCCAGTGAACCAGGTGTTATCCTGGTGCGTGGCGCTGGAAGTGGTCGAGCCCCATGTGCCGGATGGCTCGCCAACGCCGCCCAGGGTAAGAGTACCTGTGACAGGTACGGTGATGCCAGTGTTCAGGTTAGCCAGGGCGGTACCAGCGATGGTCATATTGCCGGTTACCGAGGTGGTAGTGGCGATGGTTTTGGAACCGCTGCCGGAAAGATTGAGGTTGTTATATGCCAACGCCTTGACGGTCTGCGCGCCGGAGCCGTAATAATTGACAGTGTTAGGAGCTGTCAGCGTATAGGTTGTGAAGCTGCCCGGGTAGCTGGAAGTTCCGCCAATGGACAGCGTTCCGCTGCTGTTCAAGGTGAATGTTTTGGTAGAGGCCCCGGTCAGTGTGTAAGTGGATAGATCCAGTGTGCCGTTCGAAACGGTCAGGTTGCCAGCCACACTGGTGTTGGCTCCCAGGGTGGCTGTGCCGGTACCGGTTACGCCCATGTTTCCTGCGATCGTGGGAGCATTGCTGCCCATGGCGAGCGTGCCGGAGCCGGTATAGTTGAGATTACCAAAGGTCGAGCTGGTGCCGCTGATGGACTGCGCCCCGCTGCCGTTGAAGGTGACCGTGGAACCACTGGCCAGGGTGACGGTGCCGCCATTGCTCCAGTTGCCGCTTACCAGGATCGTGGGTGTATTGGTGTTGTTGGTGCCTGGGAATGAAATTCCACTATCGATCACGAAGTTGTCGAACTGGTTGGTACCGGGCGCATTGAAATCCTGGCCGGCGCCTGCTGCGGCAACTTCAAAGGTGCCGCCGGTGGAATTGAAGATGCCAGAGTTTTTGAAATCGTGATAGCTTCTGTAAGTACCGGCGGACTGGTTGTATGTGCCCGCCGGGATGATGCCCGAAAGGGCCGAAGCAATGTAGTCTTTAACTTCGACCGAACCGCCTGAC
>CAIWAX010000435.1 GCA_903910795.1 uncultured Anaerolineae bacterium
ATCTGATGTGACAACACCAGATATGACCTTGAAATATGTCATTTTGCCCACGAAAGGATCAGCGGTAGTCTTCCAGACATACAGGGCGGCCGGGCCGGTGTCGCTTTCGTGAAGTTTTTCATCGCCGCTTTTGCCATGCACCACGATATCCGGGTGTTCGGACGGGGCTGGCATGAATTCGATGATAGCATCCAGGATGGGGGCAATTCCTTTTTCATGGCCGGCGGCAGCTACAAAGACCGGGATGAAGGTTTCTTTCATGACGACATCCTTCAATCCGCGCAGCAGTTCTTCGCCGCTCAATTCACCGGTCTCAAGGTATTTTTCGAGCAGGGTGTCTTCGCCTTCAGCCGCGGCTTCGATCAGGGTCTGGCGGGCGTTCTCCAGTGCGGTCTTGAATTCAGCCGGGATCTCGCCGGGGGTTTTATCATTGCCGGTATAGGCTTTCAGATGTACCAGATCGATGACACCCTTGAAATCCAGCTTCTCACCCCAGGGGAATTGAACTTTTACCAGACGTTTCCCGGCCGCGTTGGCAAATGCTTCTATGGAGGCATAAGTCTTGTCGAAATTGGCATTTTCCCGATCCATCTTGTTGATGACGAAAAAACGGGGCAGGTTGAATTCTTCACAATAGTTCCAGGCCAGTTCGGTGCCAACTTCCAGACCGGCAACCGAATCAACCAGGATAATGGCGCCGTCTGCCACACTTAAAGCTGATATTTCCTCACCAACGAAATCGGTGAAGCCGGGCGCATCTAGAAAATTGATCTTGTGATCGTGATATTCAACAGGCAGAAGACTGGTATACAGGGAGATCTTACGTCGATTTTCTTCTTCATCGTAGTCGGAGATGGTGGTGCCATCCTCGATCCGGCCCAGGCGGGTGGTTGCGCCGGTATAATGAAGAAAAGCCTCCGCCATCATCGTTTTTCCAGCCCCACCGTGGGCTACCAAAGCGATGTTGCGTATGTGCTCGGTCGTGTACTCTTTCATGGAGAACTGCTCCTCAATAAAGAATTTGGTGTTATATATTTTTGCCCTTGTGGTCATATTTTGCGGTTATCATATCAAACCAACAAGGATAATTTATTTTTAAAAGGATGGCAGAGTGTTAGATTCTAAAAGAAGTCTGTATAATTGTCAAAGACAAAATGTCATGACTTTTGTCATTGACAGATGAAATCGCCCATTATGCACAGCGCAACGTTAATATAGTTTAGTATAACCGACAGGAACTGATTTATGTCATTTCTCAACCGCTTGATGTATACATTGATGTACTTTCGCCGCCCACCCTGGGATAGCGGCCAGACTCCGCCAGAGTTGCTGGAATATCTTAAAACCCGCACTCCCGGCCGGGCTATCGACTTGGGCTGCGGAACGGGCACGAACATTATCACCCTGGCGAGCCTGGGTTGGAATGTTACTGGGGTTGATTTTGTGCCCGCTGCTGTGGAACAGGCGCGTCGTAAGGCGAAAATGGCAGGAATTCTGGCTGATTTGCGTGTTGGGGATGTCACCCGTCTGGATGACATTACAGGCCCGTTCGATTTTTCTCTGGATTTAGGCTGTTACCACAGCCTGCCCGGACCTGAGAAAACCGCTTATCAACGCGAACTTGAAAGGATTATGGCGCCTGGCGGTATCTGGTTTATGTACGGTTTTTTGCGGCCGACCGGAGTGGACTCAGGCATGGGTCTGTCGGTAGAGAATCTGGCGAAAATCAAAAAAGGTTTTAAGTTGGTCTGGCGCAGCGATGGCCTTGACCGTGGCAAACATCCTTCGGCGTATTTTATCTTTGAGAAACTCTCCCAACGAAGTACCGGGATTATTCCATAATGCAGGTATATAAAAACAAATGACAGTCTTATTCATGTTCCTGGATGGGGTCGGCCTGGGCGTTAACGATCCGTTGATCAATCCTTTTGCGGCAGCCGAACTGCCCAATTTGCAAAAACTATTAGGCGGCGAAAAAATGTTAGCCGCCACCGCGCGGTATGATGGCCCGGGTGCCAGTTTGCTGGCCCTGGATGCCTGCCTGGGTGTATCGGGTTTGCCACAGTCGGCCACCGGCCAGGCAGTATTGCTGACCGGGCGCAATGTCCCGGCTGAAATTGGTTACCATTATGGCCCAAAGCCGGATAAATCCACTGCGGCGCACCTGCAGGATGGCGGTATTTTTGGCGAACTGACCCGTTCCGGGAAGGCCGCCGCGCTGGTGAATGCCTACCCGCCGGGCTATTTCCAGGGTATCGAATCGGGCCGGCGTATTTTTTCCTCGATCCCGCTGGCAGTTACAAAAGCTGGACTGCCATTGTTTACGTTGGACGATTTATTGAACGGGCGCGCGATTTCTGCTGATTTCACATCCGCGGGTTGGAGCGAGCGCATGAATATGCCGGAGGTACCTGTCATGCAATTGGCCGTGGCGGGTGCGTCCCTGGCCAGTTTGGCGCGTAAGTATGATTTTGCCTTTTTTGAGTACTGGTTGACCGATTATGCCGGTCACGGCCAGGATATGCCGGAGGCCTTGCACCTGTTGGAGCAGTTTGATGTGGTCTTGGGAGGTCTGATTGAGGCCTGGAACCCGGCTGATTTGCTGCTGATTACCTCCGATCACGGCAACCTGGAAGACTTATCAACCCGGCGGCATACTGCCAACCCTGTCCCGCTCCTGCTGGTGGGAAGTCCGGACCTGCGCGCGCATTTTGATGATGTTACAGATCTGAGCGGCGTGGCGCCCGCTATCTTGAAAACGATACTTTAACTCAATTTTTCGTAAATAACTTTTACCCGTTCCTTGCTCAGCAGAGGCACGCCTTTTTCGGCCCAGCGTTGGAAATGAGTTGTATGGCGGTGTGCTTCCAGGGCTTCTGAATCTTTGTAAACTTCATAGAGCATAAACTTAAGCGGTTCGCCTGCCTGCTGCAGCACGTCAAACTGAACAACGCCTGGTTCCTCCCGGCTGGCCCGGGCATTGGTTTGGGCTTCGTTCATAAAGTCTGCCAATTTATCAGGCTGGATTTCCAAGTAGACTACCTGTACAATCATCTCAACCTCTTTTCAAAATACGGCTGGTTTCAGCCAGCACCTCAAATACGAGCCCGGCAATTTCCACGGATGTCGAGCCCAACCCGCAGGCCGGGGCAAGCAGGCTGCGGGCAGCCAGTTCATCAGTTGTGATCCGCATGCCGCGCGCGGCTGCTTTATTGTGGATCAACTCAAGTCCGTTGCGCAGGCGTTCCGCCAATCCTGAGGGTGTTTCCTGCAGGATATTTTCGTTGTTTGGCACAATCCCCCAGCAAATTGCTCCGCCGCGATCGAGAAATTCGCGCAGCTCAAGCGGGTAGAGCGCCAGGTTCTGAATGTAGCCGTAAGCATCCAGGTTTAGAATATCCACCTGGGTGGCTAGAAGCAGACCCCAATCAGTGTTGGCGCAACAGTGAACACCGCCCAGGGCGCCTTCGGCATGAATGGCTTCATAAATTTCATCCAGGTAAGCTGTCACCTGGGCGCGGCTCAGACTGATGAAGGCTGAGCCAAAAGATGCCAGATAGGGTTCATCCAGGAAGATAATGGTGTTTTCCCGCGCGGTTTGCAACTGCCGCGCCTGCCAGCGTCCCAGCATGGCGGTGTTTTTTATGATTACATCTGCCATTTGTTCGTTGTACAGGCTCGCGCGCAGATCCTGATCGGTGACAGTCAGCCCAAAGGAAATTGGCCCGGTAACCTGACCCTTGGCCCAGGTTGAAAGTCTTTGTCCCTCGGGTTGGGCGCGCAGGTTTTCCAGCATTGCAAAAAAGCCAGGCGCATAATCTGGATGAAGGGCAAAAGCATCCAGATCGTCGGCCAGGTAGGAATTATAGAATTGTTCGAGGGCGGGTGACAAATCAGTGCGGGTATCCACGCTGACTTTTTCCCGTAACTCATCCACAACCACCCCTGGAAGACCGGGTGTGTACTGAGAATACATGTTTTCATGAAAGGAGCGGCGCGGGTGCTGGGTCCAGGCGGGGATATCCAGCAGCTCCACGAGATGTTGAGGAAGATCTCCAATGACAGGGTGGGGAACTGAGCCAAGATGGGTAGTCAGAAAGTTAAATTCGGGCATGATTGACAGATAACGAAAGAATTTCGTGTAGTTATTAAAAAGTAGGTATTATCGAATCCACGGGGCATGTAAAGGCCCGGGAGCGGGATAAACCATCCCGGGTCTTTTGTAAATTACATGTGCCCAGTGGGTTTGTGCAGGTTGTGGGCGGCGATAAACGACAGTCCGTTTTCAGTCAGCGCCCAGGCCGAATTGTTGCAGGCCTGGACCTTGTCCATGAAGTTGATACGCATCGCATCCCAATCACCGCTGTCGATCACTTCCTGTTTGTCCCGGAAGTAATCCAGGATGTCAGAGGGGTGGGCGCGGGCTGAGTCGGTTTCCGGATCGCCACCTTCATGCTTGGCTGCGATATTGGGCACCTTGCCGGCCACCTCGATTAATTCCTCCCGGCGGTTGTAAGGTTGCCGCACGATCGATTTCCAGGTTTCGGTGATGTGGTGTTCAAAGCGCACTACATCTTCGAAACCAAGCGCTTTGCGGAACTGGGAACTGATCTCCATCGTTTCATTGTTGATCGAATTGGCCCAGTTGAAGCCAACCAATGGGGAGGTGCCGTCATCACGGCTGAAGAGCTTGGCGGCGGTTAGAATCCATAGGGCGTGGTAGGGATTGTCGCTTCCGAAGAAGACCGAAATCTTGAACTGGATATCGACCCCCAGCCGGTAGAGCATGAAACCGAGCAGAATGGTTCCGGCGTTGAAATTGAGGACATGCTGAACGCCATAATTCGTATAGTAGTATAAGAATTCGTCCAGCCACATTAAGGCGTGGTCATTCGGTTGGCCGATGCCGCCAAAATAACCCGTGATGGTGGCCGGGCCGTTCAAATGGTTATTTGAGCCGTCAGTGCCCTTGGTGTCCAGGGTTTCTACAAAGGATGAGCCCATGATATCCAGCGCCGCCACGATGGCAGGCAGATCGCCGTCATTTTCCGATTCTTTCATTTTTCGCACGGCGATGAATCGCCCCGGAATCAGCGTCCCGGTCTGGATGGCGTGTTCAACCATCGGCCTTACCCATGGAAAATATTGCAGGGCCGAAACCTCCAGCGTCACAGCCGATTCATCTTTGAAGTGCATTCCTTCGGCTTTGGGCCCCAGGACTTTCCGGCGGTAATCTGCCACGGAAATGAAAGCACCTTTATCACGCTGTTCCATCAGCCAGTTGATATCCTTGAGATGATCGGGATTTTTGGCCTGCACTTTTTTGAGCAGGTTTTCGAGCTGCCGCGCTTCGCGGTGTTTGCGATTGATCTCTTCAGGCGTGCCGTACTTTGCCACAACTTCCAAAAATTCATTGATGACGCGGGTTTGCGGGTCGAGCAGCACCGCATTGATTTCATCCAGACGCGAAGTGGGGATTTTGAGCAACTGCCGGTATTGATCGTTCATTTTTTCTCCTGGTAGGTTTTATTATGGTCCTGTGGGTTTGCAAGACTTGAATACCTGAATCCAGTATAGAGCGAAATTGACCCAAGCGCAAATGACAAAAATCACCTTTATTTTAAATTAAGGCCACCCGATGTTTCCGTCGCCCTGGGACAGGCTAAATTTGGATGCGGGCGCTGTGTTAAGAATATTCTGTTCCTTCGAATTTGAAATATTGACATAAGAAAAGGAAGCCTGTCCCTGGGCATTGGCGGATATGTAAATGCCATTTGAACCGGCGTGCTTGATTTCGATGTGATCAAAACTAGCAGCAATGATGGAATTATTCCCCCGCAGCTCAATACCCGAGAAGGTTGGGTTGTCGATCAGCAGATCGCTGACCTGCACTCCACTGATATCGCCTTCGGCCGCCCAGATTATTAACGCCCCTGGCTGGTCATTAAAGAACTTATTGGTAATTTCTATGTCAGTTGATCCCCCGGCACGGATGAGGGAGTTGTTCTTTATAATCGTTGATCCTTCAAATGGATTGGAATTGAACTCTTGGGCGATCAGTATACCGGTATAAGTGACCACATCCGAACACAGGTTGTTTTCTACTACGGTTCCCCTTCCGCCGTAAATCCCAATGCAGCTTGCCCGCCAGGGAACTTGTACAGTGTTGTACCTGAAAATATTGCCTGTGTTGACCGTATCCGTGAGGGGTGACCAGGAAGCCAGAGAATCGTCGCCGGTATTGCGAAAGTGTGAATTTTCAATGACAGAATTGCTGGTGCCGTTATCAAAATTGACACCATCTGCATACAAATCGCGGAAGCGGCTGTTTTTGATCAGCAGCCCATCCGTTTCACCGCTCACCCAAAAACCGGCTTTGGTGTGTTCCACCCAGATATTTTCCAGTGAGGAACCTGTGCCCCCACTGCCAGTGAAACCATCATCGGTTGAATTGTTTTGACGTGAAACTGTTTCTCCCAGGATGGAAAAATCCTTGAATACGCAATTGTTTGTCACGCAATTGAAACGCGCCTGACTGCCGTGAAGGATGGAATACCACATGCCCGCGCCTTGAATGGTCACATCGGAGGTATCAATAGCATGCGTTGAGCTTTCAAAGGCGCCGGCCGGGATCCACAGGCCTGCTCCGGCATTTCTTGCCTGGTCAACACATTTCTGGATGGCTTCGCTGTTATCCGAACCGCTGTTGGGAGTTGCACCGCAATCCTCAATGGATATGTATCCTTCGGGTTTGGAGCTGGGTGGAGGAACCTCTTCCAGATCCAGCAGGTCTAACACGATATATTCCGCGTTGTCATCCGGGTCTTTTTGAACTTTCAACGTTGCTCCCTGCGGGATTACACCCACCAGGGCGCGGCTTTCATCATAAAAATGATGGGCTCCGCCAGCCGAAGGTGTATTGAGGGTGTTTGCTTCGCCGCCGTAGGACCAGGCATAGTGGGAGGTTAACTGAATCTTTTGCCGGAAGGTGCCATCCACATACAGGCTGAGCGTGGAGTTAAGACCCTGCCCTTCCGCTGAATCTGGGATGACATAGCGGATAACCACTGAATTGGCGGGCTGGCCGGTTTTAAATTGAACATAGTCGCCCGCAGAGACCAGCTTGACCGCGCTGCGCCCGGAGGATTCAGATGCGATGCTCCCAAAGGTCCGACCTGGCGGCAAAATCTCCGCGTTTGTTTGGCCGTTTTCGGCCTCGTATTCCAGCCAGGGAACGTTTGCCCCCCGGCTGTTTGGCGGGTTGTCAGGGGTTGGAATGTTGATGGCTGGAATGGGGGTGATGGCAGGTATGGGGGTCCCCGATGCGGATTCTAAAAACCAGCGCGCGGAATTTTCTGTAACAGGAACGTTGTCGTAACCAACCTGGCCGTTTTTGGCAAATAATACCTGCAATGTGCGCCAGACGCTGCGGATCACAATCGATCCGCTGACCGGATCGCCTTCAAAAGTCCAGCGTGGGCTGAGCCAGGCTTGTTGAATAGGGAGGATTTCAATCTGTGCTTTGAGATTCTGGATGGTCAGATAATTACTGCTGCCCAGGTTTATCAATCGAAGGCTGCCACGATAGTCTTCCACTTCCCAGATGGATGAATCTGAGACGGGGAAATATGTCAGGGCCGCGAGCCCGTTATTTTCAGTCAGATATAGATTGGTTGCGGCGTTTCTAATTCGCAGTGCAGGGAATAAACTGGCAGGGATGGCTGAAGGAACGCCCGGGGCATGGTTGGCAGGTTGTTGACCTGACAGCGTACAGCCTGTCAGGAAAATAATAAAAATAACGAAGTGCATGCTGTGCACGAGGAGAAATGCGGTAGTGTGGCGCATATTGGAAAGCCTGCGGGGTTGCCTCAGTTTTTGAAATCAAGGGATTGCCTGAGCGTGTATCTGAATCAATCTACATTTGATAAATCGTATCTTTCGAGATTGTACCGTACATCACTAAATCCTGGATTGTCGTTTCGCTCGTAACTGACCTAAAATAGATTTTCATGCTTGGTGGTGAAAGTTAGATAGAATCCGCAGGAAATTTGGAAAAAATCGCTGCTATTGAGTCCAAAATACTGTTTTTATGCAAACCCTGTTTTCCAGGGGGCCGAAAATAGGTAGTTACCAAAAAAGAAGGTCTTGAATCTATGACCATGTTTGTATACAATGATTAAATCCCGTGATTGTTTTACAAACCGCAAAGGAGGCGGATCAAATACTATGCAAGGGCAAATGATGGATTACCAACTGACTCTCACCCCTTTATTGGAGAGGGCGCGGCGCCTGTTTCCCAAAAAGGAAATTGTCACCAAGTCCGGCCCGGGGTTGGAGCGCTTCACGTATGAGCAAATGACCGAACGGGTGGCCCGCCTGGCAAACGCGCTTGATAAACTGGGAGTGAAGCGTGGCGACCGGGTGGCGACTTTTGCCTGGAACAATGCCCGCCATCTTGAATTGTATTTTGCTGTGCCCTGCATGGGGGCTGTTTTGCATCCGCTTAATTTGCGCCTGCCGGCCGACCAGTTGACTTATATCATCGCGCATGCGAACGATGAAATCTTATTTATCGATCCAAGTTTGCTGCCCGTGGTGGAAAAGCTGGCGCCGCTGCTCAAATCAGTTCGTCACTTTGTCGTGATGGGTGACAAGGTTCCTGAAGCCACAACGCTCAGTCCTGTGCATGCTTACGAAGATTTATTATCCGCTTCCAGCTCCAATTATCCCTGGCCCAACCTGAATGAAAATGATGCCGCCGCGATGTGTTACACCTCCGGCACGACCGGCAACCCGAAGGGTGTCGTCTACTCGCACCGCTCCATTTATTTGCACAGCCTTGGCCTGAGCATGACCGATTCGTTCGGCCTGTCCGAAAGAGATGTATTTATGCCGGTGGTGCCAATGTTCCATGTGTTGGCCTGGGGCACGCCCTTTGCGACCGTCATGCTGGGTTCCAAGCTGGTTTTCCCGGGCCCGCATTTGCAGCCGCGCGACCTGGCTGAATTAATTCAGGCTGAGAAAGTGACACTGACGGCCGGGGTGCCAACTCTCTGGCTGGGGCTGTTGTCGCTGCTGGACAAAGAATATTACGATTTGACTACCCTGCGCGGTATGATTGTGGGCGGCGCCGCTGCCCCGCAGTTTATGATTGAGGGATTTAAGCAAAAACATAACGTGGAAGTCATCCATGCCTGGGGTATGACCGAGATGTCGCCGCTTGGCACGGTCAGCCATCTTAAGAGTTACCAGCGTGATCTACCCGAAGCGGAACGTTTTGCCATACGCGCCAAGCAAGGTATGCCGGTTCCAGGTGTGGAAGTGCGGGCGATCGATGAATCCGGCAAGGAAATCCCCTGGGATGGCAAAGCCTTTGGCGAATTGCAAGTCAGGGGCCCCTGGATCGTCAGCAGCTATTATAACGATGAGCGCAGCGCTGAATGTTTCATGGATGGCTGGTTCCGCACAGGGGATGTTGTTACGATTGACACCGAAGGCTTCGTCCAGATTGTCGACCGCACCAAGGATCTTGTCAAAAGCGGCGGTGAATGGATATCTAGCCAGGATCTCGAAAATGCCATCATGGGTCATCCCAAGGTACTGGAGGCGGCTGTGATTGCTATTCCGCATCCCAAGTGGCAGGAGCGCCCGCTGGCCTGCGTTGTCCCCAAACCGGATTACAAGGAAACCATTACAAAGGCTGAGATTTTCGAACATCTGCGCGAGCGATTCTCAAAGATGTACCTGCCGGATGATATTGTTTTTATTGAGGCTGTGCCAAAGACCAGTGTCGGCAAGTTCGATAAAAAGGTGCTGCGCGTGCAATATAAGGATTACCAGCTCCCGGAAATGTGATATTCCCGGTTTTAAAAATGGAGAGGTGCAGCCTGCCTGCGCCTCTCCATTTTTAATTACCCTACTCTTAGAATCCATAACCGGATAAAATGCAATCCATCTCATGTGGAAATGGAAGATATAAATGAAACTTGATGGAACCCGCCGCCAGGCAGTATTAATGCTGATTATCACGGCCACGCTGTGGAGTACCAGCGGCTTGTGGATCAAGGTGATTACCTGGTCGCCGCTGGCGATTTTAGGCGGCCGCAGTTTGGTCGCCCTGTGCGTTTTCTGGGTTTACCTGCGTAGGCCAAATTTCCGCATCTCACGGCTGCAATTGCTGGGCGCGGTGTGCTATGTGCTGACGCAGTTGACCTTCGTATATGCTACCAAGCTGACAACCGCCGCGAATGCCATATTTCTGCAATATGCTTCGCCCATTTATGTTGTGATTTTAGGATATATATTTCTTAAGGAGAGACCCCACAAGGCCGATTGGATCGCTATGGGGGTGATCTTTACCGGCTTGTTCTTGTTCTTTGGCGATAAGTTGACATTCGATGGGATGGCCGGTAATTTTCTGGCAATCCTGAGCGGGATGTTTTTCTCGGTGGTTTTCCTGGTCATGCGCAGCCAGCGGGACAACAACCCGGCCAATATGATTTTCATTGGCAATATCATCGGTCTTCTGGTTGGGCTGCCGTTTATTTTTCAGGAGAGTATCAGTTTGCCCAGCATTGGAATCATCCTCTACCTGGGCATTTTTCAGATTGGGTTGTCGTTTGTGCTGTATTCCATCGCGGCCAAACACGTGCGCGCGTTGGAGGCCAACCTGATCCTGACCCTGGAACCGATTTTGAACCCGGTCTGGGTGTTCCTGGTGCTGGGCGAAAAACCCGGGCCCCTGGCGCTGGTTGGCTCGGCATTGGTAATCGCGGCTGTGACCTACCGCGCGATTGTCAGCGCAAGAACGCCTGAATTTGACCCCCTGCCGATAGGGGAGGCTTCTTAGAAAAAACGTTCATCGGCCCGATTTCTACCGACCAGCAGTGAGCATGTGAACGTTTAAATTTTAAAATACTTGCGAAAATCTGTATTATCTCTGGGTAGATTTCTACTCTTGCACGATCACCCCGTTTTTTATAACGGTTTCGACCAGATTTTCTCCAAATCGGTAGGAAAGGTGGCGATAATCACTGGTTTTGAGAAGTAATACATCCGCCTGTTTCCCAGGTTCCAATGAACCAACTTTTGCACCCAACCCTACGGCATGTGCGGCGTTGATTGTGCTGGCGTTCAGGGTTTCGCTGGGCAGCATGTGCTGGTAACGGGAAGCAATCGCCATCACCAGAGGCATGGAAGGACAGGGCGCCGACCCGGGGTTGATATCGGTGGAAAGCGCCAGGGCGCAGCCGGCATCCAGTAAGGCGCGTGCGTCTGCGAAATGGGCGCTGCCCAGGTGAAAGTTAACTGCGGGAAGCACCACACAAATTGTATTTGAATTTGCAAGACGCACTCGTTCCACCTCAGTGGTTGCATCCAGGTGATCTGCGGAGACAGCCTTCAAATCAACAGCCAGGGTTACACCACCCAATGGGGTAAACTCATCGGCGTGGATCTTGACCCCGAGCCCCAGTGCCACTGCGGCTTCCAGGATACGGCGGGATTGATCCAGGTTAAAGGCATTCAGTTCACAGAACACATCGCAAAAGAAGGGGATGCCACGCGCCTTGAAAAGAGATTCCCCATACCAGTCTGCTGCACGCGGCAGCATCTTTTCAATAACGAGTTGTACATATTTCTCGGGCGTAGTTTTGTACTCGGCGGGTACGGCGTGCGCACCCAGGAAGGTGGGTACCAACGTGCAGGCCTGGCTGGTTGCCAGGCTTTCAATGACAGCCAATAGTTTCAATTCATTGGTTTCATCCAGACCGTAGCCGGTTTTAACCTCCAGGGTGGTGGTTCCTAACCGGAGCATGCTTTCCAGCCGAGGGCGGGTTTCCTTTACCAATTGTTCCACACTGGCGGCGCGGACCGCCCGGGCGCTGCTGACAATGCCGCCGCCAGCCGCCATGATTTCCATGTAAGAAAGTCCCTGGATGCGCTGTTCAAATTCGGCCACGCGATCACCGGCATAAACAACATGTGTATGTGGATCGACAAACCCGGGGCAAACCACCTTGCCGGTAGCATCCAGAGAGGTTTTGGCCGTATAACGCGCCGTTACATCTGTTGTTGATCCAACCTCCAGGATTTTATCTCCCGAAATTGCAATTGCTCCATCTTCCAGCAGACCGACTTCACGCATGGCTGAGCCACGCTTGGGGCCGCGCGGGCTGGCGCAGGTGACAAGCTGGCTGGCATGCAGGATGAGCAGGTCAGCGTTTAGCATCCGATCTCCAGGGTACGTAGGGCCTCACAAACGGCTTCGTCCAGTTTCCCGGATTGAACCAGGGTTTTTACTGCGTTGATATACGGATACATGACTGTATCTTCAGCGATAAAAGGAGCCTGGCTGCGGATCAGGTTGTAAACGGGGGCGGTACCTTTGCCCAGGGTGGCTTCCTGACCGTGAACTTCACGTCTGAAATCGATACCCTGGGCGGCGGCCATCAGCTCGATCGACAGGATGTGCTCAACGTTGTCGAGTATCTGGCGGGCTTTCAGACAGGCGGTGTTGCCCATACTGACATGATCTTCCACATTGGCGGAGGTTGGGATGGTATCCACACTGGCCGGGTGCGCCAGGATTTTGTTTTCGGTGGCTAAAGCGGCGGCTGTGTATTGGGTGATCATAAACCCGGAATTCAGCCCGCCGTCGCGTGTCAGGAAAGGTGGCAAAACGTGCGAATTGCTGGCGCCATCCGTCAGCCGCATGATGCGCCGTTCAGATATATTGCCCAGTTCGGTCAGTGCGATCCCCAGGTAATCCATAGCGATTGCGATCGGCTCGCCGTGGAAATTGCCGCCCGAGATGATGTCCACCTTGCCAGTGTCGTCGTCAAAGAAAATCAGTGGGTTGTCGGTGACCGCGTTCAATTCGATTTGAATTACCCAGTGCGCATAGGCAATAGCATCGCGCACCGCGCCGTGCACCTGCGGAATACAACGCAGCGTATAAGCGTCCTGCACATTGGTCGGGTCGTGTTTGCGGGTGAACTGGCTGCCTGCCAGCAGGGAACGCAGGTAGGCGGCACATTCCACCTGCCGGGGGTGCGGGCGGAGGGCGTGGATGCGTTCATCAAAGGCCAGGGTGGTGCCGTGCAGGGCCTCCAGGCTCAGGCAGCCGGCCACATCGGCAGTCCGGCTCAGACGTTCGGCGCGGCTGACCGATAGCGCGCCCACAGCGCACATGACGGAAGTGCCGTTTGTCAACGCCAGGCCTTCCTTGGCCGCCAGTGTGACCGGTTCAAGCCCAACGCGCCGGAGAGCTTCACGGCCTGGCATCAGTTCACCTTTGTAATACGCTTCGCCTTCCCCGATCATTACCAGGGCCATGTGGGCCAGCGGCGCAAGGTCGCCGCTGGCGCCGAGCGAACCTTTTTCCGGAATGCATGGATGGATACCGCGGTTGAGCATTTCCAGAAGAAATTGAAGAGTAGTTGGGCGGATGCCTGAATGGCCGTGCGCCAGGGTATTGGCGCGAATCAGCATGATGGCGCGCGTGGTTGGGATATCAAAAAGGTTCCCGGCTCCAACTGAATGGCTGACGATGATGTTACGCTGCAATTTCTCAACCTGGTCAGGTGAGATGATGCGATCTTTGAAAGCTCCGAAGCCAGTCGTTACCCCATAAACAATTTCACCGCGCGCAAGCAGGTCCCGCACCGCGTTAGCTGCCCGTTCCACTTTTTGAAGTGATTCGGGCGTAAGTTGCACAGGTGTGTGCTGATAAGCTACTTCCAGCACCTGCTCTATGGTCAGTAAATTACCATCCAGTTTAATGGGTTCGTTCATCTCGCCTCATCCTTTCTGAATTGTACTCAAAGTGCCTTGGTGAAGATTGCTATCGCGGACCCACAGGGCACGTGATGAAACAGTTTTATTAAAGATTTAACACTATTGAGTATATCTCACAGGTTGGGTAAAATATACCTGTTAATTCAGGCCACCAGATAATTTAAAAGGAATATACGCATCATCTCTTTCAATGTCCC
>CAIWAX010000436.1 GCA_903910795.1 uncultured Anaerolineae bacterium
GGGTATAAGTTCCGGCCGGCAGCAGTGGCGGCCTAGAACTGGTTGAATTTACATTAGCGCCATCCAATTGGAGGGCGTTTTTCATTCACACCATGATATCTTGCCGAATCTTTGGCCGCGGTTGAGCATAGGGGTAAGGTTTATCGTACTCCTGACGCACCGGGCCAAGATGCCAGTGTTCAAAGGGTCTACTCAGAAAAGTAAATTTTTGTTTCTCCAATAGACTGTTAGATATTCTGTTCGGCCTGACCGCCCAGATAGGCATCCTGCACTTCCGAACTGTCCAAAAGCTGTTGGGCCGGGCCTTCCAGAACAATGCGCCCGTTCTGAAGCACGTAGCCGCGATGCGCGATTTGCAGCGCCAGATTGGCATTTTGCTCCACCATAAAAACTGTAATGCCCTGCTGATTGATGAGCTGGATTATTTCAAGCACCTTATCCACAAAGGCCGGGGATAACCCCATTGTTGGTTCATCCATGCAAATCAAACGTGGACGACTCATCAGGGCACGGCCAAAGGCCAGCATCTGCTGTTCGCCGCCGCTCAAGACACCGCCGCGCTGCGACAGACGCTCCTTCAACCGCGGAAAAAACCCCAGGGTGCGCTCATAATCCTCTGCAATCGCGGTTTGATCATTTCGTTGATAAGCGCCCATCAATAGATTTTCACGCACGGTCATCTGTGGAAAGATACGGCGGGCCTCGGGTACCGAACCAATGCCCAAACGGATGATTTTTGGTGTTGGCATGCCGCTAATCTCCCGCCCATCAAAAAGCACTTCTCCGGTGCGAGGTTTGACCAACCCGAGGATGACCTTCATCGTGGTACTTTTCCCGCTGGCGTTGCCGCCCAACAGACAGACAATCTCACCGGTCTCCACGCGCAAGGTCACGCCAAATTGAACCTGCACCGCGCCATAATAGGTATCAATGTTTCTCATTTCCAGAAGGGGAACGCTCATCAGCTTGTCTCCACAGCCAAACGGGAAAGTGGCTTTTCGGTTGGCACCTGGGCCTGAGCGGATTGGGCAGCCACGTCCCGCTGATGTTGTTTGTGACCGAGATAAGCCTCAATCACTTGTGGATTGGTGCGAATCACTTCGGGCGACCCTTCAGCGATTTTCTGGCCATTGTCCATCACCACCACTCGGTCAGAGAGCGCCATGACCAGCGCCAGTTTGTGCTCAATCAGCAAAATCGTCAGCCCACGCTGTTTGAGGGTGCGGATAAACTCCAGCATTTCTGCGGTTTCGGTCGGGTTCATCCCGGCGGTGGGTTCATCCAGCAATAAAATGCGTGGGTGCAAGGCCAGCGCGCGCGCCAACTCCACCCGGCGGCGGTTGGCGTATGACAGGCTGGAGGCGGGTTGGTGCAGGCGCGGTGTCAGCCGCTCGCCAAACAAAGCAATAATGGCCTCGGCATCCTGACGCAGGCGATATTCATCTGTCCGCACAGATGGAAAAGGCAGGAGGGCCGCCAGCAGTTCGGCAACCAGATTATGGGGGCGCTTGCGGCGGGTGTGCGCACCGATCAAAACGTTATCTAGCACGCTCAAGTTGCCGAAAACACGACCATGCTGAAAGGTGCGCGCCATGCCGCGCGAGGCAAACTGATCGGGGCTCAAACCGACCAACGACCTGCCATCCAGACGAATTTCACCGTGTGTGGGGCGGTCTGTCCCGGTCACCAGGTTGAAGAGGGTGGTTTTTCCGGCGCCGTTCGGGCCGATGATGCTGATGGTTTCGCCTTCTTCCACCGTCAGGCTGATATTATCCACTGCCAGGATGCCGTCAAAATTGCGTGAAAGGTGCGCGATTTCCAGTAAAGACATGGCTTACTCCGTTCCCAGCAGGCCCTGCGGGCGAAAGCGAATCAGCAGCACCAATGCCAGGCCGTAGATCAGATAGCGATAATCCACCAATCCACGGAAGACTTCCGGCAGGCCAGTCAGCGCCAGTGCGCCGACAACTGCGCCGAGAATATTTCCCATCCCGCCGAGGATTGACATTGTCAGTGCCAGTGTGGAAGTGGTATTGGTGAAGGTTTCATTATTGATATAGGTGTACATGTGGGCCGTAAAAGCACCGCTCAAACCGGCCACAAAGGCGCTCACTGCAAACGCCAGTGCCTTGTAACGGTTCAGGTTGATGCCGTAAGCCTGCGCGGCCACGTCATCCTCGCGGATGGCGCGCCAGGTGCGGCCCAGCGCGGAGCGCAGCAGCCGCCATTGGATCAACGCCGCAGCCAGCAGCAGACCGAGCGAATACCAGTAAATCTCACGCGGGAGAAAAACCGGGGGACCGAAAAATGTGGGGGCCGGTATATTCGTCAGCCCCATCGCGCCGTTGGTCAGGTTGTCCCAGTTGAGAATCACCTGGCTGACGATTTCACCAATCCCAATCGTTGCAATCGCCACGTAATGAGCGCGCAAACGGAAGGCGGGCAACACCAGCAGCGTACCCAGGACCGCACTTAACACCCCTGCAACCGGCAGCGCCAGTTCAAAGGGCCAATTCAGTCGCAAGGTAAGCAGCGCGGAAGTGTAAGCGCCAATCGCCATGAAACCCGCCTGCCCGAGCGAAGTCTGCCCGGCGGTGCCGGTCACCAGGGTGACACTCAACGCCACCATTCCCAACAGCCAGGCATTGGTCAGGATTTGCAATACGTAGGGGCTCTGTATCACAAACGGCAGGAGGCCTGCCAGCGCGATGCCCAGCCCCACCAACCAGGGAGGAATCCGCACCAGTTTGTTGTTGGGGGTAAAGGTGCCTGTCAACGGTTCTGGAGGCAGCTGCCGCTTTTTTGTGAACAAACCCGCCGGGCGAATCACCAGAATCGCGATCAGAATGACAAATGCGAACAGGTTGCGGTACGTGGCCCCAAAGATGGCGACCCCGTAACTTTCAATCAACCCGAGCAGCAGCCCGCCGAGCACAGCCCCCGGGATATTACCGAGACCGCCCAATAGATTGGCAGCGAAACCCTTCAACCCGGCCTGGAAGCTCATCGTTGGATAAACGGTTTGAAAATAGATACCCACCAACATCCCGGCGATGCCGCCCAAAATAGAAGCCAGCGCAAAAGCAGTCTGGTTGACGGCATTCACATCCACACCCATCTGCTGGGCGGCTTCGCGATCCTGGGCTGTGGCGCGCAAAGCCCAGCCAAGCTTCGTATAACGCAAAAAGAAAAAAAGGATTGCCGCCAGGCTCAGTCCGGTGGCGGCAATCAGCAGGTCGGTTGCGCCAATACTGACACCGCCAATCCAATAACGTGTGGTGGGCAAAGGACTGGGAAAAGATTGGGGATTGGGAGAAAAAACCAGCTGGGTGGTCTGGTCAAGCATAAAGCTGATCCCGATCGTGGCGAGCAGCGGCGCGATGCGCGCCGAATTTTGCAGACTGCGCAGACCCAGTCGCTCAATTAACAACCCAAGCAAACCACAGACGATAATAACGGCCAGAAAGGCAATCGGCAGGGGTGTATGCCATTGGGTGACACAAACCCAGCCGACATAGGCTCCGATCATATAAACCGAGCCATGCGCAAAGTTAATTAAATTCCCCACACCGAAAATCAACGCCAGGCCAACGGCAGTCAGGGCATAGATATTGCCAATCACCAGGCCGTTAATGGTTTGATCGAAGAAAGTCCGCAAAAATTGAATCATAATTTTCCATCCGGGCAGGTTTTTGGCCTGCCCGGACTCTTTCTGTTTTATTCCGGTTCAGGCAGGTTTGGCAGCAACTTCAGCGGCCTGGCGCAGGGCGCGCAGGTTCTCAGCAGGGACATCCACATTGGTGGCGCAGCCGGGGGTCAGCAGATGGTGACGCCCGCCAGTGGCTTCAATCGCAGCCAGGGCCTCGCGGATCACATCCTGGGGGCGGCCGTTCTGGAGGTTTTCAACCTCATCCACGCCGCCCACCAGGGCCTGGTGAGCATGCTTTTTGGCTTCGGCCAGGGTGGGGTTGTGCTGTCCGATGGAGGCCCAATTAAGGGCGTGAACCGGATATTCGGCAGCAATGTCAAAATACGCGCGCGGGCCACAAATATGCAGCAGATTAAAGGGTGCGCCTTCAACCGCTTTCAAGACCTGCAGATCATAGGGCTTGCCAAATTCCTCAAACTCGGTCTTGGAAAGCACTTCCTGGCGGGCCAGTTTGACGATGGCAAAGAACAATCCGCTGGCGCCCGCATCCACCGCTGCAGAAGAGAACTTTCCGAGCGTGGCAGCGATGTTTTTCAGGGCTGCATGCGCGCCCTTCGGGTTCTCGTGCAAAAACCGGCGCAGATCCTCATACTGGATTTCTGGCAATGGTTCCGCCGGATGGGTTTGCGAGGGCCTCGCCACCAGGAAATACAGCACCGAAAGCGGCGAGAAAACGGTCTGGAGAAAGTGTGCGCCGCCAATCCCGGCCTTGATCAATTTAATCACTTCCAACTGCTCAGCAAACACGCCTTCCGTGCCAGAAATTTCGTGGATTTTTTCAAGGTCAAGGGGAGCCTGCAGCGGTGTGGATTCAAGTTTGGGCAAAACACCGGAATACTTTTCGAAGTCAAAACGGCTGCCCCAGGCTTCGGCGTAGTAAGTGGCGCGCGGATTAATTTTCAGCCAATCCCAATCAAAATCATGAAAATGTTTCAAACTGGCTGCCGCCAGGGTCTCCGGCTGTCGTTCGGCCGGGATGAAATGCTGCCAGGCAGAGACGGGGACACGGTCAACGGGTTCGCCCCGCAGTGCAGCCCCGACACGCTCACGTTTGGTAAGTTTATTAAGGTGTGACATGGGTCAATTTCCTTTGAAATGAGCAGCCCGGAGAGGGCTCAGCACGAAATGCGTGGGCGCTGTGCCCTCTCCGGATAAATTTATTATTGCGCCGGGGTCCAGGGCACAAAATCGCCGTTTTTGACGATCAGGTTTTCAAAAGTGGGTTTCTGCACCCGGCGTGTGGTCAGATCGAATGTGATTTTTCCATATAGAATGCTCGGCACATCCTTCAGTTTCGGCAGCGCATCATGTACGCCCTGACGGGTGGGCCCACCGATTTCAATCGCCTTGGCAATCAGAACAATTGTGTCGTAGGCGATGGTGGCAAAGAGATCCGGCTCTTCGTTATATTTGGCTTTGTACTTGGCCACAAAGGCCTGAACTTCGGGGCGGGGATCAGAAGGCAGGAATTCGCCCAGGATATAGGTGCCTTCGACAGCCTTGCCGCCCAACTTGATGTAATCGGGCGACTGCAGGGAGGCGCCGCCAACAATCGGGACGGTTAAACCGGCTTCCCGGATTTGCTGCGCGATCAGGGCCCCATCGGCCTGATAGGAAATCAGCACGATCCCATCCGGATTGGCATCCTTGACGCTGGTCAGGGCAGAGCGAAAATCTTTCTCATCCGGCAGGTAGGCTTGGGTTGCCACAATCTGGGCGCCCAGTTCCGTTACGCGTTGGGAGAAGAGCGAATAAGTAGACTTGCCCCAATCGGTGTTCAGTTGGAAAACGGCAATCTTTTTGAGTTTGAGGGTTGTGACTGCCAGATCGGCCAGGGCCGGGGAGGCCTGGGTCTGGGTGACAGAGTTGCTCCAGGTGTAATCACCACCAGCTTTGGTAAAGTCGGGATGAGAATTCGTAAAGCCAAACTGGACCAAACCTCCGCGCTGATAAATCTGGGAGGCTGCCATCGAAGCTGTGCTGCTGAAATCGCCCAGCTCAACGATGATACGCGGGTCGGCGACAAATTTCTGGGCAACGATGACCGATTGTTTCGGGTCAGCCTGTGAATCCTGGAAGTCGTAGGCCAGCTTGCGGCCATTAACCCCGCCAGCGCCATTGATTTCCTCGAGGGCCAGATCGAAGCCCTTTTTCCACTGGGCGCCATATTGGGCATTTTGCCCCGTGAGCGGGCCGCTGACGCCAAGATAAATCGGGTCAGTCAAGACGGTAGGCGCTGCGGTTGCAGCAGTTGAAGCAGGGGCCGTGGTTGCAGCGGAAGCCGCAGTTGCGGCAGGAACGGCGGTTGCAGCCGGGGAGCAGGCGGTCAGTAAAGTGGCCAGGATAACGATCAGCGAAAGAATTTTTACGCTGGCAGAGTTGGGTTTTGTGTTCATGTCTTCTTCTCCTTGAGAATGGTTAGTGAATGTTTGTGAGTTCGGGTTGGGTGGTACAAAATAGCCAGGGAAACGCGGGCAGCCCGGTGGGAAAATCCAGACA
>CAIWAX010000437.1 GCA_903910795.1 uncultured Anaerolineae bacterium
AGGGCAAAGCCGCTTCTCTCTCGATGATGGCGAATGTGTTCGTGCAACAGGGCCGGCTGGATGAGGCAGAAGAGATCCTGCAAGAATCATTATCAATCAGGCGGCAAATTAATCACCTGGATGGCATCGCATTCGATACAGTCAAACTCGGGCAAATTGCCGGGGCGCGTGGCGATGCAGAAACCGCCCTGGCCCGTTATCGCGCCGGGCTGGCGATCTTTGAAAAAATGGGCATGCCTGAGGCTGCTCAAGTCCGCCAGATGATCGCGGAGCTGGAAGGAAATCCGGGCGCGGTCAGCCCGCTGGCGCCCGCGCAGCAGGATCGCGAAAACGATGATTTTGAAGCCCGGCTGCAGGCCCAACTGGCGGAACTGCCCCCCGAACAGCGCGCCGAGGCTGAAGCGCAAATACGAAAGGCCTACACAGAATTCCAACGCATGAGCCCCGAACAGCAGGCGGCCGCGCACGACGCAGCCCGGCGCGCGCAATTTGAGCAGGCGGCCGGCCAGGCGCGCGAGGCCGGGCTGGCTTTTGCGCGCGGGCAGGCGCCCAGGCGCGCAGTGCTTGAGATGCTGGAAAAGGCGGCGGCCGAGCTGGCGGCCGGCGAAACACCCGGTTCGCCCTGGCTGGAGGTGACCGGGCTGTGCCTGGCCCTGGCCGCGCTGATCAAGGGTGCCGCCATCCCGCCCGTGCCGGCGCAGTATGCCGCGCATTTTTCGGCGGTGCAGCAGGAATTGGCAACACTGGCGCCACCATCCCAATCAGGTACCGGGAGTATTCCATGAATGACATGCTTGAACTGACCTGCCCGCTCTGCAAAAATACCTGGAAAAAGTCCCTGCGTGAGATGGAAGTGGTGCAGGATATTTACCGGGACGCACATCCCCATCAAAAAGACAAAGGGGTCGAATATCGGACCGCATGCCCCTTTTGCGGTACCTATGTAATCGTGGAAGTCAAGGAGGATTAGCCATGCCACAGGTTCTTTCCATCCGCGAGGAAACCCGGGAAGAAAGGCTGTTGGACGACTGGTTTTCGGCCCAGGCGCTGGAATCGCCCAAAAATATCGAGGAGGCCGCGCGTCTGTTGATCGGCCTGGTGACCGGGCTGCTGGGCGCGCTGTTCGGGGTCTTGACCGTTTCAGCCGAAAAGCTGCCCGCCTATCTGTCGCAGCCCCTGATCAAAGGCTGCGGCGTGGCCGCGGTCGTGCTCTGGCTGCTGGCGCTGCTGAGCGGCTTGCTGGTGGTGCTCCCGCGCCGCTGGCGCGCAAACGCCGGCAAACCGGCTGAGCAGAAACAGGTTTTTGGCAATATTCTGGCCTACAAATCGCGCTGGCTGACGGTCGCGGTGATTTGCTTTGGGTTGGGCATCCTGGCGCTGGGGATTGTGCTGGTTTTTGCGCTGCTGAGTGTCTAAGGCGTTGGTCGGGAACGATCGCCACGCCGCGCAGACAGGGAGTGGATGAGGGATTGTGTTTTATGTTTAAACTGTGAAAGCCCACAATGTTTCAAGCCCTGTTACAATAACCCCATGTACATTCCAAATATCAGAGAACTTATATTATTCGAGGATGGCGACATCCTGATCGTCAATAAACCCGCCAACCTGCCGGTGCTGCCGGACGGCTGGGAACCGGATGCACCCTTCCTGTTGAAATTGCTGCAGGAAAAATACCCGGAACTGATGGTGGCGCACCGTCTGGACAAGGTCACCAGCGGGGTGATGGTTTTCGCGCGCACGCCCGAAGCCCATCGCGCTCTGAACATGCAATTCGATTTGCTGAGCAAATCGCGTCACGTCACGCATAAGGTCTACCACGCCATCTGCGTCGGAATCCCCAAATGGGATGAGCACACCGCCCGGCACAAACTGCGCATGAACGTGGGCCACAGTCATCGCACAGTGGTGGATAACGGCCAGGGCAGCCCGGCGGAAACGGCCTTCAAGGTGCTCAAACGCTATGGCAACTACGCCCTGCTGCAGGCCATCCCGGCCACCGGGCGCACGCACCAGATCCGCGTACATGCCTATGCGCTCGGGCACCCGCTGCTGGGCGACCAACTATACAGCGCCCCGCCCACCGAGCTGATCGAGCGGCCGGCCCTGCACGCCCAGGCGCTGACCATCAGCCACCCCACCAGCGGAGAGGTATTAACCTTCACTGCGCCTTATCCACCGGATATCAAGGCTGTGCTGGAAAAGATCAAGGGTAAATAAAAATACTTCCGAAGTCTCAAAGACTTCGGAAGTATTTTTTCAGGCGATCTTTCTGCCTTCCATATAAAAGCGCTTCTCGTGCGCCTCGCCCATCGAGAAAGTTTTGCGCGGCAGGGCCCCATCCAGAATGACGGTCTTGAACAGGTCGGATTTGTGCATACCGGGCAGATAAAAACCGGCGTTGCCGGGCTGGCTGCCCAACTGCGCCGTCACTCCGGCGCCGTGGACGTAGTCGATCTTCTCCGCGCCGCCCGATTTGAGGAAAGGATCGAGGAAGGCTTGCAGCGTGCCAACCGGCAGGTTGGTGGCGGGGTTGCCGATCTCGATCACGCCCAGGGCCCCGCCGCTGATGATACCCAGGGCCTGTGGAACAGCCGGGGCCGCGTGGAAAGTACCCATAAGTTCAGTATCCACGCGCCGCACCATTTCTTCGGCGCTGTCAAGCGGGGTAAAGTGAAAGTTTTCGTTAAAATGGGCCCGCATGGCAGCCATCAGATCCTGCTTCAGGCCAAACAGCACGCGGTGAATCGGTTCAAACTCGAGCGCGGCGTCATGCACATTCTCAATTTCCACCAGGGCGTAACGGGCGGGATGCTGCATGCCGACCGTAGCCTTGATCTTTTCCCAGATGGCTTTGGCGGTCGCCAGCGAATGGTTGCCGTCACCCATCGCGAATAACAAGACCGGCTGATCTTTGACGCCGTACTTTTCGGCGAAGACTTGCGGGCGGGCCAGCGCGCGCAGGGCGGCGATAACCCCGGCTTCCAGGGCCGGGCTGACGGCGTAGCCCGCCAGGTGGCCGCTGCCCAGCATTAAATCAAAATCATAGAGCTTCTGCAGGTCCGCTTTGGCGGCCTGGAGCGGCTCGATGACTGTGCCCGAGGCATCGTCGATCAAGACCATGATGTGCGGGAATTCGAGCGGGGCGCCTTCGCGGATTTTCATGCGCGGGGGCAGCCGTTCGATGATGGTGCCTTCGGTGGCGCGGATCAGGCTGGTGGAGCCTTTGGAGAAATCGTAGTGCTCCAGGTCCAGCGCCAGCATTAGGCCCTTGCGGGTGCGGCCGCCCACACTGCGCTCCACATAAATCAGGCCTTCGCGCGGCGCGAGGATCTGTCCATCCAGCAGGGCGCGCATGTTGGCCTGGATTTTTTGGATACGCTCCGGTTCGTCGGGGTCTTCGAGGTAGACCTCCGGCAGGGTCAGGTTCAGGGTGGAGGGGCTGCCGCCCACGATCTGTTCGACCTTGCGCCAGTAATCGGGCTGCGAGGTGAACTGGTCGCAGGCAATCACGGCCCATTTGTTCAAATCTGTGCCGGCTTGGGGCAGGTAGATTTGGGGGATTTGCACACCAATTTCATCAAAAGTTTTCATACAGAGACTCCATTCCACACGAAGGCCGGGATTGCCAGCATTGCATTAAATCAGGCTGATTTATGGACAGCATACACTTTGTTAAAAGCGCCCCGCGGGCTTCCAGGATTACCAGAGAACCGGCGAGACGCTTCCAGCCTCGTACTGAGGCCGGGGTTAAATTTTAAAGTAACTTCTGACGGGGTGGGTGCTTTTGGGCAGAAACCCATCCCCGCTAAGAACATGCGGGCTGAAAGAACCCTTCCCAAAATCGGGAAGGGGGAGACGGTACTTTTTGCGGGGTACCCACAGGGCGCTTTGCGAACCATCGATTTTCTTACATCCGCGGAACAAAGTCGGAATGCACAGCATACACTTCGTCAAGGATTATGGCAACCGGGCAACCCCGTGAGTCGTTACTTTTTAAAATCTATTTCATTTCCTTGGCGAACTTGATCAAAATGTCAGCCACTTCCACGCCGACACGGCCCTGGGCTTCCTTTGTGGCAGCGCCGATATGGGGCGAACCAATCACGTTCGGGAGCTTGAGCAGTTTCCAGTCGGTGGGGGGTTCTTCCGCGAAGACATCCAGCGCCGCGCCGGCCACTTTGCCGCTGGTCAGGGCTTCGTACAGGGCGCCCTCATCAATGATGCCGCCGCGTGCGCAGTTGACAATGCGCACGCCCTTTTTCATCCTGGCAAACTGGGCGGCGCCGAGCATACCGGCCGATTCTTTGGTCTTGGGCAGGTGCAGGCTGATGTAATCGGCCTTTTCCAGCAGTTCATCCAGGGTCGTGACGAGGGTGATGCCGTCCAGGGCTTTGACATAGGGATCGTAGGCCATGACGGTCATGCCCAGGGCTGCCGCGCGGGCGGCCAGGGCCTTGCCGATGTTGCCCACGCCGATCAGGCCGAGGGTTTTGCCGCCGATCTCGTCGCCTTCAAAGGATTTCTTGTCCCATTTTTCAGATTTCATGCTGGCTGTGGCCTGGTAAAGCGAGCGGGCCAGGGCGAACATGTAACCGAGGGCCAGTTCGGCGACCGAGGCGGAGCTGGCGAGCGGGGTGTTCATGACGGCAATGCCCTTCGATTTGGCAAAATCGACGTCAATCGTATCCAGGCCCACGCCGCCACGCACGATCACTTTCAGATCGGGGCAAACTTCGAGAAGCGGCTGGCGGACTTTGGTGCGGCTGCGCACCACCATGCCATCGTAAGCGGGCAGGACGGAGGGCAGTTGCTCAGGGGTGATGTCATCGCGGACATCCACGGTCAAACCAGCCGCGCGCATCTTGTCGATGGCTTCGGCTTCGGTTTTGTCGCAAACTATGATTTTCATTGAATTTCTCCTGTTTGGTATTTTTCAATTATCCCGAGAAAGTAGCGGGATTATTCCATTAGAGCGGGAATGTACAACCTTCCAACCCGCGAAAAAGCAGACTTTTGTTTTCGAATGGCATTGTACCAACCGCGTTGGGGAGTGTCAACCAAAATGCAAATTCCGGGTATGGCGTTTTCAAGAATACAGAGAAAATCTTAAAAAACTCAGGGGTCTGAGCGGGGTTATTCCATATTCCAACCATAACCCAGACTTCCGCATCGAGCCAGACTTCCGAAGTCTTGAAGACTTCGGAAGTCTCACACGCAAAGAGCCAGGATTACCATACGTAGCAGCCTGTATCACGCAGACCACGGGGAAAATCTTTGGGAACTCAGCGTTCTCGCGCGTTCTCGGACAGGTCAAATTTTTACAGGCTGGGCCCGGGCAGGCGGGTGATGTGCGGGATGACAAACGGCCAGGCGATCAGGCTGAAGGCGGCGGTGCAAAATGTCATGATGCCAAGCGCTATGATCATGTTGCCCCACGGCATGGAAATCAACTGCATGCCCAGACTGCCCATCAACAGACCGGTGCAGCCCATCAGGGAGGAGACCGCGCCGGTATCGCCTTTCTGCTGTTCGAGCATCATGTTGGCCGAGGGCGGGCGGAGGCAGCTTCCGGCGGTGGAGGCGGGCAGGATGCACAGGGCGAAGACCCAGGGCTGCAGGTTTCCCAGCAAGCAGACCAGCAGGCCGCTGGCCGCGATCGCAATCAGGCTGGCCAGGATGATTTTTTCGGAATGAAAGCGCCGCGCCAGCCACAGGTAAATCATCGGCCCGGCGATCATCCCGAAGGCGTTGAAGGTGAAGTAGTAGCTGTACATCTGCCCGCTCAGATGAAAACCATCCTGGTAGATGTAGGTGGAGGAGGCGATAAAGGCCAGGCTCGAGATGCTGCTGAGCGAGAAAAGAACCAGGAGCAGGGTGAAACTGCGGTTTTGTAATACCCGGCCAAGCCGTCCCAGGTTAGACCTCAGCAGCCCGCTGGTGCGCTGCGCAATGGATTCTTCAAATAGCAGGCTGCCGGCCACGGCCAGCACGCCAATACCGGTCAGCGTCCAGAAGACGCCCCGCCATGACATGAATTTCAGCAGCAAAGCGCCCAGCACCGGCGCGACGGCTGGCGAGATAAGCACCATGGATTGGACAATCGCCAGGACGGATTCGCGCTTTTTGCCGCTGTAGACATCTTTGACAATGGCGGTGGCTACCGCCCCAGCGGCGCTGCCGCCAATTGCCTGTAAGATACGGCACAGGATCAGGACTTCCACGCTCCAGGCGAAGGCGCATAAGGCGCTGGCAATGACATAGATGATCAAGCCATATACCAGGATCGGCTTGCGTCCATAGTGATCGCTGAGCGGGCCCCAGACCAGGGTGCCGAGGGCGTAGAAGATGAAGAAGGCGGTCAAGGTCAGGTTGATCATGTCGGCGCTGACGCCAAAGAAAACGCTCATGCCTGGCAGGGCGGGCAGGTATAGATCGGTGGAGAGCGGCACGAAGGCGCTCAACAGCGCAATGAGGATGACAAGACCGTTCGCCCCCAGGAATTTTTGTTTTGGTTGATGCATGCTGAATACCTTTCAATTTCTGTAACTGCTCACGGGGCGGGTGCTTTTTATGGTGTTTTTGCGCCAAATTTGGCGCAAAAACACCATTTGCGGGGAACCCACAGGGCGCTTTGCGAACCAGTGATTATCGTTTCACTTGGCATTAAAACGTGATGGAAAGTGCCCACCCATAGGGCAAATGTAAGTTCAGCATGATTATGCCCAAACCAAGACATGGGTGAGCAGTTACTAAAATGTAACTATTAGCGGGGTGGAACTGGCAAAGACCGGACTGATTGTACCAATGGATTGGTCAAATTGACCTGTAAAAGATGGCAATTTGATCCCGCCTTTGCGCTTTAATGAGAAGTAAAATCCAGAATATGCCCAAAAATCAAAAACCAATGGGCTTTGTGAGGGTATAATAAATACTCACAACCCATCCCGTGCGAGAACCCACAGGGCTTCCGGGATTACCATCCCGTGCAAGGATCGGGATTACTATAAGGATACAAACAAGGAGCAAGAGAAATGTCCACTGTAAAACGCGCGCATAATTTCAATGCCGGGCCGTCCATTCTGCCGCTGCCCGTTCTGGAACAAGCTCAGAAGGAACTGCTCGACTTTAAAGGAACCGGCATGTCGGTCATGGAAATCAGCCACCGCTCGAAGGAATTTGAGACGGTGATGGCCGAAGCTGAACAGGACCTGCGGAGCCTGATGGGAATCCCCAGTAACTACAAAATCCTGTTCCTGCAAGGCGGCGCCACGCTGCAGTTTTCGATGATCCCAATGAACCTGCGCACGGTGGGCGGCTCTGCCGATTACGTCGTGACCGGTTCGTGGAGCAAGAGCGCTTTGAAGGAAGCCCAGAAACTCGGCAAGACCAAAACGGCCTTCACTGCCGAAACTGAAAATTTCAACCGCATTCCCAAACAAGATGAGTTAAAACTCGACCCGGAAGCCGCCTACCTGTATTTCACTTCCAATGAAACCATTCACGGCGTGGAGTTCAAGAATGAACCAGCCGCACCGGCCGGTGTGCCGCTGATTGTGGATACCTCCTCTGACTTCATCAGCCGCCCGATGGATGTCACCAAGTACGGGCTGATCTATGCCGGGGCCCAGAAGAACGCCGGCCCGGCGGGCGTGGTGGTCACGATCATCCGCGATGATTTGCTGGAGCGCGTGCCCAACAACCTGCCCGTCATGCTGGATTACAAGGCGCAGGTGGCTGGCGGTTCAATGCACAACACTCCGCCATGCTTTGCGATTTACATGGTAGGGCTGGTTTTCAAGTGGGCACTTGGCCTGGGCGGTTTGACCGAAATCCAGCGCCGCAATGAAGCCAAGGCCGGTATCGTGTACAAGACCATTGACGAAAGCGGTGGTTTCTATAAGGGTCACGCCGCCGCAGACAGCCGCTCCAATATGAACGTGACTTTCCGCCTGCCGAATGAGGATACGGAGAAATCTTTCGCCTCTGAAGCCAAGAAACTCAATATGATCGGTCTGGCGGGTCACCGCTCGGTGGGCGGCATGCGCGCCTCGCTCTATAACGCTCTGCCGCTCGAATCGGCCGAGGCCCTGGTGGAATTTATGAAGGATTTCCAGCGCCGCAACGGGTAAGGATAAGGTGTCAGGTGTCAGGTAACGTTTAAATTCCGCGCGCGATAGCGCACAGCACAGATGTCCTGCCAAACCCGGTTCCGTGATGGAGCCGGGTTTTTGTTATAATGCTTGTATGTCAGATGACCTTGAACAATTCTTTCCAGAACTTCTGCCGGCCGGGAGCGGGGCCATCCCGGTTCCGCCGGAGGATATGCGCTTTGTGGATTTGAAAGTGGAGCCGGTGTTGGATGACGGCCCGGTACGCTTGCGCGTTTATATGGAGACGACCGCCTTCCAGCAGCGCCCATATATGGAAGTGACCCTCTATAACAGCCGGGCTGATGAAATTGCTTCCGTCAGCATTATCGAGCCGATCCAGCGTAAGAACGTTTTCACCATGCACCTGCGCGGCGGCCAGCAAAGCGGGAAATTCAGCCTGCAGGCGCGCCTGTTTTACCCCGATCAGCCCGATTCCGACACGCGCAGCCTTGAATTTGCGATCTAAACCAGCCCAGACGATTTCCGGTAGAAGATTCGGGACGTTGTGCGATTTGCCTGGCAAATTGGCAACTCGCGCAGCAGCGCATGTATGCCTGGCGTTTCTCGTCTGCCTGCTGGCGGGCGCCTGCACTCCTCCGGCCCCCCCAGCTCTCCCCACCCCGTATCCCGCAACCCGCACCCCATACTCCGCACCTGACACACTTACGCCCAGCCCCAGCCCGATCATCCCGGTTCCGAGTAAGACAGCCAGCCCTACGCCCGTTCCCGCGCGTGTGTGCTCGCCCCTGGCGGTCCAGCCGCTGGACAAAATCAGGGAGATCGTCACGCAGCCTTTTATCATGCCGCGCATCCTGGCTGGCGGGCTTTTCTCAGATGACGCCCATCACGGCGTGGATCTGGGGTATTACACACGCGGCGGGGTCAAGTTCACCGGCACGCCAGTGCTGGCCGCCCTGGAGGGGGTCGTCGCGGCCGTCATCCACGACCGGCCGCCGTACGGGAATATGGTCATTCTCGAAACCCGCTTTGACAACCTGCCGAGCGCTGTCATCACGAGCCAGAAAATCCCGCAGGGCGACTCGCTCTACACGTTGTACGCGCATCTGCAAAATCTGGAGCCGCTCAAATCCGGGCAGCAACTGAAATGCGGGCAGCAACTGGCCGAAACGGGTCTGACGGGCTTCACCGGCGGCCCGCACCTGCACTTTGAAACCCGCTGGGGGCCGGCCGGGAGCGTTTTCGCCGCCATGGCCTTTTACCGGGCAGATATCACCCCCGTAGAGATGGAAAATTACAAACTGTGGCGCATGAGCGGGCAGTTTCATTTGTTCGACCCGCTGGAACTGCTGGCCCCAAAACCTGCCACCGGCACTGCCACACCGGCGGTGCGGCCTTGATGCCCCCTTTGGCCCCTGGCGCTTAACCGGGAGAATCGCGCGGGACGGGGAAGCCCTGCCTGCTTTAGGTAGGGTACAATTAACATCATGCAACGCATAGACGTTATGAAACGCATACCCGCTTCAGGACACGGCGCTGCCGTGCCCCTCCTATTCATCCTGGCAGCCCTGCTGAGCGCCTGCGTCAGACCGTTTGAAGCAGCCACCCCCAGCCCGGCGCCCAGCAAAACCCCGCGCTCCACCGTTACGCCCTCCCCAACCAGCACCAACACACCCACCAAAACACCTACGCCCCTGCCAGGCGACATGTCGCAGACCTATATCATTTCAATGGATGACAACGGCCGCAACCATTTGTTTGCTTACGCGCCAACCAAATCCGCGCCCATCCGTTTGACAAATGGCTTGTGGGACGATATCGACCCGGCCATCAGCGGAGACGGCAACAAGGTGGTTTTCGCCTCCAACCGCAACGCTTACTGGGATCTGTATGTCTTGAACCTGGCCGATGGGCAGACGACGCGCATCACGGATACGCCCGGGTTTGACGGCAGCCCGGGCTGGTCGCCAGACAGTCAGTGGATCACTTATGAAAGCATGTCGGACGGCCAGACGCGCAGCGTAATGCAAATCAATATCTACTCGGTCGCCAACCCCGGTCAGAACATCCAACTGACCAGCGGGGACTCCTTCAATCAGGAACCGGTCTGGTCGCCGCTCGGGCGCCAGTTGGCTTTTGTCTCAAACCGCAGCGGGCATGATGAAATCTGGCTCGCCAACCTGGATCAACCCGAAGAAAGCCGCTATACCAATATCAGCCAGAGTCCCAACAGCGCCGAAAACCACCCGGCCTGGTCGCCGGACGGTAAAAAACTGGCCTGGACTCAGCATATCGAGGGACAGCCCGATGCGATCTACATTTGGGACAGCAGCCAGGCGGGCCAACTGCCGCGCAGGGCTGGTTCGGGTGACTGGCCAACCTGGAGCGCCTCGGGCAATGA
The DNA here is from genome assembly GCA_903910795.1 of uncultured Anaerolineae bacterium. Classification (GTDB taxonomy): domain Bacteria; phylum Chloroflexota; class Anaerolineae; order Anaerolineales; family Villigracilaceae; genus UBA5195. The sequence continues at coordinate 10,510 of CAIWAX010000437.1, forward strand.
AATCGCCACGCGGTTGAGCGGGCCCAACGATCAATACCTGCTGGCTTATACGCTGGATGGGGCCATGAGCCTGCCGCCGGTTCCGGTTCAAAATATGCGCGGGCTGGCAGGACATCTGGAGCGCATCTCCAAACTGGCAAACATCTTCGCAAAACAGGCGCAGCTATCTCCCACCCCGCTCTGGCAGCGGCAGATGCGCACGATTGAAAACATCCCCGGGCAGCGCGAATCGATCGTCAAGCTGGAAGATGTGAATGCGCCGCATCCTTTTCTGCATCAGGCTGTAGCCGATTCCTTCAATACCCTGCGCCAGCGCTTGATCGAGGATACCGGCTGGGACGTGCTCGCCAGCCTTGAAAACGCCTATACTCCGCTCACCACCACGCTCGACCCGGGCGGCGGCCAGGATTGGCTGTTCACCGGGCGGGCCTTTGCCATCAACCCCCTGACCCTGAACGCGGGCTGGATGGTGGTGACGCGCGAAGAGTTGGAGGGCCGGTTGTATTGGCGCATCTTCTTGAAAACCGTGGCCCAGGATGGCTCACAGGGCGAACCCATGCGGGTCATCCCCTGGGATTTGACCGCGCGATACGGGCTGAACCCCACGGACTACGATCAGGGCGGCGTGTATGCCAGTTCGATCCCATCCGGGTATTGGGTTGACCTGACCGCCACAGCTCTCAAGTTCGGCTGGGAACGCATCCCGGCCCAGGATAACTGGCGCTCTTATTTCAAGGGCACGCTGTTCAACGAATTTGTACTCAACAACGGCATTGACTGGCGGACTGCCATGCTCAAGCTTTACCCGCCCGATATTTTTATCACGCCCACGGTGATCAAGCCCCCAACCGCCACCCTTTCGGCCACGCCCAAGGGTTATTATTACAAAACCGCCACACCTACCCTGACATCCACGCCCACCATGCGGCCCACGTATACGCCCGTGCCATCCCAAACAATAACCGGGATTATTCCATGACGATAACGAAGTGTATGCTGGGCATAACGAAGTGCAGGCACAGCCGCCTGCCGGGCACAGCCTGGGTAGGCTTGTGCATCCTGCTGGCTTTCAGCCTGGGCCTATCCGCTTGCGGGGCGAACCCGCCGGAGACGGTCACGCCCACCCCGATTTTGGCCGCACCCACGCCGGTGCTGAACCCTCAAGGCCTGCCGGGAGGAAGCCTGCCCACCCCGCCCCCACCCCGCCCAGAA
>CAIWAX010000438.1 GCA_903910795.1 uncultured Anaerolineae bacterium
CATGGTAAGCAGTTACATAAAGTATTATAAAAGAAACACCTTCGATCGCTATGGAATATCGGAGTATTCTTATCAGATTATAATATACCTCCACAATCACCAGGAGCCGGGGCAGACCATTTACGCCATGGTACAAACCGGGGACGCCCAACCCTGGAGCTACCTGGGTTCCCTGGCTTTGATCATGTCCATCCCGGTTGTGGTTATTTTCTTACTTCTGCAGCACAGCCTGCTGAATCGAATGATGTTTGGAGCTATCAATGATTAGAACAACCGCTTTACAGCTACCTGGCGAGAGTGCCTCGATGGATGCGCAACGGCTTTTGATGCACATCACCGGACAGACCCGCGCCTGGTGGTTGAGCCATCCAGATGCCAGCCTGACGGCTGACCAAACCGGCCAGTTGGAGGATGCCATTCAACAATTGCAGGCGGGCAAGCCGCTCCCGTATGTACTGGGCGAATGGGAGTTTTTTGGGTTGGATTTTTATCTCACGCCGGATGTGTTGATCCCCCGGCCTGAAACCGAGTTACTGGTGGAAACCGCACTGGCCTACGTTCATTCGCATCCGAAATCCCGCTATGCCTTTCTGGACATTGGCACAGGCTCGGGCATTATTCCGGTCAGCCTGGGGGTACATGCTCCCTATGCCAGAATTTCGGCTACAGACATTTCACCTGCCGCGCTTGAAATCGCGCATCGAAATGTGGAACGGCATGGGCTTTCCGGGCGGGTCGAATTGTTCCTGGCAGACCTGATCCCCGTTGATTTTCCTTTATCCGGCTTTGATATCATCAGCGCCAACCTGCCATACATCCCGACAGAAACACTCCAAACCCTGGAAATTTTCGGGAAGGAACCCTCACTGGCATTAGACGGCGGGCAGGATGGCCTGGATGTCATCCGCAGGCTGGTTGCCCGGCTGGCTGATGAAAAAATCAGTGATTGCCTGTGTCTTTTGGAGATAGAACACCGCCAGGGCCCGGCCATCAGAGGGTTGATCGGACAGTTTTTCCCGAATGCCAATATCCGCATCCAGCGCGACCTGGCCGGGTTCGACAGGCTGGCGGTTTTTAACACTTAACTGACATGCTCAACCGGCCATTTTCGCGGTATAAAGGAAATATGGAAACAAAAATTTTATCCATCTATGATCCAGATGCACTGACCCTGGCATCTGTCATTTTAGCAAGCGGCGGTCTGGTTGCCTTTCCAACCGATACAGTCTACGGTCTGGGCGCATTGGCATTTAACGATGAAGCAGTCAGCGGGATTTCAGATGTAAAAGGTCGGACTGCCGAAAAGGCCATCCCCATCTTGATCGGGAACCTGGAGCAGTTATCCGAAGTAACAACCGCCCTGGATCCAAAAAATGAGAAACTTGCCAGACGCTTCTGGCCCGGCCCCCTGACCCTTGTTTTACCCCGCCACCCAGCCATCCCGGATGCGGTGACCCCTCTCCAAACCGTTGGAGTGCGTATTCCTGACTTCCCGGCCACCATTGAATTATTAAAAAAGGCCGGCCCATTGGCGGTCAGCTCGGCAAACATTACCGGCATGGGCAGTTCCTCAACGGCGCGCGGTGTTCAAGCCCAATTGGATGGAAAGATCGCCCTGATCCTGGATGGCGGCGTGACGCCCGGCGGTATTCCTTCGACCGTGCTGGAACTCCAACACGGCATTCCAAAAATCCTGCGCGAAGGCCCGGTCACCCTGGAACAAATTCTGGAAGCGATTTCCTGAAAAAAAAATTCGGCGATACCGTCTTCCCGAAATACGTCGGGACGAAACAAATGGGAAACCCTTTTAAACACAACGGACACAAGGGGCTCAAAGGAAATACAGGGCCAAAATTAGAAGTTAAATACCCATTGTGTTTAGGTTTTTTTCCCGCAAATTACTTGAGAGCCTAAATTTAAAAATAATCCCGGATTTGGATTTCCATCTCCGGGATTATTTATTTAAACTGGATTGTATCCTCACAGATTAACACCTGACGAAACCCTTCCGTCCAAGGTCAGGATAACGGCCAGTTGGGCTGCACGTCAATATCCATCTCTGAACGGAAACCGGTTACAAAACGGTAATAACCAGCCGAGGCGATCATGGCAGCGTTATCTGTGCAGTAGGCAAATTTCGGGATATTTACCTTGAATTCAGTCTGGTTGAGGAAGGCCTCGCGCAAGGCTTTATTCGCGGAGACCCCCCCGGCGATCAGGATTTCATGGGCGCCAAACTCTCGGGCAGCCGCCAGGGTTTTGACCAGCAAAGTATCAACCACCGTTGCCTGAAAACTGGCCGCCATATCCTCGACCGGTACAGTCACAGCATCTGCCTGCCTCTGCCGGACTTCACGCAGCACCGCGGTTTTGATGCCGCTGAACGAAAAATCCCAGGGTTGTTCCGTGCGCGCACGCGGAAAACGAAATGCTTTAGGATTGCCATTTTCGGCAGCTTTCTGAATGGAAGGCCCACCCGGGTACGGCAAACCCAGCAGCCGGGCCGTTTTATCAAAAGCCTCCCCGGCTGCGTCATCCAGCGTGGCCCCCAGGCGCCGGTAAGTCAGGTGATCGGTCATCAAGTTAAGCTCTGTGTGACCGCCCGAAACCAGCAACGCCAGAAGCGGGAATTGTGGGGCGGGGGGCAGCTCCTGTTCTTGTGCGGATGGCTCACACACCCAGGAGGAATAAATATGCCCCTCCAGGTGATTCACACCCACCAGGGGCTTCCCGGCCCCCAGCGCCAGCCCTTTCGCGGCGTTCAGCCCCACCACCAATGAGCCAGCCAGCCCCGGGCCGCGCGTCACCGCGATGGCGTCCACATCCGCAAGGCTGAGATGCGCCTGAGACAGCGCCTGCCGCACAACCGGTGTGATGCTCAAAACGTGCTGGCGCGAAGCCACCTCGGGAAAGACACCCCCATAACGAGCATGAATATCCATCTGAGAGGCGACTACCGAAGACAACAATAAGCGTCCATTTTCGATAATGGCGGCAGCGGTCTCATCACAGGATGACTCGATAGCCAGGATGCGGGCAGCGGAAAAGTTTGTCATTTTTTCACGATCCATAAAATATCTGGTTTTTGATATTGGAATCATACCATAAGCACAAAGTTTTCACCCGTTTGCCCCGCGTGTGTTGACAAAACAAGGGCTTTCCTTTACGCTTGACGAATGTTATCGACCAGCCAGCTATCTGTGATAGAAGCACCGCTTCCCGCCCATATTTTTTTACGAGGGCTGGCCGGCACAGGCAAAACCACGGCCTCCGTGGAACGGATGAAATATTTGCTGGCTGCAGGCGTACCGGCAGATCAAATACTGATTCTGACACCCCAGCGCACCCTGCAGGACCCTTACTTGAATATTATCCACAGCCCGGAAATGGCCGCCGGGGGAGAAGTCACGCCCGCCACCATCGGCGGACTGGCCCGGCGTATGCTGGATATTTTCTGGCCGATGGCGGCTGATTTGGCCGGGTTTGCGCACCCGGAAAAACCGCCGGTCTTCCTGACGCTTGAAACTGCCCAATATTACATGGCTTACCTGGTGCGCCCGCACCTGACAGAAGGCTGGTTTGAATCCGTGGTCATGGATCGCAACCGTCTGTGCAGCCAGATCCTGGATAATTTAAACAAATCAGCCATGATTGGCTTCCCACATGAAGAGATTGGGGAACGCCTGACTTCTGCCTGGACAGGCGAACCAGCCCAACGCCGCATCTACCTGGATGCCCAGAGCTGCGCGAGCGAGTTTAGAACGTATTGCCTGGAACACAACCTGCTAGATTTCTCCCTACAGCTTGAAATATTCAACCGGGTTCTGTGGAATGACACCACCGTGCGCAGCTACCTGCTGCGCTCCTACCAGCATATTATCTACGACAACATCGAAGAAGATGTGCCAGTTGCACATGATATGATGACTGAATGGCTGCCAGAATGCGAATCAGCCCTGCTGGTGTTTGACGAAAATGCCGGGTACCGCCGTTTCCTGGGTGCGGATGCCGATTCAGCCGAAGGTCTGGCCAGTTTATGCGACCTGGAAATCTCATTCACAGATTCTTTTGTAATCAACCCCGGACTGGCCTATCTTTCCAATTCTCTGGAGGCCATTATCACCAGCGGTCAGCCGCCGGTTAACCTTCCGGCTCCTTCGGAAGATGAGAACCCCCGCAGCGTCATTTCGTTCATCACATCCCGCTTTTACCCTGAACTGTTGGATGCTGCCGCGAATGAAATTCAGCGGCTGATCCGGGAAGAAGATGTAGCACCATCCGAAATTGTTGTGCTGGCTCCTTATCTGGGAGACGCGCTGCGCTTTTCACTGATCAATCGGCTGGATACCCTGCAAATCCCCAACCGCTCACACCGCCCATCGCGTTCGCTGCGCGAAGAGCCTGCCAGCCAGTGCCTGTTGACCCTGGCTGCCCTGGCGCACCCAGCCTGGGACATCCACCCCGTCAAGTTCGATCTGGCCTACGCCCTGGTGCAATGTATTGAAGAAATGGATCTGGTACGGGCGCGCCTGCTAACTGAAATCGTTTACCGTGCAAAAGAGCTTTCGCTGTCAGCCTTTGAACAGATCAAACCTGAAATGCAAGAGCGCATCACCTACACGCACGGCGCGCGTTACAGCCAATTAAGAGAATGGATTGAGGCCTACCGCTTGGGCGAGCCCCAGCCGCTCGATCATTTCCTACGATTGTTGTTCGGTGAAGTGCTTTCCCAGCCCGGCTTTGGCTTTCATCGCAACCTGGACTCGGCCCGGGTGGCTGCCAGCCTGATTGAATCTTTGCAAAAGTTCCGCTTCGCCATGGAGCCAACCCTGGATGAAAAATCAAACCTGGATATTGGGAAGGAATATATCGCCATGCTGGGCGAAGGTGTCATCGCGGCACAATACGTCTCAGCCTGGAACCCCCTAGAAGATAACGCGGTTCTGGTAGCCCCAGCCCATACATTCCTGATGAGCAATAAGCCCACCACCATTCAATTCTGGTTGGATTGCGGTTCTGCCGGATGGTATGAGCGCTTATTCCAGCCGTTGACGCATCCATTCATCCTTTCGCGCCATTGGAAAACAGGCCAACTCTGGACGGATTCTGACGAGGTGCAAGCCAACAATGCCACCCTGGCGCGTCTGATGACCGGTTTGCTGCACCGCTGCCGCAGCAAAGTTTACCTGGGCCTGACTGATCTCAACGAAAGCGGGTACGAACAGCGCGGCGCGTTGATCCGGGCCTTTCAACAGGTCCTAAATCAAAAAACAGGTTAAGTGCATTCGTATTTGCATAAATATTTTTCGGTTAAATTTTTAATACAATTCCAACACATGCCGATTATGATTGTTCGAACCATACAGGAGGATCACTATGTACCCTAACTTTACAAACCTTGTGCCAATGGTTGTTGAATCTTCTGGCCGGGGAGAACGTGCTTACGATATTTATTCGCTCTTATTGAAAGAGCGCATCATCTTTCTGGGAACAGGCATTGATGACCAGGTCGCCAATGTGATTGTTGCGCAGCTTCTGTTCCTAAATCATGAAGACCCAGAAAAAGAAATCCAGATGTATATCAATTCACCCGGCGGCGTGATTTATGCTGGACTGGCTATTTACGATACCATGCAGATGATCTCCAACCCGATCAGCACGGTGGCCGTTGGTGTGACTGCTTCTTTCGGAACCGTTCTGCTGACTGCCGGCACCAAAGGCCGCCGCTTCGCGCTTCCAAATGCCACCATCCACATGCACCAGCCGTTGGGCGGCGCACAGGGCCAGGCCACGGATATCGAAATCCAGGCCAAGCAAATTATGCGCCTGAAAGCCCTTTTGAATGGCGTCATGTCAAAGCACACCGGCCAGCCACTGGAAGTAATCGAACGCGACCTTGACCGGGATTACTACCTGGATGCCCAGCAGGCCGTTGCCTACGGGTTGGTAGACCAGGTTTTGCAAGTACCAGAAAAGAAGTAAACCAATTTAAAGCAAAGCGCGCGATTGATGCCGAAAAGCATCGCCGCGCGCTTTTTTTGTTTATAATAGACTGTCGTACTTTTTTGTAAAACAGCGAGGTACATTCAGGAGAACCAGACTTTTGATCCATCCTTCCACTTTCTCAATCGCGGCCTACGATCCCAGCCAACAAACCTGGGGAATTGCTGTTGCATCAAAATTCCCCGCGGCAGGCGCTGTGGTTCCCTGGGCAAAAGCCGGACAGGGCGCAATCGCCACACAGGCTTTTGCAAACACATCCTTCGGGCCCCAGGGACTGGAACTACTGTCAAAGGGGCTGGATGCTGAAACTACCCTGGCCCAGCTTCTGGCATCTGACCCAGGCAGGGAAACCCGCCAGGTGGGCATCGTGGATGCGCAGGGCCGCTCAGCCACCTTTACAGGCAGCGAGTGCGCGGATTGGGCCGGCGGGCTCTGCGCGCCAGGTTATGCCATTCAAGGCAACATCCTGGCCGGCAAGCATGTTATCCAGGCCATGGAAACTGCATTCCTGGGCACCCAGGCTGACCTGGCCTCCCGCCTGCACGCAGCTTTGCTGGCGGGTGACCGGGCTGGCGGTGACCGCCGCGGACGGCAGAGCGCAGCCATGATCGTCGTCAAAGAAAATGGCGGTTACGCGGGTTTCAATGACCGCATGTTTGATTACCGGGTGGATGATGATCCTGATCCGGTTGCAAAACTGGGTGACCTTCTTTATCTTCACCGGTTGTATTTTGAGAAAAGCCCCGAAACCGGGCGCATCCAATTGCAAGGAGAAAAGCTGATCACAGTTCAAAAAATCATGCAGCAACTGGGCTATCTACAACAAGCACCAAACGGCAGTCATGACACAACCTCACAGGAGGCCTTGCGCGCCTTCATGGGAAATGAAAATTTTGAAGAACGCAGCGACCCAGCCGTTGGCTGGATGGATTCCCCCGTTTATGATTTCATCATTAGGAAATTTGGAAAATGAGCTTGCTCCCAGCTAATATACGCGGTTTAATTCTGGATATGGATGGCGTGCTGTGGGCTGACCCGGCGCCCATTGGTAATTTGCCAAACGTTTTTGCGCGTTTCAAAGAATTGGGCCTATCCGTTGCAATGGCTACCAATAATTCAACGAGCACCGTTGACCAATTTGTTGAGCGACTGAACTCTTTTGGAGTTCAGGTGGAGCCCTGGCAGGTGATTACATCCTCATTGGCAGTGACAAATTTAATGTCAAAGCAACTGCCGTATGGTGCGCCTGTATTTGCCATTGGAGAAAATGGTCTCCAGCAGGCTCTTAAAACTGCCGGCTTTGAACTGTTGACAGTTGAAGATGCTGAAAAAGCCGAAGCAGTCGTGATCGGTCTTGACAGACAGATCACCTTCGCGAAAATGCGTGAGGCAACCCTGCTGGTTCGAAATGGCAAGCCTTTTTTTGCAACCAATCCAGATCGCACTTTTCCAACTCCGCGCGGACAAATCCCTGGCGCGGGAGCCTGGATCTCAGTCATTGTGACCGCCACTGATAAACAACCTGTTTACGCGGGCAAACCCTTTCCATTTATGTTGCAATTGGCGCTCGAACGAATCGGGACAACAAAAGAGGAAACTCTCATTGTCGGAGACCGTTTGGAGACAGATATCGCCGGCGGTCAGGCCTTAGGCTCCCCCACCGCGCTGGTTCTGTCCGGGGTCAGCAACCAGGCCCAGGCTCAGGCCTGGATGCCCAAAATCGACGTTGTGGCTGAAAGCCTGTCTGTACTGGTCGGCGCAAACAATTAACACCTCAAATAGTGGCGTGAAATGCTAATATATGACCTCGATATTTCGAAATTAACAGAACTGGTTACCGGCTGGAACGAACCAGCTTTCAGGGCCAAACAGATTTGGACGGGGTTATATAAAAACTTCTGGCAATCTCCTGAAGAATTTACCAACCTGCCCATTTCGCTGCGCGAAAAAATGGCCGAAACTTTCGTTTTCAATGCGCTCACACCTACATTGAAACTTGATTCAAGCGATGGGATGACGCGCAAGACGCTTTTAAGACTGCAAGACGGGCGACAGATCGAAGCTGTATTGATGCGCTATGATCGCCGGCGGACATTGTGCATCTCAACCCAGGTAGGCTGCGCCATGGGCTGCACTTTTTGCGCCACCGGACAAATGGGTTTTACCCGCCATCTTTCCAGCGGGGAAATCGTTGCCCAGGTGATGTATTATGCCCGCATGCTGCACGCCTTCGGCGAAAACGATGTTGTCACCAATGTCGTTTTGATGGGCATGGGCGAGCCGTTTCACAATTATGACAACACCATGGCCGCCATTGATCGCTTAAATGATCCGGATGGTTACAATTTTGGGGCCCGGCGTTTTACAATCTCCACCTCAGGACTGGTGCCAGCCATCCGCCAGTTTGCCTCCGAAAAGCGCCAGGTAAACCTGGCCGTTTCGCTGCACGCTTCAGAAAACAATTTGCGGGCAAACATGATGCCCGTCAACAAACGTTACAATATTGAAGAGCTCATCCAGGCTTGTAGAGAGTATGTGGAAACTACCGGCAGGCGCATAACTTTTGAATGGGCATTGATCAACGGCGTGAACGATACTCCCGAAGAAGCCAGGAAGCTGGTTGTTTTGCTGAAAGGGTTACTGTGTCATGTCAATGCCATCCCCTTAAACCCAACCACAGGCTATGAAGGCAAAGCCACCACACGAGAACGGGCAGATGCCTTTAAACTGATCCTGGAACAAAATGGAATTCCATGCACCGTCCGCATCCGCCGGGGTATTGATATTCAAGCCGGCTGCGGACAACTGGCTTCCCGCCAGGATAAAAAACCAAGCTTGCCCAGCTAAAATTTATCCATACAACTGAAAAACAGGATAAAGCATTAACAACTGCGAAAAAATAAAGGGTTCCAAACCTTACCAAAAGCTTAAGTATTTTGTGAATAATTCAAAATTTGATATCATCGGGTAGGATATTGCCAAAGCAACCTTTTTTCCAGCTTCTTGCTAGAAAATTTAGTTTGAAGTATAAGTCTCGAATCCAATTTCAGAGAGTAAATATTCATGATCGAAAATACCCATAAGTTCAGCAATAAAGATAATCAAAACTGGTTAGACCGCACACCAATCACCGCCCTGCCCTGGCTGACAGTTGAAATGCTGATTTTCGGCTTGATCCTGCTGGTGGGGGTGGTTTCACGTTTTTACGATCTCGGCGCGCGCGCGATGAGCCACGATGAAAGCTTGCACACCTACTTCTCGTACCTTTTGTATAAAGGCCAGGGATATCAGCACAACCCAATGATGCACGGCCCGCTTCAATTTCATCTGATCGCATTATCCTATTTTATTTTTGGAGCCAGCGATTATGTCGCCCGCATGCCCGCGGCAACCTTCAGCGTGCTGGCGATTGCCGCAATCTGGATTTGGCGCCGTTACCTGGGACGCACTGGCGCGCTGGTGGCGGCGTTGATGGCACTTATTTCGCCCTTCCTGCTCTATTATGCAAGATATACGCGCGAAGATTCGTATGTGGCCGTCTCTTCTTTCATCCTCTTTTACAGTATTCTGCGCTATTTTGATACAGGCAAAGCAAAATACATTTATCTCATTGCAGGCTCGCTTGTCATCCATTTCCTGACAAAAGAAACTGCCTTTATTTATACCGCCCAACTTTTAATTTACCTGACTGTTTATTTCATTGTCAGGATCATGCAAAAATCCTGGAACGGCCGCCTGGGGTATTACCGTGGGTTTGTGATTTCTTTGCTGCTTGGGATTGCCTTACTGGGCACCGCCGGCTATTTGGCGGAGTCAGTCAAAAAAGCAGGCAGCGCCGCAGGCGCTCAAACGGCCGCGCCAGCCAACCCAACCGCAACCACCGCACTCACATCACACGCAACCTCGGCGCTGATACCGGCCCTGGTGGTTGGCACCCTGGCCGCAATTTTATTTCTGGCAGCAATTTATTTCCTGATCCGCGGTATTGGCCTCGAAAATATCCGCAAGGAAAGATCTTTTGATCTATTGATGGTATTCGGCACGATTGTGTTGCCGATGCTTTCGGCCTTTCCAGTTTCCATGCTTGGTTGGGATCCTCTGGATTACACCACGACCGGACTACTTCACACCGCCGCATTCCTGGCGCCAATCATTTTAATTTCGATTGTGATTGGTTGGTGGTGGAATCGTGATGTCTGGTGGAAGATGGCGCTGGTGTTCTGGAGCCCATACATCCTCTTATATACAACCGTCTTTACAAACGGCAGCGGCTTTTTCACAGGTTCGGTTGGTTCCCTGGGCTACTGGCTGGCACAACAAGGCGTGCAGCGTGGTTCACAGCCCTGGTATTACTACATCTTTATCACAATCCCAATCTATGAATTTCTACCCGCCGCGGCCTGTGTATTAGCGGCTTTCCTGAGCTTCCGTAAAACTCCTCCAACAAATACAGAGTCGCTGGAAGTTGATCAAGATCAGGTCGTGGACACCCGCGCGAATTTCATCAGCCTGATGGCCTGGTGGACAGTCATCACGATTGTGGCCTTTACCATCGCTGGTGAAAAAATGCCCTGGCTGACCTTCCACATGGACCTTCCAATGGTCTTGTGGGGCGGCTGGGCAATTGGTACGGTCATTGACCGGATCGACTGGCAGGAATTATTCCGCCGGAATGGTTTACTGGTACTGGCTCTGGTATCAATATTTATCCTGAGTATTTTCAGTATGAGCATGACCTGGCTGGGCAGCCCCGGCCCGTTCCAGGGCCAGGAACTGAGCCAACTCCAGGCTACAACCAGTTTTCTTTTTGCCATCCTGGGCGCAGCGGCCAGCGGATTTGGCCTGTATCGCCTGCTAAGGGGCTGGGATTTCCGACAATTTATCTACTTAAATTTGGTTTTATTCTTTGGGTTGCTGGCCGTCCTGACGATCCGCGCCTCCTTCCGGGCGAATTATATAAAGTACAACAGCGCCCAGGAATATCTGGTTTACGCGCACAGCTATAGCGGCGTAAAGGATTTGCTGAGCCAGGTGGATGATCTTTCACAGAAAACCGTGGGCGGCAAGGATATCGTGGTGGCCTATGATGATGATACATCCTGGCCAATGTCCTGGTATATGCGTGAATATCCCAATTCCCGCTTTTACGGTGCCCAGCCTGACCGAAGTCTGAAAGATGTTCCCGCCATCATCGTCGGGAACAACAACTACTCGAAAATCGAACCGATTGTTGGCAGTAATTATTACCAATTTGACTATATTCGCATGGTCTGGCCGAACCAGGATTACTTCAATTTGATCAGCACCCGTGCAGATCCCAGCGCCGCATTCGATGATACCTATCCATGCAATGGCATCATGAGCGGGTTCAAATTGATTCGTAATTACGATTTCTCCCGCATTTGCAGCGCGCTTGGCGACCCGCGTATGCGCAAAGCCATCTTCGACATCTGGCTGAACCGCGATTACAAACTTTACGGTGAGGTCACCAACAATAAGGGCATCAACGAAGCCACCTGGGATCCATCCGACAAAATGCGTTTGTATGTCCGCAAAGATATCGCGGATAAGGTCTGGCAGTACGGAGTAAAGACCCTGCCGCAGCCGAAGGAAGATCCGTACGCAAAGGGCGTTATCAATCTTTCAGCCAGCCTGACATTCGGAAGTGCAGGGGCGCAGCCCGGGCAATTCAATTCACCGCGCGGGTTGGCCTTTGCGGCCGACGGCAGCCTGTATGTGGCTGATTCCCGCAACCACCGCATCCAGCATTTAAGCGCAGATGGTACGCTGATTAAGGAGTGGGGTACTTTCGCAGACCAGGCGACCGGCAATGCTCCTATTGGAACCTTCAATGAACCGTGGGGCGTGGCGGTCGGGCCGGATGGCAGCGTCTACGTTAGCGACACCTGGAACCACCGTGTTCAGAAATTCAGCGCGGATGGCTCTCCCATCAAGATGTGGGGCGTTTTCGGTACAGCCGAAACTCCAGGCGCCTTATACGGACCGCGCGGAATTACAGTTGACCACAATGGAAATGTTTACGTGGCCGATACGGGTAATAAGCGGATTGTGGTATATGACCCGAACGGAACTGTCATCACCACCTTTGGCACCGAAGGGATGGATCCCGGCCAATTCAGCGAACCGGTCGATGTTAAAGTGGATAGTCTTGGCAAAGTGTATGTCACCGACACCTGGAACCAGCGCATTCAGGTGCTGGAAACCACCGACGGCAAAAGTTACACATCCGTCAACCAATGGCCCATTTCCGGCTGGCTCAGCCAATCACTTGATAACAAACCATTCATCGCCATTAAACCGGATGGCAATATTTTCGTCACCGATCCCGAAGGTTACCGGGTGATTGAATTCAACAAGGCTGGGCAGTTTGTACAGCTTTGGGGTCAGTTTGGAACGGATAACGCTTCCTTTGGGCTGCCAAGCGGGATTGCCACCGATCCTGCCGGCAATGTTTGGGTGACAGACGCAAATAATAACCGGTTGATGCGCTTCAGCGTACCGGTCAAATAAATAACACATACAGGCCAACACCCCGGCTTCAATCAAAGAAACCGGGGTGTTCTTTTGGCGGAATGGTATAATTTGAAAAGGCAGAACACCAAACAGCGCCCATACTGAACGATTTGCTAAGCAAATCGTGGGTATTTTCCATGCCGTATTTTTAACCAGGGAGACAACCCGCATGAAACTCCATGAATATCAATCCAAACAGATTTTCGCTCGTTACGGAATCCCAATTCCAAAAGGAAAAGTAACGGCGGCCGCAAGCGAAGCAAAAGAAATCGCGAAAGAACTCGGCGGCCGTGTTGTCATTAAAGCGCAGGTGCTTGTCGGTGGACGCGGCAAGGCAGGCGGCATCAAGGTTGCGAAAGACCCTGATGAAGCCGAACTTTTTGCTACCCAGATATTATCGATGGAAATCAAAGGCTTGCCGGTTCGAAAAGTGCTGGTGGATGAAGCGGCTTCCATTGAACAGGAAATATATCTCGGCATCACCAACGACCGGGCAGCCAAAAGACCGGTCATCATGGCTTCCGCAGCAGGTGGGGTCGAAATTGAAGAGGTAGCCAAAACAGACCCGGACAAAATCATCAAGCTGCACATCAACCCGCTGCTTGGAATCAAAGATTACCAGACCCGCGATATTGCCGCCGGGATCGATCTTCCCCGTGAATATTGGAAACAGTTTGGTGATATTCTCAAGGCCCTGTGGCAGGTATATAACGATAATGATGCCACCCTGGCCGAAATCAACCCTTTGGTCATCAGCAAAGACAAGCGGCTTGTGGCGCTCGATGGCAAGATGTTGATCGACGATAACGCCTTATTCAGGCACTCGGACCTGGCGAACGTTCGTGATACAGATGAGGATGCGCCTTCAGAAATCGAAGCCCGCAAATACGGTCTGACCTTCATCAAGCTGGATGGGAATATCGGCTGCATGGTCAACGGCGCTGGACTGGCCATGGCATCCATGGATATTCTCAAGTTTTTTGGCGGAGACCCCGCGAACTTTCTGGATATCGGCGGTGGCGCCGGCGCGGATAAAGTCGCGGCTGCAATGCGCATTATCCTCAGCGATCCCAACGTCAAAGCCATTCTCTTCAATATCTTTGGCGGCATTACCCGCTGCGATGAAGTTGCCCGCGGCATTTTGACGGCCATAGCGGAAGTCCAACCCAAAGTGCCGATGGTTGTGCGCCTGGTAGGGACAAATGCCAAGGAAGGCCGGGCCATGCTCGCCAACGCAAATATGATCACCGCAGAAACCCTGGCCGACGCTGCCCAAAAAGCTGTCGCCGCCGCGAAAGGAGCCCAGGCATGAGTATCTTAGTGAATAAATCAACCCGTCTGCTTGTTCAGGGTATCACCGGCTCCGAAGGCTTGTTTCACACACGCCAGATGGTAGCCTATGGCACCAACGTTGTCTCGGGAGTCACCCCTGGAAAAGGTGGCGAGTGGGTCGATCAGAAAATCCCCGTTTTCGACTCTGTCAAAATCGCTGTGGAAGCCACTGGCGCAAATACCAGCATCATTTTTGTACCGGCGCGTTTCGCAGCCGACTCGATTTTTGAAGCTGCGGATGCCGGCATCCCGTTCATCATCTGCATCACCGAAGGCATTCCGGTCAGCGACATGATGCGGGTGCGAACGTATATCGATCAACTCGGTGTGCGCCTGCTTGGTCCAAACTGCCCGGGATTGTTAACTCCTGGTGAGGCGAAGGTCGGCATCATCCCTGGTGATATCGCCATCCCTGGAAATATTGGCATCGTTTCGCGCTCGGGAACGCTGACGTATGAAGTGCTTTATGCTCTCAAACAGGTTGGCATGGGTTCTTCCACAACCGTCGGTATCGGTGGCGATCCGGTCAACGGCACCAACCACATCGATGTGCTACAGATGTTTGAGGATGACCCCCACACTGATAAGGTGGTGATGATCGGTGAAATTGGCGGTTCTGATGAAGAAAAGGCCGCCGAATTTATCGCCACAAAAATGACAAAACCGGTAGTTGGTTTCATTGCCGGTCAAACCGCCCCTGCCGGAAAACGTATGGGCCATGCTGGCGCCATTATTGAAGGCGGCTCTGGCAGCGCTGCTGACAAAATTCGGGCATTGGAAAAAGCCGGGGTTAAGATGGCCCGCCATCCCGAGGAAATTCCCGGCTTGTTGAATTAAAACCAAGAACGGCATAGCGAATTATGCCGTTCTTTAGATTTACATAAAATTACAGGATGGGCGGGTATGTTATACCTGCCCATCCTGTATAATAATTACAACTTCTAGCGATGACTGTCTATATAATTAACGGCTTCACCAACTGTCGTAATTTTCTGCGCGTCTTCATCTGAGATTTCTGCGCCGAATTTATCTTCAAAAGCCATGATCAGTTCGACAAGGTCGAGCGAATCAGCTTCGAGATCTTCGCGGAAACGGGCGTCCATCGTGACCTTGCTTTCGTCCGAGCCGAGCAGATCAACGACAATTGCCTTGATTTCAACATAAGTGTCTGCCATACATTCCTCCAGTAGAATAATTCTGTTTTAAATTTTGAATGGTCATTTTACCACCATGCAAAGGTTCAATACACAGGAACACGCTATTATGTCAAAAGTTGCGCCAATTACCACACGAAAAGATGATCACATCAAAATCAATTTGGAACAAGATGTGCGCTCTGCACTGACAACCGGGCTGGAGAAAATCCACTTCACCCATGAGGCTTTACCCGAACAAAATCTGGATGAGGTCGATACACGCCTGAAAATATTTGGCAAAGAATTGCAGGCGCCCATCCTGGTCTCTTCAATGACAGGCGGCACAGCCGATGCCGGGGTGATCAATTTCAGGTTGGCAGAGGCTGCCCAGGTTTGCGGGCTGGCCATGGGCGTGGGAAGCCAGCGCGCCGCATTGGAGCACCCGGATCAGGTGCAATCTTTTCAGGTTCGTAAAGTTGCGCCGGATATCCTGCTTTTTGCAAATATTGGCGCAGTGCAGCTCAATTACAATTACGGCCTGGATGAATGTAAGCGCGCCGTGGATATGATCGCCGCAGATGCCCTGTACCTGCATCTCAATCCGCTGCAGGAGGCGGTCCAGGATGGAGGCGATACCAACTGGAAGGGCCTGGCCAGAAGAATCGAAAAAGTGTGCAGGGAACTCAGCGTTCCGGTGATAGCCAAGGAAGTGGGCTGGGGCATTTCAGAAAAAACCGCCCACATCCTGGCAGATTGCGGTGTAGCCGCCATTGATGTGGCCGGAGCGGGGGGCACAAGCTGGTCACAGGTTGAGATGCACCGCGCCCCGGATGAGTTCTTGCGTAACCTGGCAGCCAGCTTTGTGGGATGGGGCATTCCCACCACGGATTCCATCATAAACGTCCGAAAAGCCGCGCCAGGCATGCCCATCTTTGCCAGCGGCGGCCTCAAGGATGGCCTCGATATCGCCAAGTGCCTGGCGCTGGGTGCCAGCCTGGGAGGGATGGCGGCGCATTTCCTCAAAATCGCCGCGATCTCTACCGAAAATGTTGTTACAGCCATGAAACTGACTCAACGGCAATTACAGGTCACGATGTTTGCAACCGGGGTCGGTGATATCGACGCCCTGAAAGAAGTAGAACTCCGCCTGGATTGATGGCATCCCATAAAAATCATGTTAGCCCACACACGAAATACTCGGATGGTAATTCCGATGCCTGTACAGGAACTGGTTTTTTTTATTTTTCGTGGTTAAGCTTTTTACGAGTCTTTGGTCTTACTCTTACACACCTCCTACCTACAGGATAAAAATTTATGACTGACCTGATGAAATCATTCTTGACCGGTATCGAATCTGAACTTCAAAAACAGGTTTCCCGCCTGGATGCTCCTCGCACAAAAGAATACCTCGAGATGTTGACCTACCACATGGGCTGGACCGGTGAAGGAGCAGGCCCGGAAGCAACCGGAAAACGGGTCCGCCCCCTGCTGGTGCTGCTGACTGCCATGGCTGCCTCCGGAGAGGATCAACAGACATCCCAATTTAACTGGCAAGCTGTTCTGCCTGCCGCGGCGGCGGTGGAACTGCTGCACAATTTTTCACTCGTGCACGATGACATCCAGGATCATTCGGATAAACGCCGCGGACGCCCAACCCTCTGGGTGAAGTGGGGCATGCCACAGGCCATTAACGCAGGCGATGGCCTGTTTGTAATTTCAAACCTGTCCTTGCTGGATCTTGCGGAAAATTACCCGGCCGAAACAGTAGTCAAGGCCGCAACGATCCTGCAAAACGCCGCCCTGGAATTGACCAGGGGACAATATCTTGATATATCGTATGAGAAACGCGCCTCCCTCGGCGCAGAAGATTATTGGCCGATGATCAGCGGGAAAACCGCCGCTCTTTTATCCGCGTGCTGCGACCTGGGTGCGCTGCTGGGAGGCGCCGATGAAGCGACCCAGGAGGCCTACCGCTCATTCGGTCACTTTCTGGGACTGGCCTTTCAATTGCAAGATGATATTCTGGGAATATGGGGGAATGAAGTGGTAACCGGAAAATCAACTGCCAGCGATCTGGTGGAAGGCAAAAAATCTCTGCCGGTGCTGATAGGTCTTGAGAAAAAAGGCCGCTTTGCCGCGCGTTGGGCCGGGGGGCCGATTCAATTGAGTGAGGTTGAAGAACTGGCTAAATTATTGGCAAGCGAAGGCGGGTACGCCCAGACGCAAGAAATGGCAAAACAAATGACCGATATGGCGATCAATAACCTTCGGACGGCCTCCCCGCAAGGGCAAGCCGGGGAATTGCTTTTGAACCTGGCGAACAAATTACTGAGGCGGGAAGCCTGAAACAATTGTTACTGCTCAGCCATACTCCGAAATTGTCATTCCCGAAGAACGCCCCCAGCAGAGCAGCCCCGGAAGAGCACGGAAGTGACCCCTTCCTCCAAATACCGCTCTTGGATTTGGGGAAAGGGTGATTTGGGGCCAATCTCGCCTGCGTGCTCTTCGTAGGAAGGGGCAAGGCGCGCGAAATTTCCGCCAAGAGAAAACCGACTCAGTATAACAATGACATGGGTGAGTAGTTTGACAATGTCACATTAAACACTTGTTCTAATCATCATCGTCATTTACCAAAACTGTCATTGCGCAGGAGGGTGATTTCCCCGACTGACACTTGCGCCTGCGCGCAGTGCAAGTGAGCAATCTCCCTCGCTGAATTGGAGATTGCCACGCCGCCTAAGAACAAGATCAGCGGCTCGCAATGACCACTATGCGAAAACGTGACATCGTCAAAGTAGTTACTCTTTTTTTTAAACTTCGCGCGCTTGGCGGCCTGGCGGTTCGTTTTCTCTTTTCCGGCTTGCCTGGGTTAGGGGAAGGGAAGTTTTTAGTAAAAATCCTGCGAAGCCTCATTTTGCCCGTTTTGCGTAATGGGACTGCAAACTGGTATAAGATAAATCCTTTTCCTTCAAGGCCCGGATACCCGCCACAGCCGCCATCGCGGCCGTCAGAGTGGTGAGCAGCGGGATATTCATCTGGATGGCTGAGGCGCGGATTTCCTCGCCGTCGGTATGTGTTTTGGAACCATAAGGGGTGTTGATGATCAACTGCACCGTGCCAGCACGGATCAGTTCCACCGTGTGCGGTGAACCCAGATACATGGGGTTAATTGAAACCGCCGGTACATTCGCGCCATTAAAGAAGCGCGCAGTGCCAGGTGTCGCGTAGATATTAAAACCCAACCGCACCAGGTCGCGAGCGATTTTCAAGGCCGCGCCTTTATCAAAATCATTCACCGAAATCAAGACATTCCCGGCCACCGGCAGAGCGCTGCCCGCCGCAAGCTGGCTTTTGGCAAAGGCATGTCCGAAATGGCTGGCGATGCCCATCACCTCGCCGGTCGAGCGCATCTCCGGGCCCAAACGCGGATCGGCCCCGGGCAGTTTATTGAACGGCATAACCGCTTCTTTTACAAAAAAGCCATCCACTTTTGGCTCTTCCATCACACCCATCTCTGCCAGCGACCTGCCAACCATAATTTGAGCCGCCAGCCGCGCCATTGGCAGCCCGGTGGCTTTACTGACAAAGGGGATGGTTCTTGAGGCGCGCGGATTGACTTCCAAAACGTACACAATATCATCTTTTAGCGCGAACTGAACATTCATCAAACCGCGCACATTCAGCGCCCGGCCTAATTGTTCGGTGTAATCCCGCAGGATGCCCAGGTGATAGGCGCTGATCTTATAGGGCGGCAGCACACAGGCAGAATCGCCGGAGTGAATGCCGGCCTGTTCGACATGTTCCATGATCGCGCCCACCACCACGCGTTCTTCATCCACCAGGGCATCCACATCCATTTCAAATGAATCATCCAGGAAACGGTCGATCAGGATTGGGCGGCCGGGGGCGGCTTTGAGCGCCGCGGCGACCACGGCCGCCAGTTCATCCTCGCTGCCCGCGATAGCCATGGCCCGGCCACCCAACACAAACGACGGCCGCACCAGCACCGGATAACCGATCTTGTTCGCGACGATGCGCGCCTCTTCCAGCGAGATGGCCATGCCGTTTTCGGGCTGGGGAATATCCAGCCCGGCCAGCAGGCTGGCAAACTGCTGGCGGTCTTCGGCCAACGCAATTGATTCAGGCGAGGTTCCGATGATCGGCACCCCGGCAGCCTGCAGCGCCGCCGCGAGATTAAGCGGCGTCTGTCCGCCAAACTGCACAATCACACCTTTCACCTTTTCACAGTCCACCACGTTCAAAACATGCTCGAGGGTCAACGGTTCAAAGTACAGCCGGTCGGCGGTGTCGTAATCGGTTGAGACGGTTTCGGGGTTGCAGTTCAGCATAATTGTTTCATACCCCTGGTCTCTCAAGGCAAAAGCGGCCTGGCAGCAGCAGTAGTCAAACTCGATGCCCTGCCCAATTCGATTCGGCCCGCCGCCCAGGATCAGGATCTTCTCGCGCCCGGTGGGCCGGGCTTCATCCTCGCGTTCATACGAACTATAAAGATAAGGGGTCTGCGATTTAAATTCGGCGGCGCAGGTATCCACCCGCAGGAAGGTGGCAAGGATGCCCAGCTTTTTGCGCAAATTCCGAATATCCAGCGAAAAAAGTCTGGCAGCCGGGGTTGAGAGCAAACGTGCCAAATAAGAATCGGCAAAACCCAACTGCTTGGCAATCCGCAGGTTTTCTTCCAGGATGGTCGCCTGGCTCGG
>CAIWAX010000439.1 GCA_903910795.1 uncultured Anaerolineae bacterium
GACACCACACCCACCACCAGACCGAGCGCCGCTCCAAACAGGCTGACAACATGCATGATCAGGCGGGTTTCTATGTCAATGATCATTACCAGTCCCAGAAAAGACACCAGCGCCAGGCTTAAGCCGTATCCCAGCTTTACCGGCGCGTTGAACCATAACCAGATGGAAATCAGCATGCCAAGGAGCAGCACTACCGCGCCACGCCATGGGCGCGGTTTTCCGCAATTCTGGCAGGCTCCCAGTCGGAAGTATTCCGGCCAGGGCCGGACTGTACCGCAGTGCACACAAAATGGACGGCCCCACTTCTGCCGTGTCGGCAGAACATCGGACAGGTAATCAACCATCAGCCCGGCAGCAAGGCCGAAAACAAGAGCGAAAAGAATGGACATGTGGTATTTGTTGTTCCTTTCAGATGGATGCAGGTCTGCCATCCACACTGATGTGAATGTTTATAATTTATGATTATAATCGACTCAAAGGCTAATCCGTTGTTCCATATTTTTGACCCGTCGAATGAAATTGGTTTACGGTTGACGTAAGTATTTTTGGCCATACTTGTGGAAAATGAATTCAATCAAGGAGAACGTCATGGAAAAGTTCATTATTGAAGGTGGCGTGCCGCTCAACGGTGAAATAACCCCATCCGGGAATAAAAATGCAGCCCTGCCGCTGCTGGCTGCCTGTCTGCTGACAGAAGAACCTGTCATTCTGCATAACGTCCCGCAAATCCGGGATGTGCTGGATATGCGCCGGATGCTGGAGAGCCTGGGGGTGAGCCTGGAAGATCTGGGCAACCGTTCATGGCGGGTAACGGCCCGCCGGGTGCGGTCAGCGGATCTCGACCCGGATTTGTCCCGGCGTATCCGGGCTTCTATTTTGCTGGCTGGCCCGATGACTGCCCGCACGGGTGAATTGAAACTGCCGCCCCCCGGGGGGGATGTGATTGGCCGGAGGCGCGTGGATACCCATATCTGGGCCCTGCGCCAGATGGGCGCCGAGGTCACATATGACCGCACATTTGAGTTCAAAGCCCGCTCGGGTTTGCATGGCGCCAACATCCTTCTGGATGAAGCCAGCGTGACCGGCACAGAGAATGCCATCATGGCCGCCAGCCTGGCGCGCGGTACAACCGTGCTGCATAATGCCGCATCCGAGCCGCATGTGCAGGAATTGTGCAGCATGCTTAACATTTTAGGCGCGAAGATTGAAGGGATTGGTTCGAACACGCTGCATATTCAGGGTGTTGACCGCCTGCACGGCGGCGAATTTACAATCGGCCCCGATTACCTGGAAGTGATCAGCTTTGTTGGCGCGGCCGTGGTAACGCACGGCACGGTGCGTATCCGCAACGCCGGGGCTGAACACCTTGGAATGATATTGATCGTATTGAACCGGCTGGGTGTGGACTGGAAGGTGGATGGGCAGGATATCATTGTGCCATCTGCTCAAAATTTGGTTGTGGAGCCGGACCTGGGAAATGCCATCCCGGAGATCAAAACCAATATCTGGCCGGCTTTCCCCACGGATTTGATGAGTATCGCCATCGCCATTGCCACACAGGCCAGGGGCAGCGTGCTTTTCCACGATTGGATGTATCCAAGCCGCATGTTTTTTGTTGATAAATTGGTCAGCATGGGCGCCCAGATCGTGTTATGCGATCC
>CAIWAX010000440.1 GCA_903910795.1 uncultured Anaerolineae bacterium
CAAACCAGAAAATAAGATGAAATATCAGGCGGATATTTAAATCAGTAATCAATATCCAATCTCCCGTTCCAACGTTTTCCCGTTAAAACAGCTTGACGAATGCCTCCAGTCGCTGTTTTATATTCGTATTGGAAAGACGATTATAATAATGACCCTGAAAGGAAAATAAACTAATGCCAATTCCATTTGGAATTCAAGCTCCTGAATTTACCTTAACGGACGACGGTGGTGTAACCCGCCGCCTTTCGGATTATCGTGGTCAGAGCGTGGTGTTATATTTTTATCCGAAGGATGACACACCTGGTTGCACAACTGAAGCATGTAATTTTCGTGACGACTATTCGGCGTATGTGGAAGCTGGAGTTACAATCCTCGGTGTGAGCCCGGATTCAGTTAAAAGTCACGCGAAGTTTAAGAAAAAATTTGGATTGCCTTTTCCCTTGCTGGCAGACGAAGAACACACTGTTTGTAATGCCTATGATGTATGGGCTCAAAAAAAATTCATGGGACGCGAATATATGGGAGTTTTGCGGACGACTTATGTGATTTCTCCTGATGGGAAGATCAAAAAAGTTTTCGAGAATGTAAAACCTGCAGAACATAGCCAGGAAGTTATCCAGGCTGTAAATGAATAAGCATACTTCATGAAAAAGTCACAAATTCCCTGGGTGCGGTGGTCAAGCCTCTTGGTTTTGTTTTTTGTAATGGGGTTCCTTTTGTACATCCTGTTTTCGTTGAATTCCTGGCTGGGTGTCGCGGTAAATATATTACTGGCTGGAGTTTTTATTCTCTTCCTCGAATTTAGTTTTCGCAAGGAGTCCCATCTCCAGGCTCAGGAAAATAAAAACAATCAGTTAGATGGCCAGACTGGCAAAGAAATTGCTCAAACCAGGATCGCGATCAATACCCTGAGAACTTTACTTCAAGCCCATTCTGAAAAAGAAATTCTCGAATCTATTATGCAGTCAGGGATTGAATTGCTGGGGATGAATGGGGCTTCATTTATTCCGTATGATGAGTGGGGTCAATCTCTGCCTGCTTTATTCCAGGGCAAAGTTCCTGGTCAGGCATTGCAAACCTGGGCCCAGCGTCTCTCATCACCTGAAACCAGGCAAACATGTAAAAACTGCGAAGCGTTGCATGGTTCAAGCGGTTGTATTCTGTTACCGCCCACAACCTTAAACCCTATCGAGGTGCAATGTTTCCCCTTTTCAAGTGCAGGCCGTGAAGTAGGCGTTTTTAACTTCTATTTTGAGAATGTGCTTTTACAGGATCATGAAGCCAAAGCCTTTTTCAACGAAATCATGCAAGCAGCGGATAAAGCCCTGGAAAATGTACAAATTCGCGATCAAGAATTTGCTGCCTTGCATTATCTGCAAACAATCACATCCCCAAAATCTGATCTGTCGGGACTATTGAACAGCCTGCTTGAAAATGTTCAGCTTGCTTTGGATGTTGATTTCGCAGTTTTGTACTTGCCTGGTGGAGTGCCGGGTCAGATTAGCCTGGCCCCTCAGATTTTCATTCGCAAAAAAGGATCTGAAAACTCAACTGTCTCTATTCCCGACCTGCCTTTTATGGAGGGCATCTGGAAAAGTGTTCTTTCCTCTGGCCAAACGCTTTCCCTCGAAAATGTTTGGTTAAATAAGCAGGAAAAATGGAAGACCTTGCTGGCTGTGCCTTTGATCTGGCGCGGGGAAGATGCTTCTGGTGTGCTGTTGTTGGGTTCCAATAACACTCAATTGCTTGGCCAGCGACATCAGGCGTTGCTGGAAACACTGGCGGGACAGGCAGCTTTATTAATTCAAAACGCCAGGCTCATGGTACAGGTTGAATATCAGGCTGTGGTGGATGAGCGCACTCGACTGGCTCGGGAAATCCATGATGGTTTGGCTCAAACTCTGGCATTCTTGAAAATCCAGGCTGCTCAAATGCAGAACTTTCTTGCACGCGGCGAAACTGAGAAATTGACCAGTTCGCTGCAGGCCAATTATCGAACTCTTTCAGATGCCTATATCGATGCCCGGCAGGCCATTGATAACCTTCGCCGCGTACCAACCAATAATCTTCGCGATTGGATTGGTCAGGTCGTTGTCGATTTTGAACAACTTAATACCCAGAAAGTTACGGTCAATATTGAAGAATTTTCGTCTGAATATCCGGCGAACGTTCAGGCCCAACTTATCCGGATTGTACAGGAAGCGCTTAGTAATATTCGTAAACACTCTGATGCGACTTCGGTCACTATCCTTGGTAACCATACCCTGGATTCCTATTTGATCGAGATCCAGGATGATGGAAAGGGATTCGGCCCTCAGGATGGTAATGGGAACAGCAGTTCTCATTACGGTTTACGCGGAATGCGCGAGCGCTCCGAGAGTATTGGAGCAGATTTTCAGATAACAAGTCAGCCAGGACAGGGTACCCGCGTTTCTGTGCGCGTACCTTTGCCACTCAAGGAGGAGCAATGAGCCGTATCAAACTGGTTGTAGTTGATGATCACTCGCTTTTCCGCAAAGGGTTGGTGGGGTTATTGGAGGAAATGATCGAATTTCAGGTGGTAGGCGAAGCCTCAAATGGTCAGGATGCGCTAGGGTTAATCGAAACTGTCAGTCCCGATATTATTTTGCTGGATATAAACATGCCTGTCATGGATGGCTTGCAAACGCTGGTGGTGATTCGGAGGCTGTATCCCGAACAAAAGGTCTTAATGCTCACAATTTCACAAAATGATGAAGATCTGATCAATGCGATTGTAACGGGTGCGAATGGTTATGTATTGAAAAATACCGAACCGGATTCTCTTCGCAGTACCCTCATGCAGGTTGCGGCTGGTAATTCTGTACTTTCGCCGGAGATCACTGCCAAGGTACTGCAGGCCGTTCGCCGATCACAGACGGATCGAAATCGGGGATTGTTAAGTGATCGCGAAGTGGAAGTGTTGAAATGTCTCGCCAAAGGGCAAACAACGGCCCAGATTGCCGGTGTGCTTTTTATTTCAGAAAATACAGTCAAAACCCATATTCGTCACATCTTGGAGAAAATGGAAGTAAACAACCGTGCCGAAGCGGTTGCCAGGGCTGCACAAATGGACTTGATCTAGTCGTTTTTGCTTCCAAAAAGCTCTCTGACCAGGCGGGTGATTTCGAAATCACCCGCTTTTTATTTTGAAATCCCCCTTACTTCACGGTGATGTCGATGACAAATGTAGCAAATTTTGATAAATTATTAGTAGATTTATAAAAGATTAATGCGAGAACCATAAATATGACTGATTCAATAGCGCGGCCACGACGAGTTCTAATTGTTTCTGCGAACCCTCTCTTTCGGGAGGGCTTGCGAAAAATGTATGCGGAGCGCTGGGGTGAGAAAGCCTCCATTATTGGTATGCCCACCACAATGGATGAAGCATTGCAGGCTCTGGAAGCTTATGCTCCTGATCTTGTAATCGTTGATTATGATGATAAAAACATCAATCGAAGCGAATTTCTTAATCGGTTTGTTACAGGGAAAGCTCCCATGCAGGTGATGCTTGTATCTCTGCAAGAATCAGGTCAGGTTGTGGTCTATGACAGGCGCAACCTAACGCCTGCGCAGGCTGAAAACTGGCTTAATAACCCCTGGAGTGAATAAAGTTTTTTTATCAAGGAGAATACTGATGCAAAAAAATGTACACCATTACGTCATCATGAGTGTATTGGTAATTGTGGTGACAATCCTGACCTATTGGGGATTAAATGTGCTTGGTTTAATGCCAGTACAGGCCAGTAGTCAGGCGGTGCAGATTGATTGGCTGTTTGATATTGAGGTCAAGCTAATTGCATTCTTTTTTGCCCTGATTATGGTGCCACTCTGTTACAGTCTGGTGGTTTTCAGGCAAAAAGAAGGCGATGAGACTGATGCCGAACATATAGAGGGCAATACTCCGCTGGAGCTGACATGGACTGCCATTCCGCTGGTGATTGTAATTGCCCTGGGTATCATTGGCGCTGACAACCTGCGCCAGATCAAGACTGTTGACCCGCAAGCGATTGAAATCAAAGTAATCGCTCAACAATGGAAATGGCTGTTTCAATATCCAGAAGGGTTCTCTTCAACGAAATTGTATCTGCCTGTCAATCAGCAGGTGGATCTCAAAATGCAAAGCCAGGATGTAATTCATTCGTTCTGGGTGCCTGAATTCCGTATCAGTCAGGATGTAGTGCCCGGCAGTATTGAAGATTATCGGATTACACCCAACTTGCTAGGTAATTATAAAGTTCGTTGCAACGAGATGTGCGGAAAAAACCATGCTTACATGGAATCAGATGTATTAGTGGTCAGCCAGGCCGATTACAAAACCTGGGTGGGCACACAGGCATTGTCAGCCAAAGCGACTGAGATGGCTTCGGCCGGAAAACCGGATGCGGGCCGCGGACAAACTCTTTATCAAGAGAGCGGTTGCCCGGCCTGTCATTCTCTGGATGGATCAAAGGGCATTGGTCCAACCTGGAAAGGTCTTTTCCAATCGCAGGTTAAGTTGACTACTGGCTCGTCAGTATTGGCGGATGATGCCTATTTGACTGAATCGATTAAACTGCCTCAGGCAAAAACAGTGGCGGGCTTTTCTGTGAATGCGATGCCGAATTTTTCATATTTGACCGATGGTCAGGTTGCTGACCTGGTAGAGTTCATCAAAACTATCAAATAGGAGTAATTGAATGAAAAAAAGCTCCTCACGCGGTTTTGGCACCGCACTTTTGCTTTTTATTCTCGGCTTGATCGCGGGTACGGTGGTTGCTGTTCTTCTGCATACCCTGACCACAGGAAAATTTGAGAACGGTTATTTGTTGGATTTGCCCTCCTGGCTATTGGGTGCTCTGGTAGCGGTTGTCGCCTTCCTGTACGCCTTGATCGGCTATTATGGCGTGGTCAAAGGCCTGCTCTGGCAGGTGGCAGGTACGCTTCTTGGCGCTCTATTCGTCACGGCCCTGCGGGCTGCGTTGGGCATGCCATACTCCGACATGAACACTTTC
This sequence comes from uncultured Anaerolineae bacterium, assembly GCA_903910795.1. Classification (GTDB taxonomy): domain Bacteria; phylum Chloroflexota; class Anaerolineae; order Anaerolineales; family Villigracilaceae; genus UBA5195. The sequence continues at coordinate 5,016 of CAIWAX010000440.1, forward strand.
TGGTTTACTGAATCCGCTTGGGTTACAGGAGTTATGGTTGGCACGCTTTTTTTCCTGGCCGGGGTCGGTGCCATCACCGATTGGTATAAGATGGCTCTCGGACAGACAGTCTCAGAGCATCATACTGACGTGCCAGGTTTCCGAAAATATTTTGGCGTATCACTCGATCACAAAGTAATTGGTATCCAATACACCTTTACTTCGCTGCTACTCTTAAGCGTTGGTGGTTTATTTGCTCTGGTTTTCCGTACAGAGCTGGCTCAAGCAGGTATGCAGTTTTTGTCAATTGAGTTGTACAACACTCTGATGAGTCTGCACGGTATGGTCATGATCGTCTCGATCCTGCTGGGCATTGCCGGGGTCATGAATTACCTGGTGCCCATGATGATCGGTGCGCAGGATATGGCTTTCCCTCGTTTGAATGCATTTTCCTTTTGGATAGCCATTCCAGCGGCAGTGATTTTGCTCTCCAGCCTTGCGCTGGGCGGTTTTGACACGGGTTGGACAGGATATCCGCCTCTTTCGGTGCGCGCGCCGTTAGGCATGTCAATGTTCTTTGTGGGTGTCTGGGTAGCAGGTTGGTCATCCATACTTGGCGCTCTTAATCTGATCGTGTCGGTGCTGCGTTTGAGAGCCAAGGGCATGATTGCTTTTCGGATGCCAATCTTTGTATGGGCAGCCACAGCAACTTCGATTATTTCTTTGACAGCCACTCAGATGATTGGTCTGGCGTTTCAATTGGTCTTATTTCAACGCCTTTTAGGTATGCCATTCTTTGATAGTACAAAAGGTGGTAACCCGATCCTCTTTCAGCATCTATTCTGGTTTTACTCTCACCCGGTTGTGTATGTATTTGTTTTGCCCGGTCTGGGTGTCATCAGCGAACTGCTCCCGGTTTTTGTGCGTAAGCCGCTTTTTGGGTATAAGTGGGTAGCCATGTCTTCGCTCGGCATCGCCCTGGTAGGTTTCCTGGTTTGGGCGCATCACATGTTTGCATCTGGCATGAATGAATACCTGCGTGTTCCCTTCATGTTCAGCACACTCTTGGTGGCAGTTCCGACTGGTGTCAAATTCTTTTCCTGGGTTGCGACCCTCTGGCAGGGAAAATTGGTGCGCGATCTCCCCACGCCAATGTTGTTTGTCCTGGGCGGTATTGTTGTATTTCTGCTTGGTGGTCTGACTGGTCCTCCAAATGCCACTGTTTCCACTGATCTTCACTTGACTGATACTTACTATATTGTCGGTCATTTCCATGACACAATGTTTGGCGGTTATATTTTTCCGTTTTTCGCTTCGATCTATTACTGGTTTCCAAAGGCCACTGGCAAGCGTCTGAATGAAAAACTCGGGAAATGGCACTTCTGGTTGATGACACCGTCTTTCCTCATCCTGACTTTGTTTATGATGCGGGTGGGTTTACTCGGTATGCGGCGTAGAATTGGAGATTATGATCCTGCCATGGGTTTTGGTCTGTGGCAAATGGCAATGACCATCGCTGCTTTTTTGATCGCTGCGGCAATCCTGATTTTCTTTTACAATATTTATCTTACTGTTAAATCTGGTGAAAATGCTACCGGCAATGTTTGGAAATCCCGTTCTCCAGAATGGCAGGTACCATCGCCTATGCCAGTCTATAACTACGAGCATGAATTTGAAGTTGTCGGCGAACCCTATGATTACGGTCTACCCGGATCTGTATACGTAAAAATTAATTCGGAGGAAGTCTAAGTGGCACACCAACATGATTCCGGTTCTTTGCGCCAGGGATTCGTAATCTTCATCATACTGGCGTTCCTGACGTTTATTGAATACGTCATTGCGATCACCAACCAATCGGTGTTGTTATTAACGATTGTTGCGATAGTAAAGTCAGGTATGGTGTTGTATTACTACATGCACATTTCCAAACTAGGCGAAAATGAAGATTCAACAGATCATCACAGCGCTGAGTGGAAATTGGTTACCAATCGTCTTGGTTTCTGGTTATTCATCCTTTCCGACGCCTTCCTTTTTGCGGGTTTGCTGACAACACGTTTTAATTTGCTTGGTTTTACCCGGCCGGATCTTGATAGAAACCTCGGCTTGATTGTGACTGGGGTACTGTTGATTTCAAGTTTTTTTATGAACCGTGCTGAAACTCAGATGGCGCACGGCGATCAAAAGGGCTTCCTGATCAGCACATCCATCACGATGCTACTGGGAATTGGATTTCTAGCAGGTGTGGTTGGTGTGGAATGGCAGCGAGCCCCTTTTAGTGCTGGAGACAGCGCCATGAGTGCCGTGTTCTATATGATGACAGGAATGCACGCTTTCCACGTTCTCACCGGGGTTATTTTCCTGGGTGTCGTATTGAATAATGCTCGTAAAGGTTTGTACACTGCCGAAAATCATTGGGCTGTGGAAGCAGCGACTGTGTACTGGCATTTTGTGGATGTTGTTTGGATATTTTTCTACCCGGCTCTATATTTGATCGGTCGGCTCGTGCAGTGATCAAAAAGGGGCGGCCTGCAAATGGCCCCCCCTTTTTTTAGATGGATATCCCGGTTCCCGTACGGGATTGAGGTGAATATATGGTTCGTCTTATGGTTCAGCGCTTTGCTATTGCCATCGCGCTGGGCATTGTCCTCGCGATCGGAATAAATGAGCTTACCTTTCTTTTTATGAAAAGCGCTTCAGGACGAGGCCCGCAAATTGTTGAACTGGTCATTCCGGCAGGAACCGCAGACCGGGTTGCAAAAGGACAACCAAATCCATCCATTCCAACAAATATGGTGTTTGTCGCAGGCGACACTTTGGTGGTGAAAAACGAAGACGTGGCTAATCACAGGCTTGGCCCACTGTTTATCCCTTCCAGCACATCAGCAAGCCTTTTGTTGAGCGATGCCAATGTTTATTCATACCAATGTTCCTTTCAAACATCCCAGGTTTTTGGCCTGGATGTTCAAGAACCTGTTACTTCTTTAACCCGTTTATACGGTATCTTATTATCCGGGCTGCCTCTTGGCCTTATGTTCGGAATTTACAGTCTGGTGATCTGGCCAATCGCGAATAAACAGTTGGTGATTTCATGAAATTCCTTCGCGCTTTGTTTACCCGTAAGTGGATATTTACAACCATTTTGGTGTTGGTTGGCACAGGTGTTTGTGTCAGGTTGGGCATTTGGCAGCTTGATCGCCTGGCAGAACGCAGGGTTTTTAATCAGCATTACCTCGAACAAAGCATGACGACCCCTTTGGTTTTGAGCGGATATCCAAAAGATGATGTTACCGGTATGGAATATCGGCAAATCACTGTTACAGGAACTTATGATCTTAAAAACAATATCGTTGTCCGTAACCAGTATCGTAATGGGCAGTCAGGATATTATCTCCTTACTCCCCTGGTGATGAGGGATGGGAGCGCCATTCTGGTAGAGCGCGGCTGGATTCCGGCTGAAGGGAATTCCATGGTGGCCGATTGGAACAAGTACGATGAACAGGGTTCCACCCTGGTTGGTGGAATTATTCGCCTGGGTCAAACACAACCTGACGCTGGCGGCGTGCCAGATCCGACCCTGGCAGTTGGGGAGACACGCCTGGATTTTTGGAATACGGTCAACTTGGACAGGATTAGCCGTCAGGTTCCGTACAAATTGGCGCCAATTTATATTCAGCCGAATCCCGATCCGTCGCAGAAGCAACCGCCATATCCGTTCCAGCCCACCATCGAAATAAGCGATGGCCCGCATCTGGGTTATGCCATGCAATGGTTTATCTTTGCCACCATTCTTTTCTTTGGATATCCATTCTTCCTTCGCAAGCAGTTCTCTTCTAAGCCGGAAATGCAGGAGATACAATGAAATATTCCTTCGCCACATCTTTTTCCAAACTGGCCCTCTTCACGCTTCTTTCGGTTGTCCTGTTGTCTATCGGCGGCTGGTTGGTGGCTTTGAATGGTGGCAATAACGCTTGTGCTACCTGGCCGCTATGTATACCCTCTAACAGCGCCGCTTGGGCACAAATTTTTCACCGAGTGTCTGCCGGGTTGAGCGCTGTTTTGGTTCTGGCTTTACTCTTTCACGCCTGGCGGACGCAACGCGATCATCGCTTGCTACTGCCCCTGACGACTGTCACAGTTGTGTTGTTTTTTGCGCAGGCTTATGTTGGAGCCATTCTGGTGACAAGCGGTTTCTCACTGCAGTTATCAATTCTGCATTCTTTGACCGCTGTTTTGTTGTGGATTTCGATGGTGGCGCTTGTGGTTGCGGCTGGTTTTTACGCCAGAGATTATGTCGAGTTCCCTCCCCTTGATATTCGCCAGCGCCTTAAAGATTTCATTACCCTGACCAAGCCGGTTATCGTATTGTTATTACTTGTCACAACTTTCGCAGGGATGGTGGCGGGCGGAAAGGCCTGGCCTTCGCTTTCCATTGCCGCCTGGACTCTGGTTGGTGGAGCACTTGCAGCCGGCGGTTCTGGGGCCGTAAACCAGTATATTGATCGTGATCTGGATAAAAATATGCAGCGCACCTCCAAACGGCCCATGGCGGCGGGACGTATGACCCCGGCTGAGGGTCTTTCTTTTGGGATTGCCATGTGTATCGCCAGTTTTTATATCCTGGCTGGATTTGTCAACCTGCTGGCCGCTTTTTTGAGCCTGGCCGGGATTTTTTACTATGTTTTTCTATATAGTATTTGGTTGAAAAAGGCTACTGTTCAAAATATAGTGATTGGCGGTGGGGCAGGAGCAATCCCCCCGCTGGTTGGTTGGGCAGCCGCCACTGGCCGTTTGGATGTACCTGCCATGGTATTGTTCTTGATTGTATTTATGTGGACCCCCCCACATTTCTGGGCCCTGGCGATTGTGCGCCGCAAGGATTATGAAAGGGCAGGTGTACCGATGCTGCCAGTTATTCGAGGCGAACACGAAACCCGCAAGCAGGTGTTGATTTACACAGTTGAACTGATCGCCGTTACCTTCCTACTCCCCATTTTACGTTACACCGGGATCGTGTATTTGGTATCGGCAGTAGTGCTGGGGGCCATCTTCCTTTTTCTTGCCTGGCGTGTGTATAAAATTGAAGGGAATAAAGTTGCCTGGACTTTATACCGCTATTCGAGTATGTATCTTATGTTCCTCTTCCTGGCTTTGATGGTGGATGCTCTGGTTTGATTGGGAAAATCTCTATGACTTAAATAAAAATACGGCTCTTGCTGGGCCGTATTTTTATTCTGCGTGATTCGGGGAGGGATTTGGTTACTCTCCCAGGTAATCCCGTAATTTTCTGCGAATCGAAGGGTGACGCAAACGGCTGAGAGCCTGAGCCTCAATCTGTCGAACGCGCTCACGCGTGACGCCCATTTTGCGACCCACCTCTTCAAGTGTATACGCCTGTCCATCCAGAAGACCGTAGCGCAACTGTAATATGCGCACCTCGCGCGGTGGCAGGCCGTTCAGAACTTCAGTCAAGTGCTCACGCAGCAGGTTGTAGGTGGCAGTGTCATCGGGTGGGGCGGCTTCATCATCTTCAATAAAATCACCCAGAACAGAATCTTCTTCATCATCCGTGGGCGTTTCCAATGAAAGTGGTCTGCGTGCGACCTGGATCATGTTCTCAACTTTTTTCGGTGGCACTTCCAGTGCATTGGCCAATTCTTCCACGGATGGCTCGCGACCAAGCCGTTGGGTCAACTGGTGCTGAACGCGCAGTAGTTTGTTGATTTGATCGCCCATGTGAACAGGAACGCGAATCGTGCGGCCCTGGTCTGCGATGGCGCGCGTTACAGCCTGGCGAATCCACCACGTAGCATATGTGGAGAATTTATGTCCGCGCCTGTAATCGAATTTTTTGGTGGCACGGATCAGACCGATGTTGCCTTCCTGGATAAGATCAAGGAAGGGCACACCGCGGCCCATATATTTTTTCGCAACTGAAATGACCAGGCGTGAGTTGGCCGTGATCAAATGCTCACGTGCTGCCCAGCCATCTTCAATTAACAGTCGCAATTCCTGGCGCCTACGTGGACTGGCATTCCCTTTTGCCAGCTCTTCACGGGCGATGCGTCCCCGCTCAATACGTTGAGCCAGTTCCACTTCTTCTTCAGCAGTCAACAAAGGAACGCGGCTGACTTCCTTGAGGTAAAGCCCGATGGTGTCATCGGTGTCAATATTGGCCAGGTAATCATCCAGATCGAGTTCCGGTTCAGGCTCGGCAGGTTCATCCGGTATGGACAGTTCATCTTCGCTCGGTTCGGTGGTGGTTGTGTCTTCTACAAAAGGTATGCCAGCACTGAGCAGGGCTGCGAAAGCCTCCTCGAGTTGTTCCACATCCTGCTCAGCTTCGGGGAAGAAGTGCAGAATGTCATCAAGTGTTACATAAGATTTTTGCCGGCCGAGTTCGATCAACCGGGCGATAGGAGAATATTCTTCTTCCTCTTCAACAATCAATAGAGGTTCATCCATGCGTGTTTTTCCTATTCATAAGTAATATCAAGAACAGAATACTCTTTTTTAGGAGTTAATTCAATAGTTGTGGCGGATTGCCTCGGAATTGGATTGAACAATCACAATTTTCAAAGCATGCCGGTCGATACCCGTAGTTGTTAATTCGGTTTCCAGTCTAAGGAGTGACTGTCCCACTTATGCCTGTGGTAGGCGTTATATAAAGCGGCGGCTGGGTAAAATATGATGTCAGAGAATCCAGCTCACTCTTGCTTAATATATATACTATTTTGCCTGAATCTCTGGCGTAATAACCGCTGCCGGTCACCGTTTGGTTGCCAACCACAAATGTAAAAATGGATGCGTCTGCCAGGGTAATAGAAATCGTGTAAGCCGGTTTATCCAGACCTGTTCCAGCAGCGTCGGGGGCTGTCTCAAATTTTTTAGTAACCCTCAGATTCAAGGTATGTCCGGCAGCCGATTCTGCCTGACTTTGATCTGCGGCTTTTTCCTGTCCATTGTTGACAATCCATTGTCCATCTTTTTTTGCGATCAGAACGGATTTCCCGTTTGCATCCTGGATGGATATCGAACTGATCGGGCCTTTATCAGGGCTGATCAGTAATTCTGCAATGCCAGACTGGGCAGGTGTACTGGTTGCAAGTGCGTTTTTGATCGAATTGCCGGGCTGTTGCATATACCAGACCAATGCCCCAAGCAGGATGAAAACGATCAGGAGAACAACGGTAGGTCGCCGCATAACCTGCTTAGCCTCTCTTGCGGCGAGAGAACCAGGTCGCAAACCCGCCGCCGACGATTAGTAACGGAACGAGGCAGATGGAAACGAGTATGATGCCTAATAATCCGATTGTGCCCGGTGGGTTGTAGGAGCGAGAAGCATTACTCTTCGGTGTTAGATTGATTAAATTTTGTTGTTGGGTTGCCCAATCCACGGCATTAACAAAAATATCGCCGTAGCCCAGTTTGTAAATCGCATTCGAAACAAAATCCGAATCACCAAACACCACCAGACGAGCTTTTGTAAGCGAGTTTTCGCCAGCAGCGCCAATGACCAAAGGGCCGGCATGATCTTTGGCCTGGTCAAAAGTTACCTGATTATTTTGGATGGAAGCGAAATCTGTTTCTCCCCAGGCATTTGGGTAAGTCTGGGCGAGAGGTGTTAATGTAATTCCCTGAGGAGCCGTACTTAGCAACAATGATTGGGCGGTGAAAAACCTGGAATTCAGACCGCGCAGTTTGTCCGTGATCGGGTGCTGGCCGTAATTGAGCGGGTCAGCATAGATAAGCAGTGCCGGGTTTGCATTTGGATCAAAAAGAATATCATTTTGTTCGGTAATACCCCAGCTTGAAATTAAATCAGCCAGCGGATCGGGTGCGTCACCCATTTTTGTAAGGCCCTTTGGATTTTCCATGGCGATGAGAGCGCCGCCTTTAGCCAGATACGCCTGCAGGTTTTTCGCTTCATCGGCTGAAATGGGTGACTGTGGACCCGGAATAACAACCAGGTTGGCATCCTCTGGTACCTTGCCAGTATCCACCAAATTCAAGGTCTTGACAATGTAATTTTTGTTTTCGAGTGCTGTTTTGATCAGGGAGTAAGAAGAATCATCCGTTTGTTCTGTATCCGCTTCACCATGCCCGATCATAAAATAGATTACCCGTTTTTGTGGGTTGATTAACCGGATAATCGCAGCATCAACGCTTTGTTCATCGGGCAGGTTTACCTGTTCATGTTGGTTGCCCATCGAAAGGACAACTGTGGCATCTCGGCTGACGCCATCTTGTTGGGCTGCTACTGGATTGCCTTCAGGGTCAATAAAGGTGTAAGAGAATTTTCCAGCGCTGGATTGTTTGAGATTATCCAGCAGGGTGCGAGCACCGGTTGGATCGTTGCGTGTGGTGTAATATGCCCGTGCCACGATGGGTTGCGGTAGAGCTGCGAGCATAGTGATGGTCTCTGGCGCCAGGGTGTTTTGTTGACTTTCAGTCATATCCCAGCTTTTTGGGTTCTGGTAAGCCAGGATATTGATGAATAGCAGTATCCCGAGAAATGCCAGCAGCATGATGACAGCGTTTGAGCCATACTTTGCCTGGCGACCAGTCAGGAATTCACGAGTGCGCTCGGGATCTAAGAAGGCTGTCAGGGCTAACCCAAGGATGAATAAACTCAGGCAGATCAATAGGGAACGATTCAGCATTTCCGGATCTGGGAGTTGTATGATTCCGGCCGAAGCCAGTCCTCGAACTACGAGAATAACAATAACGGCTAATACTGCAATCGCAGATAAAACAAGTCCCAATGATGCGAAGCGGCGCGGATCAGTTTTCATTATCGCCACCTCCGCACTTCTACAGCCGTGGCGCCGATGAACAGACCAAATCCGGTGAGACTTAGAAAGTAAATGATGCTTGAGAGCTTTATGATGCCTTCATTAAAATTGTTATAAACTTGAGAACTCATATCCAGGTACGCAAAAACATCTCCGCCAGTAGGCAGGATGCTGGCTGGAGCGCCAATCAGCCACCACAAGAATACGAACAAAACCAGGGTGGTAAAAAAGGCGGCAATTTGATTGCTAAAAAGGGCTGAAATCCCTACGCCCAAACCGAGTAATGCGGCGCTGGCCAGAATCACACCTAGATAGCCAGACATCATTTGAAGCTGATCGATGCCCGGTTTTACTAGCTGGTTTAACATCAAAGGAAAAACCAGTGAGATGCCAATCAAAGCCAGGATAAACAGGAATGCGCCCAGCCATTTGCCAATCACAAGCTCGTAATCTTTCAAGGGAGCGGTCATCAATAATTCCATGGTACCCATACGAAGTTCATCCGCCAACAGCCGCATCGTCAGAGCCGGGATCGCCAGCATCAACATGAAGGACATCGGTCCGGTAATAATCCTTGTATCGGGAGCGCTGCCCATTCCATATGGGTTATTTGAAAGCGTCAAGATGTTTAGCACAAATATGACGCCAATAATAGTCAGAACCAAAAAAGCCACGGTATATGCCACCGGGCTGGAAAAATAAGTCTTAAATTCTCTCTTTGCGATCGTCCAGATGTTTCGCATAAGTTATTCTCCTGCCCGATTTCCTTCATTCTGGGTCAATTCAAGGAAGATTTCTTCCAAACTCAAGTTGATGGGGCGCATTTCCAGCAAATCATATTTTGCCCCGATTACAATGCGGGCTACTTCGGGGCGCAAATCGTTCCCAGGGGCAAATTGGAATTCGAGTGAGCCTTCATCCTGTCCGACTATGACTTCCTGAATACCATTGATCTTGCGGATTTTTTCGACCAATTCATCGGCTTCACCGCGCACCCTAAGTTGCACCCGTTCAGAACCTGCCAGGCGGGCCTGCAGATTTTCAGGGGTGTCTTCAACAACAATTTTGCCTTTATTGATGATCAATATTCGGTTACAAAGTTGCTGTGCTTCACTCAGAATGTGAGTTGAAAGAAGCACAGTACGTTCCTTACCAACTTCGCGAATGAGTTTGCGTACCTCAATGATTTGAGCCGGGTCCAAACCAATGGTGGGCTCATCCAGTATTAAAACCTCGGGTCGATGGAGAAGAGCCTGAGCCAGCCCAATACGTTGGCGCATGCCTTTCGATAGATTTCCGATATAGCCATCAGCGCGATCGATCAAATTCACCATTTCCAGGGTATCCATGATGGTATCTTCTGCGTTTGGAAGGTGGCGAAGATCAGCGAAAAACTTTAAGTATTCATACAAAGTCATATCTGTATACAGCGGTACGGTTTCTGGAAGATATCCAACACGTTTACGAACTTCCAGGGACTCTGTAACAATATCGTAGCCAGCGATTGTGGCTGTGCCAGACGTAGGCGGCATATAACCAGTCAACATCCGCATGGTAGTGGTTTTTCCAGCGCCATTTGGACCCAAAAAGCCCAATATTTCACCCTGTTTGGCTTCGAAATTTAATCCATCAACGGCGCGCCGGTCGCCAAAATTTTTAGATAATTCGTTTGCTCGGATCATTCAATCTCCTCTTATTTGGAAATTGGCGAAACAAAAGGCACAGCGGCCAGGGGCAGCGGTGCCAGGATTGGAAGGACAATCTTGAACCGGTTATCACTATACAACAATTCGAAATGAAAAGTCAAGCAGATGGAAATTTTCTAATAAAATGCTAATCTGTTCATAATGAAAAATTATACTAATATGATTTTTTCTTCATTAATACTAATAAGCGCCCAATTCGTTTGACACTGGAATTCTTGTCAGGTATACTTTAG
>CAIWAX010000441.1 GCA_903910795.1 uncultured Anaerolineae bacterium
GTTGCCAGGGTAGGAGTATGCACTTTCATGCCTGCCAGCAGTCGTTTGACCATGCCAATTGCTTCGGCATCGAAGACAAGTTTTTCCGGGCTCTGACATGCCAGAAAATCCAGCATGCCAGCTCCTGAAATCATGTTGATGCCAGCCAGTGCGCCAATCAACATGCTCATACCGCTTTCCAGTCCCGACTGCGCATCCACCATTTTTGAGTCAGATGCTCCCAGGTAAGCGTGCGTTGGCAGACCCAGGAATTTACCAACTTGGGCGTAGGATGCGTCGATCATGGCTGTTTCGATCGCGCCGAAAGGCGTGCTGCCCTTCCGCATGTCAAAGATGGCTGGCGCGCCGCCCCACACAATCGGGGCTCCAGGTTTGGACAGTTGGTGGATTGCGATTCCGCTAAGTGATTCTGCCGCGTGTTGGACAACCGAGCCCAGCAAGGTCACCGGACCAGCTCCGCCAGCCAGGGGCATGGAAACCATTTCAGCGGGCACACCGGCGCGCGCCAGTTCGATCAGGTTTTGGGAACCGAACTCGCTCCAGATCAGGGGGGGAGAAGGGCAAACGTCGAAAACCGCCTGGGGCCGGTCTGCCAGTTCTTTGCGGCCACCGGCAAAAATTGCCAACATTTCAATCATCGTGTCAAGTGTCTTGATGGAAAAGGAGCCTGTGATGATCGGTTTATTTGAGTACAACAACACGACATATAGCCGGAACAGATCGCCAACCGCCTTGGGGATTTCATTGCAGACGATGGCAGTGGATTGGGCATCATACTGCGGCAGCATCTCGGCAATTTTTACAATGCGTGTCAGGTCAGGGGCATAGGATGGCTTGTGTTCGCCGGTTTCCGGGTCGAGCACGTGCACGCCCGAAGAGCCCGGGTCAAATTGGACTGTATTGCCGCCGTATGTTACTGTTGGATTACCCTGCCGGTCGTATAGGTAAAAACTGTGTGGAACGCTCTCAAGTGCCTTTTCAATTACGGCTTGCGGAATTTTAACAACTTCGATATCCGGGTTGATCGTAGCCCCGGCTTCGGCCAGCAGTTGGCGGGCCTCGGCTGATTGAACTTTGATGCCCGGATTGAGCATTAATTCATAAGATTCCTCGAGGATCCGGTGCACCAATTCGTCTGAAAGTAATTCTATTTGAGGTTGCATGATATCTCCACGTTCGCTGTCATTCCAGCGCGGCGATAATTCGGGAAATTTCGGCGGAAATTGCCGGATCGAGCTGCTCGGGTTGGTGTGTGGAAAGCGTTTTGCGGGCCTTTTCCAGAGCCCAATCGCGCGCATCATCTTTTTTGGTTTCCCATTCCGAATAGGGCCGGCGATCCATGAACTGTGGAAGGAAAATGTCGCGCATATGTTTGCGGGTATGTTTCTGGGTCAGAAAATTGCCTCCAGGGCCAACATTGGCGATCGTATCGAGCGCCAATGTTTCATCATTTACAACAATGCCCTGCATCATCTTGTGGATGATGGAATAAATTTCGCAATCCAACATCATTTCTGCGTAGGACCAGATGCGGCTGCCGTGCAAAAAGCCGGCACCTAAAAGCATATCTGACATGACGATGCAAGCCATTAGTGTGGAAATGCCGTTTTCAAAACCGGCCTGCCAGTTGGGTTCCTTGGCGCCAGTGGCGAACGAGCCCATCGAGAGCGGCAGGTTGTAATAATCGGCCAGCATATTGGTGGCAGCTCCATACAAAAAGTCCTCCGGGCCGCCGCCGGTGTAGGCGCCGCTGCGCAAATCAGAAGCCGTTTGGGCTGCGGCGTAAAAGACTGGTGCGCCAGGGTAAGCTAACTGGATTAGGGCTGCACCGGAAATGACTTCAGCGTTGCCCACCACCAGGTTGCCAGCCAGTGTGGCTGGGCCGGTAGTCAGGTTGGCGGCCATGGTCATAAAACCAGTCGGCACACCGTATTCGGCGGCCACCAGGGCGGCATCCAGGCTGCCGCCATCATGACCCAGCGGCGGGGCGGTGCATTGCATTAGGGATAGCACCGGCCGGCGGCGTAATTCTTCCTGGCTGCCTGCTACGGCGATGGCCATTTCCATGGCGGCGCGCGCCTCGCGTTCGTTGTAGATGCTTTCGGTCTGGACGTGTTTTGTGGAATTCTCCCAGACCGCCTTGACTTCGTGCAAGCCTCTGGTTTCAGCGGGTTTATCCTGGGCTGAGAGCGCTACCCAGTGGAAGGCGATCTCTTCGGTGGCATCTGCCACGCGCGCGATATCGGCGACATCCTTGAGTTCTGATGTGCGTTTTTGGCCGGTAAGGATATCCAACACTTCCACGCCGCAGCCATCGGTGGCCAGGAAAACGTGATTACCATCCATCAGGCAATTCTGCCCAGGGTCGCGAGCGCCCAGCGCATAAGCGGGCGGCGCAAGTTTCAGCGCTTTCTCAATGATGTCCGGTTTCGCTTTGACAATCATCTTTTCAAAATCAACATTCGCGCCATGCTCCGCCCAGATTTCCAGGGCGCGTTTGGAAGGGAAGCGCACGCCTACGTTTTCGATTACTTGCAGAGTAGCTTCGTGGATTTTCCCGATTTCGTTCGGGGTCAGGATATTCAGGCTCAATTTTGGGTTGGTAATGGATTTAATGTTTTTTGTCATGGGTTTGTTCCTTACCTCTGCATTGTTTCAGTGTGAACTCAGGAACCTAACGAAATTGCGGAATTCGTTAAGCCTTTCCCATCAGCGATTTTGCCACGCCAACTGCGCCGATCGCATCTTCACTGTATCCATCCGCGCCGATTTTTTGAACCCATTCGCGTGTGACCGGCGCTCCGCCCACCATAACTTTGATCCCGGATCGCAAACCGGCCTGTTCCAGCGCCTCGATGACTTCGCGCTGTTTGACCATGGTGGTGGTCAGGAGCGCGCTCATGGCCACGATATCGGCATTCACTTCTTTGGCCTTGGCTACCAGCTTTGTGACGGCCACGTCAACGCCCATGTCATACACCTGGAATCCTGAAGCTGAAAGCATCGTGCCAACCAGGGATTTGCCGATTTCGTGAATATCACCTTCCACAGTTGCCAGGACAACTTTCCCAAGCATTTCGCGGTGGCTGCCGCGTTTCTCCATCTCGGGTTCGAGGGTGGACACCGCAGCTTTCATTGCTTCCCCGGCCATGACCAGTTCAGGCAAAAAGGCGTCGCCGCAGGAAAAAGCCTCCCCAACCTGGTTGACGCCTACCACAAAGCCTTTGGTAATCGCGTCCAGTGGATCCATCCCGGATTGCACCGCTTCTTTCGCAAGTTCAATAGATGCGTCAGAATCGCCATCGATAATGCTTTGGGCCATCTTTTGATAGAGTTCTTCGATTGACATTGTGTTCTCTCCTTTGGATTTGTTTTCAAAGTGAAAAAAGATTGAAAGTTGTGGAAGTTATTGGGTTTTTGTCACTGGTAGCATTTGGTTCTCTTTTTCTGATAGCAATTCCCTGGGAATTTCCAGAAAACTGACCAGTTCGTTCCCCAGGTTTTTGATATGGATTGACACATTCGAGGCTGCCAATTCTGGATTGTTTGATCCAATCGCCTCAACAATGGCTTTGTGTTCCAGATATTCCTTTGAAAGGCTGGGCTGTAGAAGTTCCGGGTATCGGAACATATATTCGTACAGCATCCAATCTGGGAATTGGTGGGATACGATTTTAAATAACCTGGTCATCAAAGCATTGCCGCTGGCGGCTACAATCGCGAGGTGGAATTCACGATTTAGTTGCATCTGGGCCGACATGTCATTCAGAGTCATCAGAGCCTCGGTCTTTTGTAGCAGTTGGAGTAAGTTTTCCAACTGCTGGTTTGTCCGTTTTTCAGCCGATATGGCAGCGCTTTTGGTCTCGAGCAGCAGTCGCATTCCGTAGGAATCAACGATTTCCTCGGTGGTCAGTTTTAGAACACGCACTCCGCGATAGGGAACGCGTTCAGCAAGACCAGATGAAACAAGCAAATCCAGTGCTTCGCGTACGGGTGTCTGGCTGACTCCCAATTGGGATGATATTTCTTCCTGGCGTAACCATTCACCGGGCCTATATTTCCCGGCAATAACGCGCGTATGCAGCACGTCAAATATCTCTACCTTGAGGCTTTTGCGTTCGAGCAATCCGGTTTCATCAAGACTCATATACTTTTTCCA
>CAIWAX010000442.1 GCA_903910795.1 uncultured Anaerolineae bacterium
CCCGGTCTTTTTTGATAAAGTGTGTGATAATTTCCTTTAAGGAGCATCCACCCAATGGAAGAAAAAGCAGGCGCGCAAATCGGTGTTCGAGCCTTCATTCAATCCCTGACGATCTTATTTGTGTTGATGATGATCGCAGGCATCCTGACCCTGGCAGTTCCGTCGGGGCAATATACCCACATCCAGGCAGATGGCCGCCAAACCATTGATCCGGCCTCCTTCCACTATATCCAGCATCCCGACTATCCAGTTTGGCGGTGGTTCATTGCGCCTGTTGAAGTCCTCGGAAGCAGCGGCGGTTTAACCGTGGTGGTCATTATCATTGTGCTGTTCTTTGCCGGCGGCGCGTTTGCTGTCATGGACAAAACCGGAACCTTGCGAGCCTTTATTGGCCGGATTGTGCGCCGTTTCAGCGGGCGGAAATACCTGTTGCTGTGGATGGTCTGTCTGGCTTTTATGTTCCTGGGCGCCACACTTGGCACTTTCGAAGAAGTTGTCTTGCTGGTCCCTGTGATGATCGCCCTGGCCTATTCGCTGGGCTGGGATGCGCTGGTTGGATTGGGAATGTCCATTCTGGCCACGAATATGGGGTTCTCGGCCGCCATTACCAATCCATACACGATCGGTGTATCGCAACAGCTCGCCGGACTGCCGCTTTTTTCGGGTGCATGGTTCCGCATTATTATCTTCCTTGTGATCTATCTAATCTTTGGGCTGTTTCTTTCGGAGTATGCACATAAAATCGATAAAAATCCAGAGAAATCGTTGATCCATGATGTGGACGCGGCTGAGCGCCAAAAATATAAAAGCGTGGACAGCTCGTTTATTGCTGAAGACCCGCTTCAAAATCGCGCCATGGCTTTCTTTGGATTATTTCTGGTCTTGATCTTTATCGTCATGCTGGCGGGACCTTTTGTATCGTTCATTTCAGATTACGCCCTTCCAATTGTTGGCATCTTGTTCCTGATTGGTGGGCTGGGCGCGGGCTTTATCTCTGGCGCGGGCGGCAAAATGGTCTGGAAAGGTCTGATCGAAGGCTGGGGCGGTCTGGCCCCTTCAGTGCCAATGATCTTGATGGCTGCCAGCATTCGATATATCATTGACAGCGGCGCAGTCACCGATACCATCCTGCACGCCGCGGCGGCGCCATTTTCTCACCTGGGCGCATTCCCGGCCGCCATCAGTGTTTACGGGCTTGCATTGGGGATTGAATTCTTCATCGCTTCTGGTTCAGCCAAGGCATTCCTGATGATGCCTATCGTCCTGCCGCTCTCGGATCTGATCGGCGTTACCCGGCAAACAGCGGTGCTGGCTTACATCTTTGGAGATGGTTTCTCCAATCTGGCTTACCCCACCAACCCGGTACTGCTGATCAGCCTGGGACTGACAGTTGTCAGTTATCCCAAATGGCTGCGCTGGACAGCAAAACTCTGGCTGTGGGTGATCATTGCTACCGTGGCCTTCCTGGGGATTGCGGTCTGGATTAAATTGGGACCATTTTAATAAGGCACAAGCCATGAATTCACTTTTCCCGGAATCCTATGAAGCCTCACGCGAACGTTTTTTGAAGGATGTTGAAACATTGCGCTCCAGATGGCCCGCCTCGCGGCTTGAATCTCATCCATTAAATAAATTCCCAGGTTTAAGCGTTGATTGGATCTGGTTGGAACCGCGAGTCAAAGAAAACCTGATTATCGTTTCCACCGCACAGCATGGCATTGAAGGCTATGTTGGTTCAGCGATGCTGAAAATTTTCATGGATGAATTCGTCCCACAGTTGAACCCGGAAAACACAGGACTTCTGCTGATCCACACCATCAATCCCTGGGGCATGAAAAATGGACGGAAAGTGAATGAGAATGGGGTGGATCTAAACCGCAATTTCATCCTGAGCGGCATATTTGATAGGTCTATTAATCCCGATTTCCCCAAACTCAAGAGCCTGCTTGCCCCGGAATATCCGGCGCGTTCGCCTTTTATCGAAAACCTGGCATTTACCTGGCGAATTATTCATGCCCTAATTACCCAGGGGGCTGCCAGTCTGACGACGGCCGCCTTGCTCGGGCAGTACATTAATTCAAAAGCCATGTATTACGGCGGGGAGCATCATGAAGAAGAGACAACCTTAATGATCCAGTTCTTTCGGGAAGCCCTGGAAAACTACCAGACTGTTCTGCACCTGGACCAGCATTCCGGCTATGGACCCCGTTACCAGATGTGTATCACCCTGGTGCCACTTGAGCCGCTGACATCAGCGGAACTTTCCACGAAATTTGAATATCCCCTCGTTTTGCGCGGTGATAACAAGGAATTTTATGCAACATCCGGCGATATGACCGCCTACTTATACGAATTGAGAAATGCCGCTTTTCCCGATAAAAACATTTTCTCGTGCGCTTTTGAATTTGGCACTTTTGGAGATGCCCTACTGGAGCGCATTCGAAGTTTGCGGGCCATGATATTTGAAAGCCAGCTTTATGCCTATGGCGCGGTGAATACAAACGCAGCCAGGCAAATCCGGCATGAATTTCAAGAACTATACTTCCCAGTTGAAGAAAAATGGCGGGAAAAAACCCTGGTCGACTGCCGGCAGGCCTTCAAAGGCATTCTGCGGTACTATAAGCTGGT
Source organism: uncultured Anaerolineae bacterium (assembly GCA_903910795.1). Lineage (GTDB taxonomy): Bacteria > Chloroflexota > Anaerolineae > Anaerolineales > Villigracilaceae > UBA5195. The sequence goes on from CAIWAX010000442.1 coordinate 2,629, forward strand.
TTGAGATTAGCGCAGCTATAACTTACTGTTTATCCAACCAGAGTAGATACAGAAGAATCAATTCAGCGATTTTGGCAGGTACGCCATATAAAGAATCATAGTCGAAAAACGGCTTGCCGCCTAGCATCACTGACTGGATGACCCAAATGAAAACCCAGGCCAGAATGGTCAGGATGGCAAAACTGATCAGCGCCCAACGAATCCAGGCGTGCTTTTGCTGAAAGAAAGGGATCGGAAGCAGATAGGCGCCCAATAAACCGACATAGCCGATACCATTCAAAATAAACAGCGGATCCGGCCCCTCCGGGAAAAGAACTCTGTCAAAAGCAGCCGTGAGATGCAGGACAGCCGTGGCGAGCGAAGCCAGCGCAATACCAATTTGTTTGGAAGACAGTTTCATTTTGTCAACGCTCCTATTCGAATTCTCCATTGCCGGGGAAAGAACAAGGATAATATTGATGTAATTTGTGTGGTTTAAATATACTGCCCTTCAGCATGCCTGTCAATTAAATAAGCATGAGACAATTTTTTACGTAAAGACCCGCAAGCAGTTATGCGGGTCTTTACGTAATTTTAGGGAATTTAACTGGTGCGAGCGCCGGGCTGTTACTGATTGGCCAGATCAACCAGCTTGGGATAAACAACAGCAATATTCTGGTTATCATCATGCGGATCAATCAAATCATGCCCCAACTTCAAACTGGCTGGGAACTCATACGTGCTTAAGTTGGCGCCTTGCGCCTGCCAGTTTTTGACAATTTGAGCCGTTAGCTCGTTATTGACCGAAGTGTCGTTCGCGTTGAAGACGATCACCAGCTTTTTGGCTGCCGGTGGTTTGCTCTGAATGCTGGCTTGAGTGGCAAACCCAAGACGCAAAGTCTGAACCAGGCCGTGTCTGGAATAGCGCGGATAGGCGTAATCTGGTTGGAGATTGGCCTGTTTTACGGTGTCCCACCATACAAAAGCATCAGGAAGAACTCCATAAACGTTCATAACGGCGGCGGTCAAGGGCGTTGGGATTTGCTTGAAACCAAAGGCCGGGGAAATGACTACAGCCAGATCGATATCGCTGCGATTTTGGGCCGCCCAGGCAGTGGTAACCCCGCCCGCAGAAAGTCCCATCATGGTTACTTTGTCGCCCAAACCCTGCGCAATGTCAACAGTTTCATCCGCATAAGCTATCATTTCTTCGGCGGTGAGAGAGGAAAGGGCCTCTGTCATCCGGTCTGCCAGGCCGTGGTGCGGAAGAGGCGCAATCAGAACGTTGTAGCCTAGGTCAAAGAATTTTTGACCCAAATCATGGAATTGCTGCGGGCAATTGGTATATCCGTGCACCAGAATAATGGCGCGCGCCGTTTTTGCCCGGTGTGTCATAAACTGCACCTGGCAGAGCGGATTCATCCCGCTCCCTTCACTTGCCATCAAACTGTCAATTCTCTGCACAGCCTCGGCGTAATTCTGAACGGGGTGCGGTTGGGCGGTTAAATTGAAATAATTCCAGGGCAACAGGATGATCAATACGATCACCAGCAAGACGACGGGTATCAGCATCAAGAGCCTCCATTTACGTTTTCCATTCCCTTTATTATTTACCCTCATGATTAACTCCTTTCTTATGGTTGTTAAACATTTTCTCGAAGGATGGTATGTTTCCCAAAGAGTAACCCTGTCACCAGGAAAAATAAAACGAAACTCTATGCTGAAGTTTCGTTTTATTACTTGAGCGGTATGTAACCCTTGGTTGAGGGGTAAAAGCTACCAGGCTATTCATATTCTTCTCGCTTGAGAAATAAACGAACAAAGTATTATGAATATCGTATCATTTTTCATGAATAAATACTACAGAAAATTGTTCTTATCCCGAATCCACCAATCACCGTAACGGGGCCAATTTTCCCAGCTTGATTATTCGCAAATGATCCAGATGGATTAAAACAATGGCTATTTTGGTAAGTGTTGTTCCAAAAGCCACTGGTAAAACCCAGGATTATTGTAAGTCTCCGTCCAGCAATCGTGTTCTGCTTGCGGATATATGGTTAATCGCACATTCCCCCTCAACGCGGTCAGAGCGTCAAACATTTTTTCTGAATTGTGAACCGGTACAAGCGGATCCATGGCGCCGTGAAATATCCAGGTTGGAATTTTCTTCAAACGATCCGCCCACAGAGGGTCCCCGTATCCACAGCACGGGACAAGCGCCGCAAATAGTTCGGGATACTGAGCGGCAAGTTTCCATGCGCCTGCGCCCCCCATGCTGATTCCGGTCAAATAAATACGACCAGGATCTATCGGGTACAGATTGCAAGCCTCTTGAACAAGCGACTTCAGGTTTTGGAACTGGTTTTGCCAGTTTGAATTCAGCGTACATTGTGGCATCAGGGTAAGGAAAGGAAAATCAGGGTTTTTACTGATAATGTCAGGCAAGGCCTGGTTTTTAATGCCGGAAAGTTCTGCCCCTTTTTCCGCAGATCCGTGTAAAAACAAAATGGTTGGTAGCTTTTCCCGGCCTTTTTCGCGGATTGGAATATGGAGAAAATAATTCAAACCGCTTCCAGAAACTTTTCTTTCAAAGCATAGGTTTTCAAGAAACCAGGTTAGACGAACTGCCTGGTCATCAATATTGGGAGCGTTTAATAGAAGAGCATCGGATGCAATCCGGGCCAATTCCGGCCGGTTAACATAATTAAACCAGGGCGCGATGTGACCATTGATTAAATGATAAGCAGCATCATGTGGATATTCATAACAAACTTGCATGAATTCAATGACGTTACGGGCTGTTTTTCCGCACCGAAAATAAAAAGGTTCGTTCGTTACCATGGGATTTCCAATAAGATGATTTTTGGTAGAGTATAAATATTATACTTGCCCCAGGTAGCAATCGGTATCTAATTTTTCTTTTTCTCAGGTGAAATATCAATTTCAACCATCAAACTTGACTGGCTTGAACAGGCGCGGGTCGAAAGCCGCGATCCCCTGCGGGCCAAGGCGTACCAAGGTTTCCGTGACCAGAGAAAGGTCATCAAGCAACGTCCCGACATGCACCCCACGGCAGTTTTCCGGCCAACCTTCCAGCTTATTTCGCGCGCGTTCCGAAAGCGCGATCGCGCCCACGTAGTTTCCCCGCTGGGTATGCAAGTAAGCCACGGCCACCTGCAAGATGCCCTGATACAGAGTACGTACGGGTCCGCGTTCGGCGCGCCAGGCAGTTTCAAGGTACTCATGCGCCTCAAAGTATTCGCCTGCGTTAAAAAGCTCCAGACCATGCCGGGCAGCGGGGTGCAAAGGGGCATTACAATCATTTTTCAACATGGTGGCAGTATATCATTACCCTGGGTACTGACTGGTCATTGATTTCGGATAAATCAGATTTATATTATAATAATTAAGAATATCCATATTAAAGATACCGTAGAAAACAAGGAAAAGAATGACAGTTCAATTAGATTCAAAAACCATTCCCGGGGAATACAACAAAACACCACGCGTTGAACAGGATACTCATGGAGAGTGGCACATACGCGGTTATGCCGAGGCGAAGGAATTGCTGAAGGAAGATTTGCATCAGGCAGGTTTTAATGCGAGTGAGATTGAGAAAACTGGTCTTGATCCAGTTTTATACCAGCATGGCGAGGCGCACCGCCTGCAGCGCGGAGCGATCGCAAAATTTTTCAGTCCGACCACCGTTGCTCAGAAACATATCTCCATGATCGAAAAAGCGGCCGATGAAATCATTGCCGACCTGATGCAGGCAAAACAGCTCGATTTAAAACCCCTGACAACCCGCATGGCTGCCATTGTGGCTTCAGCCGTGGTAGGTCTCAACCCCTCGACAGGCTTGATCAAACGTCTGGATGCAATGCTGCATTCACCCGCCATGCCCGAAAGCGGGTTTGGCCGGTTCTGGGCGCGCATGGCAGGCCTGCTATCACAGGCCAGCTTTTGGTGGCTGGATGTCCGGCCAGCCATCCAGGCGCGCAAGCGAAACCCGCAGGATGATGTAATTTCTTATATGCTTTCAAAGGGCAAAAACGACATTGCCATCCTGGCAGAATGTGTCGTTTATGGGGCGGCTGGCATGGCCACCACCCAGGAATTTATCCTGGTGGTTTTGATGCATGCGCTTGAGAAACCGGCTGTGCGCAAAGCTCTGACGTCTCCTGAACAGGCGGTACGTTTCGAAGCCTTGCATGAGATTTTACGTTTAGAGCCGGTGATTGCCCGCATTCAGCGTACTACGCCTGTCCCTGTGAACGTCAACAGTAATGGAGAAACTCATACCATCCCGGCCGGCGCCAAAATCAGCTTCCATGTCCACGAAGTGAATGTGGATGAACAAGCCGCGGGCACTGACCCCGAACACTTACAGCCACACCGCGAACTGGAAAGAGGAACCTACCGCTCACTGATCGGTTTTGGCTCCGGGCCGCACCGCTGCGCTGGTGAACACCTGGCGATCGCTGAAACAGACGTTTTTATTCGCAAGCTGCTGGCTTTGAAAGGATTGCGGCTTACAAGCAAGCCCGAAATTGCACGCAACGAGACCGTTGAAGGGTATGAGATCAGCAATTTCCGCGTAGCTGTAGATTAGTCATTACCCTGGATTGACCAAAAACATCCAAAAGCGTCCTATTTAATAGGGCGCTTTTGGATGAAGAAGTCGTATTTGCCGAGTAATAAAAGTCGAATGTGAAATAATTTCCAACATTGCGTATTGATTCGATAAAATGTAAACTCATCATATTAGAATGAAAACTCGCTGGGGAATCAAACCGGCGGTGCCTACGCGTAGGCACCGCCGGTTTTTTCTTTGTGAAATGTTTAGCACACCTTTACAATTCCTTTATAGTAAGGCGATATCCTATAAACAGTAACCTGGGTCAATAAATATCTCAGGCCATATGGTAAGTACCCATAAGTTCAGTAAAAATAGGAGAATATGATGATAAAGAAAATTTTGGTGGTCGTTTCTGTAGTACTGGTCGCGTTGGTTATCTTTGGCGGAGGATTCCTTTTTGCCCAATCCGGAGTTGCCCGCGCTGCTAATCTGCCGGTTGGCTTTGGCCCCGGTATGATGGGCGGGCGCGGCGGCATGGGGCAGATCCATGAATATGTCGAGCAAGCATTGGCTGATAAACTTGGCATAACCAAGGCAGAAGTTGAAAGCGACCTGGCCAGCGGCAAAAGCATGGTTCAGATCGCGGTAGATAAGGGTACCCAGGCAGCCGACTTGTCCGCGCTATTGACTGGTGTTCATCAAACGGCCTTTGCCAAAGCTGTCAGCGATGGCGTGCTGACCCAGGCGCAGGCTGATCTAATGTTGAAGAATATGGCCGCCAACGGGTTCAATTTTGCTGAGGGTCCGATGAAACAAAATGGCGGCGGTTATGGCCGGGGTCCGCGTGACGGTAGAGGCATGATGGGCGGCAAATGGAACCAGGGATCGTCCAACAACCAATAAACAAGATAACTGCGCTATTCAATAAAAAACTGGTGGACAAACCACCAGTTTTTTATATTTTCGCCAAACCGTTAAACTTCTCCCACCGTTTGCAGCACCTTGTACGGGTCAAAAGCATCCCGCAGGCCATCACCAATGTAATTGACCGAAATAATGGAAAGGAAAATCATCAAACCCGGGAAGATTGATAACCAGGGATAACGAATAAAGTTTTCCTGGGCGTTACTGAGCAGATTTCCCCAACTGGGTGTGGGCGGCTGGATGCCAAAGCCCAGAAAGCTTAACCCGGATTCCTCGATGATGGCATAGCCTAATTCCAGGGTTGACTCAACAATGATCGGGCCTATGGCGTTTGGCAAAATATGCCGGACAATGATGCGGAGAGGCGAAGCGCCAAGCGAGCGCGAGGCGGTTACGAAATCCATCTCACGCAGAGTCAGGAAGGTGGCACGCACCAACCTGGCAAAAGTCATCCAGGAAAGTAACCCGATCACCACTCCAATTGTTAGAACGCTGCTTTGCTGCAAAAGCGGGATATCGACTTCACGCAGCAAGGCGCTCAACAGGATCAGCACCAGCAGGGATGGCAAAGTCAAAAACGCATCGGTGATACGCATCAAAACATTGTCAATCAGCCCGCCAAAATAACCTGACACAGCGCCAATCGTGACACCGATACTGAGGGTGATGCCAACCACCAGCAGTCCAACGGTCATGGAAATCCGCCCACCGTACAGAATGCGGGTCAATAAATCGCGTCCCAGCGCATCCGTACCCAGCGGGTGCTGCAAGGAAGGCGTTTGGAAACGTTCAAGCACATGCGATTCGTCCGGGTCGTAGGGTGAGAGCGGCGCGAGCAGCGACCCCAGAATTAATAAAATCAACACTACTGAGCCGATCATGGCACCAGAATGCCGGCGGAAGCGTTTCCAAACAATCCGGACAGTGTTATCTGCTTCAAGCAGCCTGTCCGGTAAAAGTTCGAGTTTTTTAAAAGTGTTTTGATCCATACGCCTGTCTTTCAGGAATAACGAATGCGTGGGTCAAGATAAGCGTAAAGCACATCCGCCAGCAGGTTGGAAAGAATGATGGCAATACCGCCGATAATCAGAATGGCCATCAGCACAGGATAATCGCGCTGCAAGGCCGACTGATAATACAACAAACCCATCCCGGGCCAGGAGAATAACATTTCGATAAAAACTGCGCCGCCAAAAATGTATGGCAAATCAAGCGCAACCAGGGTGACAAGCGGGATAAGTGCGTTGCGCAGCGCGTGCTTGAAAACAATCCTGGTTTGTGAAAGACCCTTGGCGCGCGCGGTTCGCAGGTAATCTTGATTGATCACATCCAGCATGCTGGAGCGCAGGAAGCGCGAATACCAGGCCAGCCAACCCAGCGCGCCGGCCGTAACCGGCAGGATCAAATGTGCAATCCAGTCAGTGATTGAAAAAGGCGCATTGGCTGTAAAAATACCCCCGGCGGGCAAAAGAGGCTCGCCGGTGAAAGGGTTCTTGAGCCAGACATAAAATATCAAAATCAGAATCAGCCCCAACCAGAAGTCAGGCAGGGCTTGTCCGGCAAAGGCAAAGGTTGTAACGAAAATATCAAAAAATGAGTACTGTTTGATGGCGGAGATGACGCCAATCGGAATGGCTACGATCAGAGAAACCAGGATGGTCACACCCATTAGATAAATTGTGTTTGGCAGACGGATGCCAATTTCATCCATGACCGGTTTACGATTGCGAAAGGAAAAGCCAAAATCGCCACGTAGAATACCGTGTCGAGTGCCATAGCTATCGGGAATGCCATCCCCATCCAAGTCAACTTTTATCCAATCATTCCCAACCAGCCAGACCATATACTGGAAAGGCAAAGATTGATCCAATCCCAACTGGCGTTTGAGTCGCGCCACCTGCTCCGGGGGCAATTTACGCGCCTGGCCGTAACCCGATAGTGGCCCACCCGGAGCCAGGTTGACCAGGGCGAAAAACAGGATGCTGAGTAGAAACATAATAACGGCTGCCTGAATCAACCGCCGCATGACATAATTTACCAAATGATCCTCCGTACCAGCCAGCATCAACTTAAGTCCCGAAGGTTTGCGGCTGGCAGATACGCCTGCTTCACAAACCCTCGGGACATTTATATTCTTCTACCTGCCAGGCCTACATACAGGGCATCTCTTCTGTCATTAAGGATTGATTTTCCAATCCGCAGCGTTCCAACTGACAACGCTGTTGACATTGGCCTGGATGCCATCCATGCGCGTAGAATAGGCATCCGACATGATCGTAGAGAACAGCAGGATTTGCGGCACATCAGTATCCAGTTTCTTGGCAATTGCGCAGAAAGCAGCCTTGCGATCATCTTCGTTCAAAGTGTATGCCTTTTCGACCAGCGCATCAATTTCCGGATTGATATAGCGGCCGATATTCCAGCCCTGGTCTTTCTGCGCCGAAGATGAATCATAATACTGGCGGATGAAATCCGTGGGGTCGCTGCTGGCATAACCATCATCGTACAGATCCAATTCAAAGTTTCCGTTTTGCTCAATGCCACCGCTGATCGAATCGGCCCACATCACGCTGCCCTGGACCGTATTCAAGGTGGCCTGAATGCCCACTTTTTTGAGCATTTCAGCGATCAACTGCTGCGTGAGGTTCAGAGGCTCGCCATATTCAGAGTAAATTAGCAGTTCAAATTTGAATTTTGTGCCGTCTTTGGCTGTTTTGCAACCCTTGCAGACGCGAATACCATCGCCTTTCGGATCGACAATCCAGCCAGCCTGATCCAGCAGCGCCTTGGCAGCTTCAGGGTCAAAAATAGGCCGGGGGATGTTACATACGTTATAGGGGGCTCGGAAGAATTCAGTCCAGACAGGTTGGGCATAGCCGTGCCACACGGCCGAGGAAATAGTATCCACATCGATCGCATCCCGGATAGCCTGGCGAACCATAACATTTGAGAATAGCGGGTTGGGTTTGGCAACGGGATCAACCGAACCCTTGGCAGCCAGGTTGAAGTACACGCGCATCACAAAACGGCTGGTTGGGCTGATGCTTACCTTCACATTGGTATCATTTTTCAAATTGTCGGCATTTGTTTCATTGGCCCACATCATGACATCGGCGTCACCCTGGCGCAGCATGGTCTCGCGGATCGTGCCATCGGGCACAATCTTAACGATAACCTGATCAACCTGCGGTTTACCTGGTTCGTAATAATTCGGGTTGCGAACAAAGGTTAAATGATCGCCGGTAATCCATTCTTTGAGAATAAATGGCCCGTCACTTAATGGCTGGCGGCCGCAATCCCAGGACTGGAAACCCTGTTCGGCTTTGCAAAAATGTTTGGGCCAAATGACCACCTGCCGGTTACCGAAGAGAGTCAGGTAAGAGGGGTAAATGCTGCTGAAGTGCACTACGAACTGGTAATCATTGATCTTATCCACCCCGGTGACAAGGTCAATCCCGGGGATCCAGGAACCTGTTTTTGGGTCAGTAATCGCCTTGTAAGTAAAAATGACATCATCGGCAGTGACAGGGGCACCGTCAGCCCATTTGACATCCTTGCGCATTTTCCAGGTTACATCCACCTTGCCGCTGGCTTTATCAATTACCACACCCCCATTGTCAACGGTGGGAAGTTCCGCGGCCAGCACGGGGTAGACTTTACCATCCGGATCTATGGCGGTCAACCCCAGCAAAGCCAGGTGCATCACCAGGGTGTCGTAACCCGAATCGCTGATGACAGCATTAAAGCTGGGCGGGTCCTCTGGGATGACAACCGTAACGGCCTTATCAGCATTGCTGGCCTGCGCAGTGTTAGTGGGTTGGGTCTGGGCAGTTGCCAGTACAGTTGCTGTTGGCTGGGTGACAGGCGTGAGTTGTGGCGCGCTAACAGTAGGCTGGACAACAGCCTGGGTCGCCTGAGGAGCGGCGGCCGTCTGTGCCGGCGTCTGGCCGCAGCCAGCCAGCAGAATGACCAGACCAATAAAAAGTCCACTCCATATCACTGGAATAATCCCGGTTTTTGATTGGGATTTTGTGAACAGTGGTTTTATGCGCATGCTTACTCCCGATCGTACTGAAATGACGAACCTTCCGGCCCGATTTTGACATCTGGTGGCATATTAAGTTGTCGGAGGCAATCCTTTTGGTAAGAAGCAGTATATTATATGATCAATTGGTTTGTAAATATGAATATATTGTAATCGTCAGATAAAGGTTGGACAGAATTGTTACCGGATAATTTTTTTCGATTATGGTTCGGTCGGGCTAAAGCC
>CAIWAX010000443.1 GCA_903910795.1 uncultured Anaerolineae bacterium
TGGGATTGTCAGTGTTGAGAACCGCTTCGAGCAGATCGGCATCCAGGATGATCTCATCCAGGTCATCGCGCACGGCTTCCACACGGATATTCTGGTGGATCAGTTCAATGGTTTTGGCGCCCAGGGAATGCCAGAGCAGCGCGCCTGTGCCGGTGGTAGGTTGGACGGAGACGTACACCTGACTGAGCCAGCGGTAATCGGTCTCCAGTGGGGATAGGATCGCATCGGGAGAAATCGCCTCCCACAGCGCAGAGAGGAAGCTGTAGTCACCGGCGAAGGCATCGCGCACATCGTTATTAGGCAGGCATTCCTGGGCGGCGATCAGACCCTCATAACCGGTTACCGCCCGATTGACATTCGGGAAGTAGGCCAGGCATTTCTGCATGGCGCCGGGCAGTTTGACTTTCAGCCCAACGATATCCGAAACTACCTGGCGGAAGCCGGCTTCGTCAAATTCCAGTGATTTGGCGACATCATCAAAGACACCCAGGTAATCCACGATCAAACCGTGCGTTTTCTTGTCACCGTAGGTGCGGTTGGTGCGCGTGATACCCTGCAGCAGGGTGTGATCGCGCATGGGCTTGTCGAGATACATGGCCTGCAGGATGGGCGCGTCGAAACCGGTCAGCAGCTTGGCGGTCACGATCAGGATTTGGAGCGGGTCATTCGCGTCGCGGTAACGGTCGAGCAGCTTTTCCTCAGCATCCCGGTCGCGTTTGTAAGGGCGGTAGCGCTTGTCTTCGCGTTCCTTGCCGGAGACCGAGATGACCACCTCGCTGGCTTCGGGCGGCAGGTGTTTATCCAACTGCGCCTTGTACAGCAGGCAGCTCTCCTGATCAAAGGTCACCAGCATGGCCTTGAAACCGTTTGGATGTACTTTCTCCAGGAAATGATGGGCAACATCCGCGCAAATCTTTTCGATGCGATCCGGCACTTTGACCAGCACCGTCATGCGCGCGGCGGCCTTGGAGAGCGTTTCCCGGTCAAAGTCCGAAAGGCCACCGGTTAGTTCGGCATAGGCCGAATCGATGGCATCCTTGTCGATGTTCAGTTCGATCAGGCGCGGCTCGAAGTGCAGCGGCAGCGTGGCGCCATCCCGGATCGATTCTTCAAACCCGTAGCGGCTCAAGTAGCCATGTTCATCTTCTTCCGCACCAAAGGCATAAAAGGTGTTGCGATCGCGGCGGTTGATGGGCGTGCCGGTCAGCCCGAACAGGAAGGCGTTCGGCAGGGCAGCGCGCATCTTCATGCCCAGGTCGCCTTCCTGGGTACGATGGGCTTCGTCCACCAGGGCAATGATATTGGCGCGCTCGTTCAACATTCCGCCGGCCTCGGCAAATTTAAAGATGGTGGTGATGATGATCTTGCGGGTATCCTGGCGCAGCAACGTTTCCAGTTCAGCGCGGCTCTCGGCCTTGACCAGGTTGGGGATATCGGAGGCGTGAAAGGTGGCGCTGATCTGGGCATCCAGATCGATGCGATCAACGATGATCAGCACGGTCGGGCTGCGCAGCGCCGGATCCATGCGCAGCTTCTGCGCAGCAAAGACCATCAGCAGTGATTTGCCCGAACCCTGGAAGTGCCAGATTAGCCCTTTGCGTGGCGCGCCTGCCAGCACACGCTGCACGATCTTGTTGGCGCCGTCATACTGCTGGTAGCGGCAGACCACCTTCAGAAGGCGTTTCTTTTTGTCGGTGGCAAACAGGCTGAAGTTCTGCAGAATGTCCAGCACCACATTGGGGCGCAGCAGGGATTCGGCTGACTTGCGCAGTTCAAGCATGCCGGACCCCACCCCCAGCCCCTCCCCGTGGCGGAGAGGGGAGGCATCCGGGCGCCAGGGGCCCCACTGATCCAGCGGCGTCTGGATGGCTCCATAGCGCAGTTCCTTGCCTTCGGTGGCGACGTTAAAAACATTGCAGGTGAACAGTTCCGGGATAAAACGCTCGTAATCATCATGGATTTGTTTGGCGCCATCAAACCAGCTGACAGAATTGCGCACCGGCGTCTTGGCTTCCACCAGCACCAGCGGCAGACCGTTGACCAGCAGCACCAGGTCAGCGCGCCGTTCAGCAGCTCCGGCTCGGAAGGTGTACTGCGTGGTGACAATGTACTGGTTGCGATCCAGGTCATCGTAATCGATCAATTTGACAGTGACATGTTCGCCACGCTCACCAAAGGGCATGGAGCGCTCGCCGCGCAGCCAGGCGGTGAACTCTTCGTTGGCGCGGATCAGCCCATCCGAGCGCACCGCCAGCACGATGGCACGCAGTTTGTAGAGGACTTCATCGGCGCGCTCCGGCTGGGCCTTGATGGATGGATTCAAACGAATGAGTGCTTCGCGCAGGTATTGTTCAACGAAGACATTGTTGATGCGCCGCGGTAAGTCCAGCGACGAAACAGAATGCCAGCCCGCACCCTTGTGACTCCGTCCAAGCGGAATATAGGGCGCGGCGTTCTGGGAGACTCCCTGCTGGGCAGAGGTCTGCGTTCCGCTCAACAGGTCGCGGATATGGTTTTCGACGGTGTTTTGTTCGTTGAACATTTTAACTATCCTCTGAGATAGACCCTGACCTATCCCCCGGCCCCTTTCCTAAAAGGAAAGGGGAGTCAGAAGAGTCAGAAGGAGAGGTGGACGAAGAGTCGGCGCGGGCGCGGCAGAGGTCATCTATTTTTCGCAAAACCTGTGGCAATTGGTTCAGGACTTCGTCATTTTTAAAGCGCAGCACTTCAATTTCTTTCCCGCGTATAAATTCATCGCGTTCCCGATCGTATTCCTGCTGGCTTTTATGAATTTCACCATCCAATTCGACCACCAGCGCTGCCGCGTGACAGTAGAAATCAGCAATAAAGCCACCGATGACCTGCTGGCGGCGAAAGTGCCAGCCATTCAGCCGGTCCGCGCGGACGGCCTGCCACAGTATTTTTTCGGTTTCGGTCATGCTCTGGCGCAGTTCTCTGGCGCGCTGGATTTTGGCCGGGTTTACCTTTTGGCCGATGACGATGTTATGGGCAGGCATACGGACCCCCCTCTATCCCCCCGAAACGGGGGGAAGCAAACCAGGGCGATCCCCCTTTCCTTTTAGGAGAGAGGCTGGGGGATAGGTCAACACCACCCCCCTCGATCCCCCCGAAGCGGGGGGAAGCAAACCAAAGTGATTCCCCTTTCCTTTTAGGAAAGGGGTTAGGGCATCAGTCACAGGTTAAGCATTCTGTGAATTAATCAAGACTTGATTTTGGGCAATATATCGAGTAACTTTACGGGATGAGCCAAGAACCCGAA
>CAIWAX010000444.1 GCA_903910795.1 uncultured Anaerolineae bacterium
CGTTTCGGGAAGGGGGCCGGGGGGTTAGGTCATCGCCCCAAAAGCATACATCCCCACCAAGAGGGCACTGCCCCGTTCAAAACCGTCCACGAATAAAGGCCACGAAGACGGTGCGCCGCCTGCTCCGGCGAGGAGATTGCCACGCTCGCTGGAGATTGCCACGCTCGCTACCAATGACATGGCTATCTCCCCCTTCCCGTTTCGGTATGGGGGCCGGGGGGTTAGGTCATCGCCCCAAAAGCATACATCCCCACCAAGAGGGCACTGCCCCGTTCAAAACCGTCCACCAACACGGGGATGGTTCATGCCCAAAAGAAAAGCAGCCTGTGAGCAGTTACGGGCTGCTTTGGTGTTTGTAATTCTGCATCAGCCAATCATAGAAATCTGCTTCGGCATACATATCTGAGATATCGTGATCGTGGGCGAGCAGGGCCGTGAAACGGCCCCGGCCACCGGCCGCGTTCAGAGCATCCACCGGCTGCTGGCCGCGCTCCACCGGCACCACGCCGTCATTTTGGCCGTGGATAGCCCAGACCGGCACGCTGGCGATGGTTTTCAGCGCGGCCGGGTCGATCGGATCGAGAAAAGCCGCGAACGGGGCCACCGCCGCGAACATATCCGGCTGGTGCAGCGCAAAACGCCAGGCGGCTTCGCCGCCCATGCCCAGACCGGTGATGTAAATTCGGGCTGTATTGACGCGGTATTTGGCGCGCACCTCCGCCAGAAAACCGTCCAGATACTCCATCGAAAAAGATGCCGGCCCGGGTTTGCCACTCAACTGCGGCGCCACAACGATCATGGGCAGCGAGCCCACATCACGTAAATAAATAAACGGGCTGGAGCGGGCCAGCGAATAGATATTGCCGCCGGTCTCCCCGCCATCGTGCAGGAAGATCAACAGCGGCCAGGCCTTGAGTTTATTTTCCTGATAACCATCGGGCAGATAGTACAGATACCCCGGCCCATACTGGTTCAACTGGCTGTTCTGGTAGGTATCGGCGTAAATACCCTTGCCCGACAGGTACTGGGGGTAATCCTTATAAATGAAGAAGTCCTGGTCATGCGTGAGCACATACGGGCCAACCGGGTGATTGCCGCTTGCATCTCTGGACCAGCCTTCCAATTGATCCTTCTTGCTGACAAAGCGGTACGATTCGTCCGTTTTGGTGCCGTCCGGCCAGGCCACCTGCCATTCAATGGCCGGGGTTGGGCTGGAAGATACCACCCTGAAGCGTACCTGTCCGACCACATCTGGATACTGCAAGTTTTCGCCCACCCAGTAGGCCGCGGTGCCGTAAGTTGCAGTGATCGATTGGATAACCAGCACAAATTTGCGCTCCTTTTTTAGCGGCGGGTTGTAACTGTAGCCTTCCCAGCGCCCCAGAAAAGAGGATAATTCGAGGGAAATTTTTACGGTTGGCTGCTCCACCGGCAGACCCCCCATAATCAGGTATTTATTGGTTTTCCCGGCCGCCGCCGCGGAATGGACGGATTCAAAATCCGAGGTATCCAGGGCTTTCATCAGCGGCGGGTCACTTGGCCGGCAGGCAGCCAGCGCAAACAGGCCCGCCAGAATGGCCAGGCTGTACAGAAAGAACTTGAATTTTATGGGTGGGGTATGCATACTTTTGGCGAACCAGTTGTTCTGTGCTCTCAACCGCATCATTACGTGAACGGCTCCATTTCTTGATGAAACCAAAGTTTAACACAATGCCGGTCGAAATGGAGCGCAGCCAGGCGTTTCACAGCATCAGATAAAAATACTCTCATTTTTATTAGGAAAAGAGAAAGCGAACCGCCAAGCCGCAAAGTGCGCAAAGTTTAAAAAAGATTTTCTTGGCGCCCCCAGCCCACATGTAATTGGTGGGTTGCGCGCTTCGCGGTTCAAATATTCTTGAGTCCTGGAGACTTCCGAAGTCTTGGAG
>CAIWAX010000445.1 GCA_903910795.1 uncultured Anaerolineae bacterium
TAGTAATTGCTGGTGACAAAGCATTTTTTTTTACCTCTGACATTATAATGTTGCACTGAATAGATTTCTCATAACCAGACGATTCCTAAAAACAAAATGCCGGCATCTAATTTACAAATGCCAGCAGATACAGTTAATATATGAAGAGAGCTTCACTCTCTTTTTTCAGAGCCACCTGTGGGAGTCGAACCCACGACCTGACGATTACGAATCGTCTGCTCTACCAACTGAGCTAAGGTGGCGATTGTAGCGAAGGCGGATTATACAGGATTCAACCAAAATTCGCAATATCTCATAAGTGGCGTAAAATAAAAGGCATGCTGCGAATCGCGATGATCTCCTACCATACATGCCCGCTTGCCACACTTGGGGGAAAAGATACCGGGGGTATGAATGTTTATGTGCGCGATTTAACCCGTGAGCTCGGGCGGATGGGCATCCATGTGGATGTTTTTACGCGATCGCAGGATGAGCATGTGCCGCATGTGCTCCACGATCTGGGCTATGGCAACCGGGTCGTGCATATCCCTGCTGGACCTGAGCAGCCTTTTCCAAAAGCCCAACTTCCCGATCATATCCCGCAGTTTGTGGAAGGCGTCAAGCAGTTTGCTACTGAGAAGGGCCTGCATTATGACCTTATCCACAGCCACTACTGGATGTCTGGGATCGCAGCCGAAATGCTGGCTGAAGCATGGAAGGTGCCTATTGTACACATGTTTCATACCCTGGGTGAGATGAAAAATCGCATCGCCACCCGGGAATCTGAAAAGGAGGGTCCCTCCCGATTGTTGGGTGAGCGCCAAGTGCTGGCGCGGGCCGACCGTATTATCGCGGCCACCCTGGCTGAACGTGCCCAACTTCAATGGTTATACAAGGCTGATCAGAAAAAAATTGTGGTCATCCCCCCTGGCGTTGATGTCGGGCATTTTTATCCTATCCCGGCAGATGAAGCCAGGGAAGCGATTGGAATTCCAAAAGATGACCGGATGGTGTTGTTTGTTGGCCGGATTGAACCACTCAAGGGAGTCGACACGCTAATCCGTGCTATGGCTTGCATGCGCATGGATGAAATCGAGAAACCGGCCTACCTGGCTATTATTGGCGGTGATCCAAACGCCAATCCGGAAGATATGAGTGACGAAATGACCCGGCTTCAGAATTTATGCGCTGATCTCAGTATGGAACACATTGTGGTTTTCTTGGGAAAGCGCAGCCAGGATACCCTGCCGTATTATTACTCTGCCGCCGAAGTGCTGGTGATGCCTTCCCATTACGAGTCGTTTGGGATGGTCGCGCTGGAGGCTATGGCCTGTGGAACGCCGGTGATCGCTTCGCAAGTTGGCGGTTTGGCGTTTCTGGTTGTAGATGGGGTGACAGGTTTTCACGTTCCTAATGGTGACAGTGATGCTCTGTGTGCAAAGCTCGGCCTGCTGCTTCAGGATGGGGACCTTCGAATGCGGATGGGCGCGCAGGCAGCAGAATATGCCCGCGGTTATGCCTGGGAAAATATTTCCAGACAAATTATTAAGGTATATGAGAGCTTGCTGCCCACCGCTGAAGTTCAAAAGTGATATGACCGGGCTGCCCTATAAATGTGCAGATGGATGTTTTGGCACATTCGGAAAGTAATTCTAAGAACTTGAAAGGGCTTGCGCCATTCTGGTAAAATCCTGATCATGATACTCGATCGTCTTCGTTTGATCTATTCTCACCACAAGTACAAAATAGGTGTATTTGTTTTGCTAAGCATGGCTTCGATGATCTGCGTTGCGCTGGTGGCTGAACGTTTTTATTACACAGGCACTTACCGGTACGCAATGTTGGTCTGGAACCTGGGCCTGGCCTGGATTCCTTTCATCCTCGCGTATCTGGCATACTTTCTTTCCTGGCGCCGCAATCTGGTTTCTCTTGTCATACCTGCTTTCTCCTTTCTGTGGCTGATATTTTTCCCGAATGCGCCTTATATTTTGACCGATTTGCAGCATTTAAACCAATCATCGCCGGCCAGCCTGGTCTGGTATGATGTGATCATGCTGGTCTGGTTTTCTTGGACGGGGATGCTATTGGGAATTGTTTCGCTTAATCTGATGCAGGAGATCATTCGCCGTGAATTTGGCCGTATCCACGGCTGGGTGTTTGTTTTTTTCGTGGCGGGTCTTTCCAGCGTTGGGGTCTATCTGGGCCGTTTCATTCGCTTGAATAGCTGGGATATTCTCCAAACCCCTACGAGTGCCGCTGACAGCGTCTGGGATTGGCTGGCCGATCCCAGTTTGAAGTCGATCGGGTTTATCAGCCTGTACACCCTGTTTTTTATCTTCATTTACCTGACCATTTATGCTTTTGGTCATATTTCTGATGAACCTCAATAAATAAAGATAGGTGTGATAGGTTTTGAAATGGGAATGGAGTAAAATTTTCCAATGCAAAAAATAAAGCATCTGACTTTCAATGAATTCGCCCCGGATGTGGAATTAGTATCAGCCATGGGCCAGCCGGTTAAGCTTTCCTCCTTGTGGCAGGGGCAGGTGCTTGTGTTGGCTTTCACACGCCATTTTGGCTGTCCGCAGTGTAAGGAGATGCTGGATAGGCTGGTGAAATTCAATCCCGAGCTGTTGGCAAGAGGGCTGTCATTGGTTGTTGTCACACAGGGTACGCTTGAGCAGGTGCGCGCTTACTGTAAGGAGCGAGTTCCCGGTATTTTGTGCCTGGCTGATCCAGAACGAAAAGCCTATCAGGCTTATTTTCTTGGGCGAACTTCCTGGCTTGCCTCTGTGTTCTCTCCAAAGGTTATCAAATCGAACCGGAGGTTGGCGATCGAAAAGGGTTGGAACCCTGAACTTCCGCCTGCCGGTCAGGATGCCCTGCAAATGTCTGGGCTATTCATTATTGGTCCGGACGGCCGTATACGTCTCCCTTATTACTATGATGACATTTCGGATCACCCCTCTCTGGAACTACTGATTGGTGGAGTGATGGGGATGGATTGGTATACACCGCTTGATTCTCCGATCGGACCTGGATAATTGATGAAAAATATTTTTCTTTCTATTTATTTGGCTTTAAAAGAAGTCTGGCGCAATCGCGGGCGGTTCCTTTTAGTGAGCATGGTAATTGCACTGATTACCCTGCTTGTATTGTTTATAGCTGCTCTGGGGGAGGGTCTTGGCACAAATAACCGCGAATATATATCCAAAGTGGATGCGCAGCTGGTTGTATTTCTTGATAAAACCGATTACATCATTGGTTCCAGCCGGTTGGATGATGTAACTCTGCGTGCGGTTCGGCGTGTGGATGGCGTGGAAGATGCTGGCCCGCTATCAACTTCTTCAACCGCCATTGTACTGCCAGGTGATAAAGTGCTTAAAGTTTCACTGCTGGGTGTTCAGGCTGGACGTCCTGGCATTCCGGCTGTCATCTCTGGCAGGTCTTTTTTAACCGATCAGGCCAAAGAAGTGATTATCGATCAGCGGGTGGCGGAACAAACCAGTATCAAACTGGGCGATGTCATTCTTATCCGTTCCACTCAGGGCACCAAGGATCAATTTTTTGAATTGCGTGTAGTTGGAATATCAAGCCGTCAAGCCTACCTTTTTCAGCCATCCATCTTTGTTCCAGCATTTGTTTGGGAACGCGACCGGCCTAAATCGGCTGCGGAAATTAGCAATCTGACGCCGGCTATCAATGTGATTTTTGTAAAATTGAAAGACCCGACGCAAGCAAAGGTAATGCTGCAAAAAATCCAGCAAACGGTTGAAAATGTGCAAGTGGCCGATATCCCAACCACTATCAGCAACATCCCTGGTTATTCGGCCCAGCAGGGAACTGTCCAGACTCAAGGTTTTTTCACTCTTTTGATAGGTGTTCTGGTAATTGGAGGTTTCTTTCAGATTCAGATCCTTCAGAAAGTCCCCCAGATTGGTGTGCTTAAAGCGATTGGCGCCTCGAATTTCGTGGTTGGCCTGGCTTCCATCATCCAGATCGTGTTTGTGACAGCGGTTGGAGTGGCGATTGGAGGTTTGCTGACTTATTTATTCTCACTCGGCTTTCCTCCAACTGTGCCTTTGTATTTCAATGGCTCATCTTCTGCTCTGGCAATTATCGCTCTTCTCGCGATTGGCCCGGCAGGCGGGCTGGTTTCGGTGTTTTATGCGGTGCGAATTGAGCCTCTCAAGGCATTGCGCCTTTTATAGGAGTCCGGTATATGAGCGCAGTTGCCCTTGAAGTTCGGAATGTTGTCAAAACCTTTGAAAGTGATTCTGGTACTATCAATGCTGTCGATGATGTCTCTTTCATTGTAGAACATGGTGAATTTGTGGCCCTGGTTGGGCCAAGTGGTTCAGGTAAAACAACGATGCTGTCAATCCTGGCGGCATTACTGACACCCACCAGTGGGCAGGTGTTGATTGACGGCCAGGATCTGGCGCGTATGTCTGAAGGTCAGCGGGTTGGCTTGAGACGCAAAAAGATCGGTTTTACTTTCCAATCTAATAACCTGATCCCGTTTTTAACTGCCGCTGAGAATGTTGAATTTATGCTGCGTTTGAATGGTAAGCTGGATAAGGCTGGAAAGTTGAGATCCCAGGAACTGCTTTCAAGGCTGGGTCTATCGGATCGTTTGAACAACCTGCCAAACCAGATGTCCGGTGGTCAGCAACAGCGGGTGGCAATTGCGCGAGCGCTGATTCACTCTCCCACCGTGGTACTGGCGGATGAACCAACCGCCAGTTTGGATACAGAACGTGCTTATCAAGTCGTGAAAACATTCGCTGCGCTCATTCATGAGGATCAGCGTGCTGGGATTATTGTTACCCATGATTTGCGTATGGTGCAGTATGTCGATCGGGTTTTGCAAATGCGGGATGGAAAATTGGTCAAGGTTTTGAATGATAAAAAAGAAATCCTTGCCCTTGCAAAAGGCGAATAAAAAAAGCACCTCCCCGATCGTCAATCAGGGAGGTGCTTTTTTAGATGTGTTTGCGAATTTATGAGCGGCTCTGGTAAAGTGCCACCAGGGCGGCACCGATGGCCTGTGAAAGATCGCCCAACTCAGCCGGCACAATGCTCATGTGCCTGCGTTGTGATGACCACAAATAGGGTGCAGCCGTTTCTCGTACGATTTTCAAGTAGCGTTCGCGGAAAGATTCTGTAGTACTTTCGGGATCCATGAGACCGCCGCCAATCACCACAAACGATGGGTCAAGCGCCATGGCCAGGTTTGCCACGTGCAACCCCAGGGCGCGGGCCTGAAAATCAAAGATTTCGGAGGCCAGGATATCACCCTTTTGAGCCAGGCCGCGCAATGATAAAACCTTCTCTTTGATGGGTTTGTCGGATTTGGCAAGTTCGTGATCGGGATATTTTTCCAGTTTTTCAGCCAGTAAATAAGGCAAACCAGAGATGGTTGTGTAGACTTCAAAGCAGCCCCAATCCTTGCCGCAGCCGCATGGATAAGGTTTAATATTCAAAAGATGGAGAGGGGCAGGCATGTGACCACCTTCCATGCCTGCCAGGGTGTCGCCATCCAGGGGCAGACCGTGACCGTCGACATACGCTGCACCCAGACCGGAGCCCGGCGCAAGCATCAACACGCTGCAGTTGGTCTTGCCTCGCACACGCTGTGCTTCGGCCACCCCGCCATAATTCCCATCATTTCCAACAACCAACGGCACTGCGCGCCCGGCTTTATTTGCCAGGGCGTTGCTATAGGCGCTGTGAACATCCCAGCCCTCAAAGCTGGCTGGAATATTGGCGCTGCGATCGAGGACTCCATAACGCAAGTATGGGCCGGGGATGGCCAACCCTACTCCCGCTACTTGATCCCAGGTTAATCCATTTTGTTCAAGATAATCACTAACGCCTTCCACCCAACTGTGAACTACTGCATCTGGGCCAAGCTCAGAATAAGTGGGTCTTTGAAGTAACCTGGTGGAAACGGTTGTGCCGTCATGCCAAACGGCGCCAATTTTTGAAGTGGTCGCACCACTATCTGTTCCAATATATACCTGCTCCGAATTCATAGTTTCACCTCACCAAAGCTCTTCACGGGATTGGGATTATTTCAGAGAGATATTATATCTCCCAAAGGATTTTTCCTGCGATTGTTTTCCCGAATTAGGTGCCTACTTTGACAGGTATTCAGCAATCTCGGTTGGGATGAAAGGCTGATCCAGGCTGTCGTAAAGTTCCCATGTTTCATTATGAACGATAGTAGCACCAGGCGCCAGTTGAGTGAGTGGGCCCAGGCTTTCTAATTCTATAAACTTGTCATTGCAGTATGTCTCGGTATTGCATCCACCATCGGGGTAACTGGCAGATTGAATAGCTTCAAAGCGTTTGACAAATAATGTGCCGTCAATCCAATAACCCTGCCAGCCGTGCGGGTTGAAATACCCGATCTTGATGGCGGGTAAGGCTGGGCTGGCATTGAGCAAGATGCAATCATCACGCAGAATCAGACGAGGGTCGCCAATATGGGTATAAGGCCAGATGGAAATTTGCCGGTTTGACAGCAGCCCAGCGCTGTCAACGTTACCCTGTGGTTGCGGAAAGATTCCCACGCCGCCTTGGCGCAGCATGGTTAGCGCCCAGGGAGCCAGTTCAACCGGCCAGGCGCTGTCATTGCGCATTTCATGCCGGATGATCACTTGCGGCTGATCGGGATTAATGCGGATTTCCAGGCTTTTGGCGAGAAATGTCCAGGGTTCGGCGGGCTGATCAATACGTACTCCGCTCGGGATCTCGCTTGTGACAGCGCCTTCATTATCCGGGATATAAGTACGCGGCATGGCTTCGGGTGCGTGCCAGAAGCGGTGCCCACCGTGGAAATAAAAATCTCCAAAGGGAGTGGGGGTAGACTCATTTCCCAGATCAGCGAATAAATTCGATTTACCTGTCGGGCTCAGGCGCACGATGCGCGCGGAAGAGGTCAGGAATTCAATTTTGAGAAATTTATTCTCAAGGAGTTGGGTTGGCAAGCCATTGAAATGATTCTTAACCATGATTATGCCTTTCGGTGAGTTGAAAAATATTGATGTTATTCGATATTACTGGTAATCGGTAACACAGTCAAGCGGCTATTATTGTCTTTTATGAATGATCGGAATTTTCATTATCAGTTTTTATCATGAATTGTGATATTTTTCACAATTCATGATAAACGCATCCTTTTTTATATGACAAACATCACATGACGATATGACATAAGCAGGCTAATCTATAAGGTAAAGTTATCAGGGTAGATTTCATCGTACTCATCCTTGAAGATGCTGGTTGAAACAAATTTTGGAGTAAGTATGGAAAGTTATTTATATCTCATCCTTGGCCTGGCAGCCATAGTTTGCGCATATCGGGCAATGATCTCAACAAGACTGTTATCGTCCATTCTTTACCTGGCTTGCGTCAGTGCAATGGTCTCAGTTATTTTATATTTACTTGGCGCTCAGCAAGTGGCAGTGATAGAACTAAGTGTAGGCGCAGGTTTGGTCACAGTTTTGATGGTGTATGCCCTCAGTGTGGTAGGAGATGATGCGCGTGATCTGCTTTCAGTGATTCCAAAGCCTTTGGCGATCCTGATTGTGGTTTTATCTGCCTTCTTTGTGGCCATCATGGTTTTCCCTCTGGTTGAACCACCCCTGGACGTAACTTCATTCTCTCTAACTGTTGTTCTCTGGCAGCAACGTGTGCTGGATGTCTGGATTCAGATTGCTTTGATTTTTTCCGGAGTTCTTGGTGTTCTTGGTTTGTTATCGGAACGCGAAGCCACGCCTATCAGCCATACTGAACGATTTGCTGATCAAATCGTGGGTACTTCCCATGAGGAGGTACATTCGTGAATATTTCTCCATTGAACGTTGTTTTGCTTGTCATCATAGGATTGCTCGCGGTTGGTATTTATGGTTTATTGATCACTCGAAATTTGATTAAGATTGTTCTGGTACTCCAAATCCTTGTAAAATCTGCCATGCTTGCGTTGGTTCTGGCTGGAAAAGTTGGCAACAACCTGGGTCTTGGGCAGAGCCTGGCGGCTACTGTTATTGTTGCCGATACAGTTGTAGCCGTGGTCGGTTTGGCATTGGCTGTGCAGGTGCGACGCAGGTTTGGTACTCTGGACGTGGCAGATATTTCCACGCTGAGAGGTTAGGATGGCTGGAACCCTGAGTGTTCTTTTAATTGGCCTACCCTGGCTGGGCGCGTTGCTGGTCTGGTTATCAGGGGATGCGCGTCCGAAAATATTGCACATTCTTGCTGTGGGTACCAGTGTGTCCGCAGGGCTGCTTTCCTTAATATTGCTGGCCTTTGCCGGGTCTCAGCCTGCTGTAAATTTCAAATTCGGCGGCTGGTTCGGCGATTTTACACTGGTGGCGGATGGGTTGGGGGCTACTCTGGCTGCTGTAGCCTGCGTGGTAGGCTCGCTGGCCGTAATCTATTCGGTTGATTATATGCAAGGCGAAGCTCAATTGAGGCGTTA
This sequence comes from uncultured Anaerolineae bacterium, assembly GCA_903910795.1. Taxonomy (GTDB): domain Bacteria; phylum Chloroflexota; class Anaerolineae; order Anaerolineales; family Villigracilaceae; genus UBA5195. The sequence continues at coordinate 8,468 of CAIWAX010000445.1, forward strand.
TTACGCCTTCATACTATTGTTTATCGGCGCCATGACCGGCCTGGTGCTGAGCGGCAATTTATTTTTTACGTTTTTCTTTTGGGAAATCACCGCATTGTGTTCTTATGCTCTGATTTCTTACTATAACGATGACCCCAAAGCTGTGTCAGGGGGTATGAAGGCCCTGATTATTACCCAGGTTGGCGGGGTTGGGCTGCTGGCAGGTGCCCTGGCTGCTTTTTCCAATCTTGGAAGTTTTCAAATTGCGGATTTGCTAAAAGGTGCAACTTCAATCCCGGCGGGTCTATTGGCATTTATTGCTTATGGATTTTTGCTGGCTGCAGCGGCTAAATCTGCGCAGTTTCCCTTTCATACCTGGCTTCCCGATGCGATGGAAGCTCCAACACCTGTCAGCGCCCTCATTCATGCTGCCACGATGGTTAACGCGGGTGTTTATCTGCTGGCACGCTTTTACCCGGCGTTTGCACAGGTACCGGGTTGGACGCTGGCAGTTACCCTGGTGGGAATGTTATCTGCGCTGACCGCCGGTTTGATGGCTTTGACCGCCACGGATTTAAAGCGCGCGCTGGCTTATTCAACCGTCAGTCAGCTTGGTTATATGGTGTATGCCATCGGAGTTGGCGGGGTGTTTGCAAGCCAGTTTCATTTACTCAATCATGCGGTTTTCAAAGCCCTGTTGTTCTTATCGGCCGGTGCGGTCATTCACAGCGTGGGTACGCGTGATATGCGTAAAATGGGCGGTCTGGGTTCGAAAATGCCTTTTATTCGCAACGTTTTTATCATTGGAGCCCTGGCGTTGGCAGGTGTGCCAATCTTTAATGGATTTTGGAGCAAAGAATTCATTCTGGAGGCTGGGTTGAAGCAAGGCCCAGTTTGGGCATTTGGTTTTATGCTTTTCGGGGCGGGTCTGACGGCCTTCTACACCATCCGAATGACATGGCTGGTCTTTTACGGACAGCCACGGGAACAGCTTCATGTTCATGACAGTGGTCTGGCTATGAAGATATCTACTGGCTTATTGGCTACGGGCGCACTTACAACCTGGCTGCTGGCCGGACCGCTTTCAGGATTGATGTCAGGCAGCCTGCCGTATCATGCCATTGAACCGATTTCTACCATAAACCTGGTGATGGATGTTCTCACTGGCGCAGGCACCTGGCTGGCGCTGATCATTCTGCTGGTTGGCGCGGGTCTATGGGTAGTAGTTCAACGCAGCCCAAATCCTATTCCGCAAGCACACTGGTTTACGGAACTTATGGGTACTTTTCATGAAGAATTAGTCAGTTCCAGCTTCGGCTTTGAATGGTTAAACCAGCAAGTGGTCGCGGCAGTGAAGAAATCGGCCGCCGTGCTTCAAAAGACGCAAACCGGTGAATTGAACTGGAATATTCTTGGGATCATTATTGCATTGCTGGCGGTGCTAGTGATGCTGTTTTGGGGAGTGTAATGGACGCGATACGTTTTACCTGGATGTTTGCCATCCCGTTGTTATCATCACCGGCTATTTATTTGGCGGGGCGGCTTGGTATTCACAACCCGAACCAAAAGGGCCGTCCAAACTTGGTGCGCATACTGGCCCTGCTGGCGGTTATAGCTACCTGGGTGCCATATATCGCGGCTGTCCGCACTTTTCTTTCCGGCGAACGACTTGAATTTGCGGTAGAAAGTATCTGGTTGCGGGCGGATGCCATCAGCTTGTTGCTGGCCTTGATGGTGCTCAGTCTTGGAACCCTGGTTGTGATTTTTTCGTGGTCTTACATGGCGGACGAGGTGGGCGAAGAAAAATTTTATGCCATGCTCCTGGCCATGATGGGACTGATGATTGGATTGGGTTGCGCAAGCGATCTCTTCAACCTGTGGGTATGGTTTGAGGGCATGGCAGTCTCTTCGTACCTTTTGGTCGCGTTCTATCGTGAGCAGCCCGCTTCGCTGGAGGCAGGGGTCAAATACCTGGTTCAAAGCGCCACTGGTTCGGTATTGGTTTTGATGGGAATTGCTCTGGTGCTCGCCAATTCTGGTTCTTTGGATCTGGCAGCCCTCCACCAAAACGGAGCCAGATGGGCGAGTGATCACCGGCTGGTTTCGCTTGCGGCAGCAGGATTATTTATCATTGGTTTTGGCGTGAAGGCTGCATTGGTGCCCCTGCATACCTGGCTGCCGGATGCCCATTCCCAGGCCCCCAGCGGTATCAGAGCAATGTTATCTGGTGTGGTCATAGAAGCTGGTTTAATTGCCATGTTGCGTGCGCTGAGCGCAATAATGCACCCGCTTGATTGGCGCATTATTTTATTGAGCTTTGGGGCTCTCAATATGGTGTTCGGCAACCTGGTGGCCCTGCGGCAAACCATTTTGAAACGAATGCTTGCATATTCAAGTTTGAGCCATATCGGTTATATCCTGCTTGGGATTGGTGTTTCTCTCTTTGCCGGTGGAGAAGCTGCCGCGCAGGGGGCCATGTTCCACCTGTTCACGCACATGTTGATGAAGGGCCTGGCTTTTTTGGCCGCGGGGGCTTTGATTTATGCCTTGTACCTGCAAAATGGCAGCCATCATGCCTTGCTGGTCAGCGATTTGGCCGGGACGGCGCAGAAATATCCAATGGTCGCTCTAAGCTTGAGTATTGCTGTTCTGGGTCTGGGTGGCTTGCCGCCTCTGGCGGGTTTTATGTCAAAATGGCAGATTTTTGTTGGCGGTTTTAGCACGCAAAACGGCTGGATTATTGCCCTGATGGTTTTCATGGCGCTGAACAGTGTGCTATCGCTGGGATATTACGCCCCGTTAGTCAATTTAATGTACCGAAAAACGCCTTCAGATGCGATTTTGGCAGGCAAACCTTTGCCATCGACGATCACCCTGCCTCTTATCTTTCTGGCTATGGCAGTTGTTGTACTTGGTCTCGCGCCCGGGTTAATGGATTGGCTGACAGCTCCGGCCGCGAAGGCCCTTTTGGGATTGTTTGGGAATTGACCTATGGCAGATATTTTATTTGCACCTCTGATCGCTTTTGTCATCTATTTTGCAGTGGTTTCAGCTGCATCCGGACTGGGGCGTATGTTTTCTGCCCGTGGTCGTGAGTCAGAGTTTAAATCTGCCACTTATGCCAGTGGTGAGGCCAATGACCCTGGCCTGGCTGCACCCGGTTACCGCCAATTTTTTGTGATTGCGCTGTTTTTCGCAGTGCTTCATCTGGGCGTACTGATGATCGGAAGCAGTGGGCTTTCGTTAGCGGCTATTCCTTATATTTTAGGTCTGATCCTGATCCTGGTGGCGCTGGTTCTAGGATAATTTATTGATCCAGGTTGTCGAAGCCGTTGGTAGCGGCTCTATAGCGGAAAGAGGTTGAACAATATGGCTACAAATGTATTTGACATGTGCCCTGCGAGTTGGAAACAGGTAATCTCCGAGGTGCGAACCTGGGCCAGGCTTAATTCCATCTGGGCTGTGCACTTTAACAGTGGTTCCTGCAATGGCTGTGATATTGAGACATTGGCAACTTTGACGCCGCGCTATGACGTTGAACGCTTTGGAATTAAATTACAAGGTAGCCCGCGTCATGCGGATGTGTTACTCGTGACTGGCCCGGTGACACGACAGGCCAGGGAACGGCTTGTACGTACTTACGAGCAGATGCCCGAACCTAAATTTGTTATTTCCATCGGATCTTGCAGCATTTCAGGCGGTGTTTTTGAAGGCTGCTATAACGTGGGCGGATCTGTAGACGAAGTTGTGCCGGTGGATGTCTATATCCCCGGCTGCCCGCCACGCCCGGAGGCTATCATCAACGGCATCATCCAATTGTTGACGCATGTAAAAGAAGGCACCCGCCCGGTTGCGAAGCGGCCGGAACAAACAGCAGAGGTAGCGTCTTCACAACAGGAAAGGGTGGTCGCATGAATACTGAGCAAGTCTTGAAGCAGGCTGAGAACCTTCTTGGCACTTGGAATAAGGAAACCAGCCATCCTGACCCCACCCGTCTGGATGCGGTGGTTGATACTAATGATTTGCATGCATCCGTTCAGGCTGTGCATGAGGCTGGTTGGGGATACCTGACCGCTATTACTGGTTCGGATTTAGGCCTTGTTGATGGTCGGATGGAGATCCTTTATCATTTTTGCAGCGGCCCGGCTGTCCTGACTTTACGGGTCCGACAGTCTCGTGATGTTCAGGTCGTGGTTCCAAGCATCGCGGATGTGATCCCGCCAGCTTCCTTCTTCGAGCGCGAACTGCAGGAAATGCTCGGTATTCATGTTGAAGGGTTGAACAATTCTGACCGGCTTTTTATATCAGATGATTGGCCTGAAGGCGTTTACCCAATGCGGGCAGATTTCACCTTAGAGCAGGCGGCCCCGGTTTCCGTCAGCCACGCCGCTCCGCTACCAGAGGAAGGGGTGGTGAGTGGGAATACCTTTGTTGTTCCAATTGGGCCGCAGCACCCGGCGTTAAAAGAACCTGGACATTTTGAGTTTACAGTGGATGGCGAAATTGTTACTGCTGCGCGTATGCGCCTGGGATACGCCCATCGCGGTATCGAAAAAGCGGCAGAAAAGCGCAACTGGAATCAGAATTTATATCTGTTTGAAAGAGTGTGCGGTATTTGCTCGCACACCCACGCCATGGCTTACAGTATGGGTGTTGAGAAACTGGCCCAGGTGGAAGTCCCACTGCGCGCCCAGGCCATTCGCGAACTGGTGGCAGGTCTGGAACGAGTCCACAGTCACTTGCTCTGGCTGGGTGTGGCTGCCCACGAAGCTGGTTTCGATACATTGTTTATGTACTCCTGGCGTGATCGTGAAACAGTCATGAACCTGTTGGAGCAGATCACCGGCAACCGGGTAAATTACTCTGCCAATGTGCTTGGGGGTGTCAAATGCGAAATTGGCCCCGAACAGTCTCGGTCGGTGAAAGAAGGCTTGACCTATCTTGAGGGTCGCATACGCCACTATCTTGATGTGGTGACGACCGATGTAATGTTCTTGAACCGTACCCGTGGCATAGGCACAATTTCTTTTGATGAAGCAGTTCGATTTGGGCTGCTCGGCCCAACGGCCAGGGCTTCTGGCCTGGTGCGGGATGTGCGTGTGGAAGCGCCGTATGGTGCATATTTGCGTTACCCGGTTAGTGCTGTGACAGAAACAAATGGTGACCTGGAAGCTCGTTTTGTGGTGCGCCTGAAGGAACTGTTGGTTTCCTGTTTTACCATGCGTACGATTGTTGATAATCTGCCGGAGGGGCCGTTATCTGTGCGCGTGCCGCGCAAGATCCCGGTTGGTGAAACCATCTCCCGCATGGAAGCGCCGAGAGGTGAATTGTTTTATTACATAAGGAGCAGTGGCGGTGAAACACCGGCGCGCATCCATGTACGCACGCCTAGCCTGTGTAACTGGGTCTCAGTGCTTGAAAAGGCCGTCGGCAGGCAGCTTGCCGATGTGCCAATGTTGATTGCAGGAATGGATCCTTGCTTTTCATGTAATGACCGCATGGTGACTGTATCTCGTTCGGGTGGCAGCCAGACCTGGTCTTGGGAGCAGTTGAGACAGCACGGCATAGAGTATTACAAAAGATGAACACTATACCGAACTTATGGGTACTTTCCATCATTCCAATGATCAACATCCTGATTTTCCCCACCGGGCTGACTCTGATCCTGGTCGGGATGTTTTACGAGTGGATTGACCGCAAGCTGGTTGCCAGGTTGCAAAATCGCATCGGTCCACGCTGGTTCCAGCCTTTTGCCGATATAGTCAAATTATTTGCGAAGGAACAGATCAATCCAGATAAGGCCAACGCGCTGCTATTTTTTGGGCTGCCGGTGTTGGCGCTTTCAGGTGCGCTGACGGCTGCTCTCTATGTGCCCCTGATGGGATTGGCGCCAGTCCACAGTTTCCCGGGTGATTTGATCGTGACAATCTATTTGCTCAGTTTATTGACCATGTCGATCGGCCTGGCGGGTTGGAATACAAGAAGCCGATTTTCCCTGGTTGGGGCAACCCGTGCGCTGACTCAAACTTTTGCGTATGAAGCGCCTTTCATGTTGGCCATGCTGGGGCCCGCGCTGGCGGCTGGGAGCTGGCAGATTAATGAAATTAACACCTATGCTTCTGGTCACTGGATGGTTTTGACCCAACCAATCTGTTTTTTGGTGGCTTTGATTGGGTTAATGGGCAAGCTCGAATTGCCGCCTTTTGATGCCCCAGAGGCAGAAACAGAAATCGTTGCCGGCGCTCTCACGGATTACAGTGGCCGTGGCCTGGCCATTTTTAACATTGGCAAATCGGTGGAACTTGTCATTGGCATCACTTTGATCGCCTCCTTCTATTTGGGTGGGCTGGGAGGTATTCTACCTTTCCTCATTAAAACGATTGCGCTGTTGCTTGTGATGTCAGTTTTTCAATCTTTATTGACTCGCTTACGTATTGATCAGACGGTTGGGCTGTGGTGGCGCTTTGGTGCGATCCTGGCTTTGGCTCAAATATTAGTAATGATCGTCTGGAAAGGATATTTCCAATGAGAATAGCAACTATGTTCAGGGATGTAATGGAGTCGTTTTTCAAGAAACCAGCGACTCAGATTTATCCTGTCGAAAAGGTAATTACTTCCGATCGATTTCGTGGAAAATTGGTTTATAACCCGGCTGCCTGTACTGGTTGCTGCTTGTGTACAAAGGATTGCCCATCAAATGCGATTGAGTTAATCACGCTTGATCGGGCAGCAAAGCGTTTTGTCTTAAAATACCACACGGATCGCTGTGTTTATTGTGGACAGTGCGTTGTGAACTGTAAGTTTAAGTGTATGAATATGTCCAGCCAGGATTGGGAACTGGCGGCGCTAAAAAAAGAAGCATTCGAGGTGTATTATGGAAATGAAAACGATGTCGCAATCTTCCTGGAAAAACTTTCTTTACCCAATCCTGACACCGGAACAGGGCCAGTCAAAGGCTAATTATCCCCGTTTGGCGGTTGTAGGGATAGGAAATGAATTTAATGGAGACGATGCAGCAGGTGTGTTGGTGGCTCGCAATTTGGGCCGGCGCGAATGTGCCTGCGATGCACAGCACGTGCTGGTGATCGAAGCCGGACAGGCACCTGAAAATATCACGGCTGACTTGCGAAGATTTCAGCCCCTGGTGGTGATCCTGGTTGACGCAGCCCAAATTGATGCAACCCCCGGTACAATCACCTGGATTCCCTGGGAGAGCACTAGCGGCATGAGCGCTTCTTCGCACAGCCTGCCGCTTGCAATGCTGGCGCGATATCTGACCCTTGAATTTGGGTGTATTGTTCATTTGCTTGGTATCCAGCCCGCGCAAAATGCGCCATTTTCCCCGGTAAGCCTCGCGGTTAGTGACGCGGTCAATGAAATTTGCGAAACTTTTTGTCAGTCTCTTTTTCTTGCCCAAAGTAGTCATGCTGGCTGAGTTTTCTCTTTCAGGGAAATCCTCAATGTCTGGATTTCTTATCGTTAAACATGGTTCTGTTTCTTCTGTTCTGAAAACCTCCAACACTCTCGAAGCAAGTTGCGCAAAATACTGTGAATGAATAGGCGTTCAATTATTTTATTTGTCTATTGTTTTTTTATTCCGCCGATGTGAAAGATAATTCTGTTAAAACCTGTGGGGATTTTTCCAGATATGTTAAACTGGTCAGATTCATTCAATTTCTGGAGGAACTACCATGGCCTCATTTTCAAACCCCGATGAATTTGGAAAACAGATTATTCAGATCAATAGCCCGGATGGCGGAATAGCCAGGATTAGCCAATACGGTGCCCACGTGCTTTCTTGGGTGATTCCAGATGGCAGGGAATGCCTCTTCTTGAGCCCGAACGCCGAATATCGAGCAGGCGCTGCCATTCGCGGAGGCGTACCGGTGATATTTCCCCAATTTGCCGGGCTGGGAAGTCTGCCAAAACATGGTTTTGCGCGCACCCAAACTTGGGAGCTTGCCCGTTCGACTGCCGAAAGCGCAGTGTTTTGGCTTTCCGATTCGAGCGATTCTTTAAATATTTGGCCGTATCATTTTCTGGCTGAATATACCATTCGTATAGGCAAGTCAAAACTTGAAATGGCGCTTTCGATTATAAATACCGATCCGGCGCCATTTACCTTTACAGCCGCATTGCATACGTATCTACGTGTGCCAGATATCGCCAATACGGCTGTCTCCGGGCTGGAGGGGACAACATACCGCGATTCGGCGAATGGTGGTGTGGAAAGAGAGGAAGATTCTGAACAGGTTATTTTTGAAGGTGAGGTTGACCGAATCTATCTCGACACTCCTTCCGTGCTGGAACTTGTAGCCGGCAACATGGGCCCTGCGGGTCAGTTGCTCTCCATTCTGAGTGATGGTTTCCGTGATACCGTCATCTGGAACCCTGGCCCGGAAAAATGTGTCCAGTTGGGTGATATGAAGCCAGACGGATACCGTGAGTTTGTGTGCGTGGAGGCTGCCGCGGTTGGGAGACAAATCCGATTGGCGCCTGGAGAAAGCTGGGCAGGAAAACAAATTCTTTCGTTATAATAACGTTACCCATGTGCCCTGTGGGTCGGTTGCCGGTCAGCCAGAAATGTAATTTCAGGAGAAAATCGATGGAAACCCTCGAAAAAACCTCAGTGTGGCATAACCTGGCGCAGCATCAGGTTGAAGCCGCGAATCTGCACATGAAGGATCTGTTTGCCCAGGAGCCCGGGCGTTTTGCCCGCTATTCCTTCCGCTTCGATGATATCCTTTTCGATTTTTCAAAAAACCGAGTGACAGAAAAAACCTTGTCTTTGTTGCTGGATCTCGTGCAGCAGTCTGGATTGAAGCAAAGAATACATGACATGTTCAGCGGTCAAAAAATCAATAACACTGAGGATCGGGCCGTACTGCATGTGGCTTTGCGAAACCGTTCGAATACCCCGATTTTTGTTGATGGTCAGGATGTGATGCCCGAAGTCAACCGGGTATTGGCTAAAATGCGCCTTTTTAGCGAGACTGTTCGCAGCGGGAACTGGAAAGGCTATACAGGCAAGGCCATCACTGATATTGTCAATATTGGTATTGGCGGTTCGGATTTGGGCCCCAAGATGGTGTGTGAAGCACTTAAACCCTATGCTCGCGATGACCTGCGCATCCATTTTGTCTCAAATGTGGATGGTACTGATCTGGCTGAAGCCCTGAAAAAAGTTAATCCCGAAACTGTCATGTTCCTGGTTGCATCCAAAACCTTCACTACGCAGGAAACCATGACCAACGCCTTATCGGCGCGCAAATGGTTTCTTGCCACCGCAAAAGATGAAACTGTTGTCGCCCGGCATTTTGCCGCCATGTCCACCAATGTGGAAGCAGTCAGCAAATTCGGGATTGACCCCAATAATATGTTTGAGTTTTGGGATTGGGTTGGTGGGCGCTATTCACTTTGGTCGGCAATTGGGTTATCAATTGCCATTTATCTGGGCATGGATCGTTTTGAAGAGCTGCTGGGTGGCGCACACGCGGTTGATCAACATTTTCAAAATACACCTTTTGCCGAAAATATTCCGGTTATCATGGGGTTGCTGGGCATCTGGTATAACAACTTTTTTGGTGCCCAGTCGCACGCCATCCTGCCTTATGACCAGTATCTGGTGTATTTCCCGGCATATTTCCAGCAGGGTGATATGGAGAGCAATGGCAAGAGCGTCACGCGTGAAGGTGGGTGGCTGAACTATTCAACCGGCCCGATTGTGTGGGGCCAGCCCGGCACCAACGGTCAGCATGCTTTTTATCAGCTCATTCATCAGGGCACCAAGTTGATCCCCTGTGATTTTTTGGCGGCTGCAAACAGCCACAATCCGCTGGGCGAGCATCAGACGATCCTGCTCTCGAACTTCCTGGCCCAACCCGAGGCCATGATGAAAGGCAAAACTTCGGATGAAGCTCGGGCCGAATTGGTAAAGGAAGGCTATTCTGGCTTACAGCTTGAAACGCTCGTGGCGGCCAAAACTTTCCCTGGCAACCGGCCAACGAATTCTATCTTGTACCCCAAACTGACCCCACGCGTTTTGGGTTCTCTGATTGCACTTTATGAACATAAAATCTTTACTCAGGGTGTCATCTGGAATATCAATTCTTTCGACCAAATGGGTGTTGAGCTCGGCAAGCAGCTTGCTAAGCAGATATTGCCCGAACTGGCAGGGGCTGGTCAGGTTTCCACGCACGATTCTTCCACAAATGGCTTGATAAATACAATCAAGCAAATGAGAAGCCAAGCCGATTAATTCAGAATACAAAAAAGGGCTGCCGGAAATTTGAGCAGCCCTTTTTTGTTTAAAGGTTGTTCTCGTTGTTGGCGAACTTAGGATCCTGCAGTTGGGTGGTCAGGATCACGCTCAAAATCAGCAGCCCGGTTGCGAATATAAGCGCCGGGGTGAGTGATCCA